>DATBFV010000125.1:0-78013 GCA_036558345.1 Gemmatimonadales bacterium | reverse complement strand
GACGTTCGCGGTCGACCGGGCGCGACTCATCGATCTCGTCCCAGAGGGCACGACCCTCGATTCGTGGCGTGGCCAAACCTTCGTCAGCCTCGTTGGCTTTCAATTCCAGGAGACCAAGGTTCTCGGTGCGCCGGTGCCGTTGCACCAGAACTTCGAGGAAGTGTACCTCCGCTTCTATGTTCGACGGGTGACGGAAGACAGCGTGCGGCATGGCGTGGTCTTTATTCGCGAAATCGTGCCGCGACCGCTCGTCGCAGGGATGGCTCGCCTCCTTTATAGAGAGCCGTATCTCGTGGTGCCGATGCGGAGCAAAGTGTCCGCGGGGCCGCCCCCGGACGTCGAGTACCAATGGAGTGACGCCGGACGATGGTGCACCGTGGCGGGCTCGGGCGGCGGAGCGGGCGCCGAGCCGGGGGAGGGCACGCTCGAAGAGTTTCTGACCGTGCGGCAGTGGGGGTATAACGGCGAGCGCGGCAAGCCGACGCTCGAGTACCGCGTGGACCATCCCCGGTGGAATGTGTGGCGCGCGGAGGACACCCGGCTCGACTGCAATGCCGAGACGTTGTGCGACCGCGACCTCGCGAACGAGCTGAAAACGCCGATGTCGAAGCTGATTGCGGATGGCTCTGCGGTGACGATTCACTGGCGCACCTACATCACGGGATAGCGGCATGCGTCACCTGTCGTGGATTGGACCGCTGGCTTTCGTGCCGTCGACCTTGCTGGGCCAGGATGCGCGCCCGCTGGTCGGGACGGTCTACGACAGTCTGCTCCACGCACCGCTCAGCGGTGCCGATGTCTGGTTGGCCGGCACGGCCCGTCACGTGGCGACCGACACCAAGGGCCGCTTCCAATTCGACAGCGTTGCGGCCGGACGCTACACGCTTCAGGTCTCGCATCCTGGACTCGATTCCGCGGGGGTCTTCACGCTCGCCATCCCTGTCACGGTGAGTCGCAATTCCGTGTCTTCAGTGCAGGTGGCTACGCCATCGCGCGCGACACTGTGGCGACGCCGCTGCGGCCGGGAATTGAAGGCGGGCTCCGACAGCGGTCTGATTTTCGGCGTCGTGCAGGACGCCCAGACGCACGCTCATCTTGCGGGCGCCGCCCTGCTGCTGGAATGGTTCGTGCTCGCCAAGACTGGTGACCGCGATGTGGAGCTGCAGCCTCACGACCTGACCGTGCGCACCGATTCGACCGGTACTTATTACGCCTGTGGCATCGCGACCGACTGGACGATCGGACTCCGAGGGTATGCGCAACGCGATTCGTCTGGCCGGATCGATGTGCAACTTGGCCCGCGTGGAATCAGCCGACAGGATCTGCGTATCGCACTGAAGCCCGCACGCGAGGGCGCCGTGCTGACTGGCCGAGCGGTCACCGATGAAGGGGTGCCCGTGTCGGGCGGGCGCGTTGCGGTGCGAGAGGGCGCGAGCACTGCGATCGACGACGGTGGCACCTTCACCATTCGCGGCGTTTCGCCCGGCACGCAGTGGGTGACGATACGCGCAATCGGGAGCGCGCCCAGCGAGCAAGCAGTGGATCTCGGTCCGGGCGACAGTGTGTGGCTCCCCGTCACGCTCGGCCCGGTGCCTGTAACGCTCGCCACGGTTTACGTGACCGCTCGGCAGGCGCAGGTGCTGAGTGACTTCCAGTCCCGACACCACCAGGGATTGGGCTATTTCCGTGACGAGTCCGACATCGCCAATGCGCCGTCGCTGCGGTCGGTGCTCAGATCGATTCCTTCGGTCAGGGTCACGGGACGCAGCGTCTTCGACCTCGTAGTCCTGTTGCCGACAGCCGGCTTCTCCCCCGACGGCACGCCGATCGGCTGGTGCCAGCCGGTGCTCTTCGTCGACGGAGTCTGGTTGCGGGACGCCTGGGACGAGCTGGCCAGCTACAGGCCCAAGGACCTCGTCGGCCTGGAGGTATATCCCCGCGGCATCACCGTACCCCTCCAATTCCAGGTCGAGGGGAGTGAATGCGGCGCCGTCGTCATCTGGACCAAATACCTGCAATAGTTCGATTTTAAGGACATGCGCCGCCTATCGTGGCTCCTGGTTTTTGCCCCTTCGATCGTCGTGGCCCAATCCGGACGGGTGTCCGGGACGGTCTACGACAGTCTGCTCAGGGCGCCGCTCCACGGCGCCGACGTCTTGCTGCGCGGCACCACCCACCACGCTGAGACCGACGCCAACGGTCGCTTTCAGCTCGACAGCATTGCCCCGGGCCGGTACACGCTGCTCGTCTCACACCCCGGACTCGACTCCGCCGGTCTGTTCACGTTGGCGGTTCCGTTCACCATCACGGATCACGAGTCGCTGCCACTCCGGGTCGCGACGCCGTCGCTTGCGACGCTGTGGCGGCGCCGCTGCGGCGAGGAGCTCGAGTCGCGCTCGGACTCGGGGCTCGTGTACGGCGTCGTGGAGGACGCCAGGACCGAAGCGCACCTCGCCGGCGCCGGCGTGTTGCTCGAGTGGATCCGGCTCAGGCAGACCGATCCCCGGGCGGTGCAGACCATACCACGCGCGCTCACGGTGCGGACCGACTCCACCGGGACGTTCTACGCGTGCGGTGTCGCGACGGACATGAAGATCGGGCTCCGCGCCTACGCGCAGCACGACTCGTCTGGCTTGATCGATCTGCAACTCGGCCCCCGCGGCATCGGCCGGCAGGACATCCAGGTGGCGCTCGCGCCCGCGCGCCAGCCGGCGCTCCTCAAGGGTCAGGCCGTCACAACGGAGCAGACGCCGGTATGGGGCGGCCGCGTGACCGTCCGTGAAGGCGCGGCCACCGTGATCAACGACGACGGCACATTCACGATTCGCGGCGTCGCGCCCGGCACGCAATGGATCACGGTGCAGGCGATCGGTCGCGCGCCGACGGGGATGGCGGTGGACCTCCGGCCCGGCGACAGCGTCTGGGTGCCGGTGACCATGGCCGCGCTGCCTGTCATGCTCGCCCCGGTCCGTGTGATGGGGGCGCCGGAGCGCATGCGGACCGCGTTCGAGGAGCGCGCCCGCAACGGCAATGGGTTGGGCTATTACCGCACCGAAGCGGACGTGGCCGACATGCCGTCGATGCGCACGGTGCTCACGACCGTCCCGTCGGTTCAACTGGTCAAGGGGAATGGCAATACCGACTTCATCCCGCTGCTACCGGCCCCGAGTGCGGGGGGCAATGGGTGGTGTGTCCCCGGGTTGTACATCGACGGTGCCCCCGGCGATTGGGAGCAGGTTCAGACCATGAGGCCCAAGGACCTTGTGGGCGTCGAGGTGTACCCCCGGCCCGCGAGCGTGCCCTTGCAGTACCAGGAGGTGTCCACCGGGTGCGGTGTCGTTCTGATCTGGACAAAGTACGTGAGGTAGATGCCGTGATCTAAGCCCCACCATGGGGCCTTCCGGGCATTATCTTAGTCCCTTCATGGCTGACTCGGACTTCGCTCCTCCCTCGCCTCCCGGCCGTCCGTCTCGTGGTTCGGGATCGCTGACTGTGCATCTCGCCGATGAGCTCGACGTCTACTTCAATGAGGTCGCCCACGGCAGGCCGGTCGGATTCGTCGCCTCGCCCAAGTGGAAGCCTCGCACGGACGTCTACGAGACCGACGAGGAGCTCATCGTGCACATGGATATCGCCGGGATGCGGGCCGAGGATTTCCACGTCGAGCTGGACGAAGGAATCCTGAAGATCTCCGGTGAGCGCACCACCCGGCAGCCGGGCAGCGGCAAGCGCCACTACCACGCGATGGAAGTGCAGATCGGACCGTTCGAGCGCCGGTTCCGGCTGCCCGTCGTGGTCGATCCGGCATCCATCCGCGCCACGTACGAGCACGGTTTCCTCGAGATCCGGCTCGCGAAACAGCCGCCGCGGGCGTCGGGGGCGCAATCCGTGCGGGTGACCTAATGGAACGCCTGCCGGTCCTTCCCTTGGGCCAGCTCGTCGTTTATCCCCACGTCGTTTTACCGTTGGCCCTCACAGATCCCAAAGCCGTTCAGTTGATCGACGAGATCATCCAGGGCGAGAAGCGCGTGCTGCTCGGCGTCGTGCGCTCGATGGGTGGTGTGGAGCCGCCCGAGGGCGCGGTCATGAACACGCTGCCGCACCAGCTCTACGACGTTGGCACGCTCGGCACGATCGTCCGGATGCTCAAGCTCGGCGACGGCTCGGTGCGCGTCATGGTGCAGGGGCTCGAGCGCGCGCGACTCCAAAACATCGCGCAGGGCGAGAAGTGGCTGATGGCCGACTTCGCGCCGGTGACGGAGAACACGCTCGAAGACGCGCGCACGGAAGCGTTGAAGCGGACGATCATCGCGCAATTCTCGCGGGTGATCGACATCGCTCCGTACCTCGGCTCCGAGCTGCACGAGGTGCTCGCCGGCATCACGGAAGCGGGAAAGCTGGCCGACTTCATCGCCGCGAACCTCGATCTGGCGCTGCCCGCCAAGGCCGAGCTGCTCGCGATCGACGACGTGACGCACCGGCTCGAGCGGCTCGGCGAATTCCTGGTGCAGGAGCTGCAGGTGCTCGAGGTCGGCACGCAGATCCAGGAGAAAGTGAAGAACCGGCTCGACCAGAATCAGCGTGAGTACGTCCTGCGCGAGCAGTTGCAAGTGATTCGCCAGGAGTTGGGCGAAGGCGAAGGCGACGACGAGTTGGAGGAGCTGTCGCGGCGCCTCGAAGAGGCGCAGCTCTCACCGGAAGCAAAGAAAGTCTCCGACCGCGAGTTGAAGCGGTTGCGGCAAATGTCGCCGCAATCGGCCGAGTATCAGGTTGCGCGGACCTACCTCGACGTCTTCGCTGCGTTGCCGTGGAGTCGCGTGACGCAGGACCGGCTCGATCTCAAGGCCGCGCGCGAAATTCTCGACCGCGACCACTACGATCTCAAGACGATCAAAGAGCGGATCCTCGAGTATCTCGCGGTGCGGACGCTCAACCCGCAGGCGAGAGGCTCGATCCTCTGTTTCGTCGGGCCGCCCGGCGTCGGCAAGACGTCGCTCGGCCAGAGCATCGCCGAGGCGCTGGGCCGCAAGTTCACGCGCGTGTCGCTCGGCGGCGTGCGCGATGAAGCGGAAATTCGCGGCCACCGCCGCACCTACGTCGGGGCGATTCCCGGACGCATCATCCACGCCCTGCAACGCTGTGAGACACGCAGCCCGGTCCTCATGCTGGACGAAGTGGACAAGATGGGTGCCGATGTGCGCGGCGATCCGACGGCGGCGTTACTCGAGGTGCTGGATCCCGCGCAGAACTCGACGTTCGTCGATCACTACCTGGAAGTGCCGTTCGACCTCTCGGCAGTGATGTTCATCGCGACCGCGAACAGCACCCAGCCGATCCCCGATCCGCTGCTCGATCGCATGGAGCAGCTCACGCTGGTGGGCTACACGCCGTCGGAAAAGCTGCAGATCGCCAAGCGCTATCTCATGCCGCGCCAGCTGAAGGAAACGGGGCTCGGCGGGGAGACCGAGCGCGCGCACATCGCCGATGGCGCAGTCGAACGGCTGATCGGCGAATACACCCGCGAGGCCGGGGTGCGCCAGCTCGAGCGCGAGATTCAGGGCGTGCTGAGGAAAGCGGCCCTGGAAGTCGTCGAAGCCGGCGCCAAGACGGTCAAGGTCTCCTCGAAGAACCTGGAGAAGTACGCCGGCCAACCAAAGGTCCAAAGCGAGGTCGCGGGGCGCGCGCCGGAGATCGGTGTGGCCACCGGTCTGGCTTGGACGCCGGTCGGCGGCGACATCATGTTCATCGAGGCGATCCGGATGCCCGGCAAGGGTCAGATCACCCTCACCGGGCAGCTGGGTGATGTAATGAAGGAATCGGCACAAGCGGCATGGAGCTTGTTGCGCGCCCGGGCCGCTGCCCTCGGCATCCCGCCCGACGCGTTCACGCAATCGGACGTGCACCTGCACGTCCCGGCCGGCGCCGTGCCCAAGGACGGGCCGTCGGCCGGCATCACGATTGCCGCGGCACTTGCGTCACTATTGTGTCGCAGACCCGCACGCCATGACGTTGCCATGACCGGCGAGCTGACCCTGCGGGGCCGGGTGCTGCCTATCGGCGGACTGAAAGAAAAACTGACGGCTGCGGCACGGGCCGGGGTCACCCGCGTGCTGGTTCCGGAACGTAACAAGAACGACCTCATTGACTTGCCGGAAGAGGTACAGAAGTTGCTCGATATCCAGCTCGTGGAAACGATTGACGACGTGCTCGAATTAGCCCTGTTGGAGGTCCCACCGGAAGAACGGAGAGGCGAGCGCCGTTCCGGGGGCATCCGTGTCGTGCCGACACCGTCGGCGCCTCCAACCACTCCGCCGCCACCGCCTCCGGGCGAAGTCCGCCGATGAGCGACGTCGCCACACTCGAAGCGGCGCTCGCCGAGATTCGCAGACGCGACGGGAAGTACAATGAGCGCGCGTACGTCTTCGTCCTCGCGGCGCTCGAATTCGCCCAGACGCGGCTGCCGGAGCGGCGCCACTTGAGCGGCATGGAGCTGGCGTGGGCGTGCCGCGACTTCGCACTGGAGCAGTTCGGGATGCTCGCCGGCGCGGTGCTCTCACATTGGTGTGTTCAGTCCACTGAGGATTTCGGGCAGATCGTGTTCAGGCTGATCGACGTCGGCTTGCTGGCGCAGCAGCCCACGGACAAGCTCGAGGACTTTGAGCGCGTGTACGACTTCGCCGAGGTCTTCAAGCCCGGCCAAGGCTATCGCTGGCCCGGAGTTTCCACCTCCGGGGAGTGATCCGACAGCCCGCGGTTGCAGGTCGCTTTTATCCAAACGACCCCGCGGAATTGCGGGCGACAGTCGCGACACTCCTCGCCGATGCTCGCCGTCCTCACCCCCTGACCCCCTCTCCGCAAGCGGAGAGGGGGAACGCTCGGGCGGTTGTGGTGCCTCACGCCGGCTACATCTACTCAGGCCCGACCGCGGCCAAGGCTTTTGCCCGCACCGGCATTCCAGGGCTCGTGGTGATCCTCGCTCCCAATCACACGGGGATTTGCAGGGCAGACAGCGGCATTTCTCTGTGGGAAGCGGGGGCCTTCCGAACTCCGCTCGGCGACGTTCCGGTCGATGCGGATGCCGCGACCGCATTGCGACACATCTCCGACAACACTGTTGCAGTGGACCATGATGCGCATGCGCATGAGCATGCCGTTGAAGTGGAGCTGCCATTCCTCCAGGTATTGCGGCCCGATGTACGCATCGTCCCTCTCGTCATTGCCTGGGATGCCTGGGATCCGGCGCGGCGTCTGGGAGAGATCCTCGCCCAACTCATCGGCGCAGTCGGTGAGCCGACGCTACTCCTTGGCTCGAGTGATCTCAACCATTACGAGCCGGCCGCGGTCTCCGAGCAGAAGGACGCGCGCGCGCTGGAAGCGGTGACGGCGCTCGACGGCGAAGAGTTGCTCGCCCGTTGCAAGCGCGAGCGGATTTCGATGTGCGGGCGCGCGCCGGTCGCGACGATCCTGGCCGCGACGCGTGGGATGGGCGGGACGCGCGCCGAGGTGGTAGACTATCGCCACTCCGGGTGGATCTCCGGCGACAACGCGCGCGTGGTCGGTTATGCGGGGGTGGTGATTTCGTGAACGCGATTCCGGTGCTTTCGGCGACCGAAGCGGCGGCCTGGGACTCGGCGGCGCGCACGCAGTATCGCGTGCCGAGCCGGGTGCTCATGGAGACCGCGGGCCGCGCGATCGTGCAGGTGCTGGTCGACGAGTTTCCGGAAGCGACGACGGGCGGCGTTGTGGTCACCGCGGGCGCGGGCAACAACGGTGGCGATGGGTGGGTGATCGCGCGTGCGCTGCATGCCGCGGGTGTGCCGGTGTGGGTGGCGTCCGTCGATCCCAAGACTGACGACGCGATCGACAATCGCGCGCTCGCGCGGGTCGATGGCGTGCATGAATTGGGTCGCGAAGAGGCGTGGCCCCAGGCGGCGTTGGTCGTCGATGCGCTACTCGGCACCGGCGCGGTCGGGCCGGCGAAAGGCGAGGTGCTGGTGCTGGCGGAGCGTGTCGCCGCGTTTGGGGCGCCCATTCTCGCCGTCGATGGGCCCACGGGTCTCGACCTCACGAGCGGCGAAGCGCATGGACCGCTTCATGCGCGCATCACCGTGACATTCGGTGGACCGCGCCGTGGCCATCTGCTGGCGCGCGAGTGGTGCGGCAAGATCGTCATCGTCGACATCGGCTTTCCGCCGCCGGACGCCAGTTGGCCGGTGCTGGTCACCGATTCCTGGGCGGCCGAACGGCTGCCGCGACTCGCGCCGCAGATGCACAAGGGCGATCGCGGGCGCGTGTGCATCGTCGGCGGCTCGAACGGAATGACGGGCGCCGCGCTGCACGCCGCCCGTGCCGCGCTCGCGGCCGGTGCGGGACTCGTCAAACTCGTGGCCGCGCGCGAAACCATCGCGGCGGCGCAAGCGAGCCTGCCGGATGTGCTGACTGTCGAGACCGCAATCGGTGAGACGCTCGAGCCCGCCGTTGCCGAAGGACTCGAGTGGGCCGACGCGATCGTGCTCGGTCCCGGCCTCGGTCGCGAGCCGCGCACGTCACGCGAGCAGTTCATTCGTGAAGTCCTCTCGCGTCGTGCAGTGCCCACCGTAATCGATGCTGATGCGTTGCATCTGTTTCGTGCCGACGCGTCCCCCGCGGCGGGCAGTCGCGCTTTGGTCTGTACGCCACATCTCGGGGAGTTCAGGGCGTTGGCGGGCGATCAGTTAGCCGACGAAGCAGCCAACGATCGCTGGTCGGCCGCGGCGCGTGCGGCGGCAAAGCTCAAGTGCACCGTGCTGTTGAAAGGCGTCCCCACCGTCGTCGCCGATTTGCGCGGTCCCCAGTATGTCGTCGCGAGCGGCAATCCCGGACTCGCGACGGGGGGCAGTGGCGACCTTCTTGCGGGATTCGTCGGCGCATTTCTCGCGCGAGGCACGGCCGCCGCTGAGGCTGCGGCGCTCGGCGCGCATGCGCTCGGCCGCGCGGCGGAGCAGGGCGCGCGGCAGTGGACGGCGCGGAGCCTGCGTCCGGCCGACGTGCTCGCCGCGCTGCCCGATGTGTGGAAATCGTGGAGAGACGTGAAACCGGCGCGGCCTCCCGTGCTCACCGAGCTCGACGCGCCGGAAGTATGAAACTCGGGCCGGGCAAGGAATTCGATCGCATACGCGGCATCCTCACCCAGATCGCGGCGATCTCGGGTGACGCGGCTGAGCTCGGCGACGACTGCGCGCTCATACCGCTCGGCTCGACCACGCTCGCCGTCAGCATCGACATCTCGCTCGAAGACGTTCACTTCAAGACCGACTGGCTCGATTTCAAGGAAATCGGTTTCCGCGCTGCCGGCTCCGCGCTGTCCGATCTCGCCGCGGAAGGCGCCAAGCCGATCGGCGTGCTCGTGTCGTTGGGGGTTCCGGCGACTCCGGGTAAGAGCGGTCACGACCCGGCGGCCGAAATCATGGCGGGCGTCGCCACGATGGTGAACAACCTGGGCGCTCGCGTCCTGGGTGGAGATCTGACGCGCGCCGATCAGTACATCGTCGATGTCTGCGTGCTCGGTAGCGCGGAGCGTCCGGTGCGGCGCTCGGGCGCGCGCGACGGTGATGCGCTCTGGGTCACCGGCCATCTCGGTGGCGCCGGCCTCGCGCTGCGACGATTCCGGGAGGGCAAGCCGATGTCCACGGCTTTGCGCAATCGCTACGCGTGTCCCGAGCCGCGCATCGATGCCGGCCGCTGGCTCGCGAGCCATGGCGCGAGCGCGATGATCGATATCTCCGACGGCCTCACCGCGGATGCCCAGCATCTCGCGGCCGCCTCCGAAGTCAGCATCGAGATCAATCTCGAGCAGATCCCCTGCTGGGAAGACGTGGATGCGATGGCCGCAGTCGCCAGCGGCGAGGAGTTTGAGCTACTTTGCACCATGCCTCCGACTTTCAGTGATGCCAGCGCGTCGACCTTCCGCGCGCACACGGGCCTACAGCTCAGCAGAATCGGCACCTGCCTGCGCGGCGCGGCCGGGCGCGGTGGCGTGCGACTGCTCGATCACGGCAAACCGGTTCCATTGCCCGCGGGATACGACCACTTCGCGTGAGTGTCCGGACCCTCTGGTATTACGTAGTTCTCTTCTTCTCAACTGTCGTCCACGCGCTCGGCGCCGTCATCGCCGGAATCTTTCGCGTTCCGAACCGCGTCGGCGGCATCTACGACTGGGCGAACATCGACTGGGCGCGCGATGTGCTGAAGGCCGCCGGTACTCCGGTCGTGGCCGAGGGCCTCGAGCAGATTCCGCGGGGCCGCACGCTCATGTACGCGTCGAACCACTCGTCGATGTTCGACATCTGGGCGATCCTCGCGACGCTGCCCGGCTCGGTCCGCTTCGTCGCCAAACAGGAGTTGTTCAAGATCCCGTTGCTCGGGTCAGCGATGCGGGCGGCTGGACACGTTGCCATCGACCGCGCCGCCCGGAAGAAAGCATTCGAGGCCTACGACGCGGCGGCGCAGACGATCCGCGCCGGTGTCTCGTCGATCCTGGTGTTTCCCGAGGGGACCCGCAGTCGCACCGGCGAGCTGTTGCCGTTCAAGAACGCGCCGTTCGGACTCGCGATTGCCGCGCAGGTGCCGATTGTGCCCGTCTACGTCCATCACACCTTTGAGATCCTTCCCAAGGGCGCGTGGCGGCTGCGCTCTCGTCCCATTCGGCTGCTCGTAGGCGAGCCGATTCCCACCACCGGACTGCAGCCCGGCGACCGCGAACGCTTGCGGGACGAAGTGCGGGCGGCGATGGTTGCCCTTCAGTCGAAGGCACGGTAGGGTTCGTCCACCATGAGCACTGTCATCTCGGTTCACGCCCGCGAAATCCTCGATTCCCGAGGCAATCCCACAGTCGAATGCGATGTCACTCTGGCGAGCGGCGCGAGCGGTACGGCCGCCGTGCCGAGTGGCGCGTCGACCGGCGAACACGAAGCCGTGGAGCTGCGCGACGGCGATGCCAAACGCTACGGCGGCAAAGGCGTGCTCGAAGCGGTGAAGAACGTCAACGAAATGATCGGGCCACGGCTCGAGGGCTTGTCGGCCGAAGATCAGATCACGATCGACTACGCGATGCTCGATCTCGACGGCACGCCGAACAAGAGTCACCTTGGCGCCAACGCGATCCTCGCTGTTTCGCTCGCGGTGGCCAGAGCGGCCGCTCAGGACGCCGGCCTTCCTCTATATCGCTATCTCGGTGGCCCCGTCGCCCATGTGCTGCCCGTTCCGATGATGAACATCCTGAACGGCGGTGCCCATGCGGCCAACACCGTCGACTCCCAGGAGTTCATGATCGTTCCCATCGGTGCGGAGACGTTTCCTGAAGGGCTGCGCATGGGTGTGGAAGTGTTCCACGCGCTGAAGAAGGTGCTGTCCAAGCGCGGGCTCGCGACGGCCGTCGGCGACGAAGGCGGATTCGCGCCCGATTTGCCGAATGACGAGGCCGCGCTCGAGGCGATCATGGCGGCGATCGAAGCCGGCGGATACGAGGCCGGGAAGGACATCGCCATCGCGCTCGATGTGGCGGCTTCCGAGCTCTACGAGGATGGCAAGTACACGTTCAAGAAGAGCAAGGGCGGCACGAAGACCGCGGTCGAGATGATCGCGCTCTATAAAGGATGGATCGACCGCTATCCGATCGTCTCGATCGAGGATGGGCTGGCCGAGGATGATTGGGCGGGGTGGGCGAAGCTCACCGAAAGCCTGCAGGAACGGGTGCAGCTTGTCGGGGATGATCTCTTTTGCACGAACGCGGAGCGGCTCGCGCGCGGGATCGAAGAGAACGTCGCGAACGCGATCCTCATCAAGGTAAACCAGATCGGGACCCTGACGGAGACGCTGCAGTGCATCGAGCTGGCGCGCGGCAACGGGTACGGCTCGGTTATCTCACACCGCTCGGGCGAGACCGAAGACACGTTCATCGCGGACCTTGCCGTGGCGACCGGCGTGGGCCAGATCAAAACCGGGTCCGCGTCGCGCACTGAGCGCGTGGCGAAATACAACCAGTTGCTGCGCATTGCCGAGGAGCTTGGAGACGTGGCGCACTATCCCGGTCGCCATCTGTACGGTTTGTGACCCGCACGCGCGTTGCGGGGATTGCGGGCGGCGTCGGGCTCCTGGCGCTCGCGGCCTGGGGCGGTGAATACAGCACGGCCGACTGGATCACGATCCGGCGCCAGCTTGAGGAGGAACGGACCAAAGTCGCGGCGCTCAGGATCGAGATCGACTCACTGGCCAAGCTGGCACATGATCTGGAGACGAATCCCGCGGTACAAGAGCGCGTGGCCCGGGAGCAGTTCGGCATGATCCGCAACGGCGAGGTGCTCTATCGCATCGTGCCAAAATAAGGAGGGAGCATGAAGCAGCTTGGTCGGTTTGTGTCCGTGGCCCTTGCCGGCGTCCTCTGTGCCTGCAGTGGGGATAGCACGGGGAGTGGTGGTCCTTCAGCGGCGTCTGTCACCGGCATCGCTGGCGACAACCAGAGTGGGCCGACGGGTTCGGCCCTCGCGTTCCCGCTGAGTCTCGTTGCACTCGACGGAAGTGGGCAGCCCGTGCAGGGCGTTCAGGTGTCCTGGAGCGTGTCGCCGGGCGGAGCAGCTTCCTTCAGCCCAGCGACGGACACGACCGACGTCAACGGGTCGAGCTCCACGAACGTCACGCTCGGTGGAACGGTGGGGAACATCACACTTACGGCCGCCGTCCACGGCGCTCCCAACGTGGTATACCATGCGACCGCGGTTGACCCTTGCAACTATCTGGCCCCGTACACCTTCGGGCAGACAGTCAATGGCACGTTGACGGCTGCCGATTGCCATCGCAGCCTCGGGATTAGTGCCACCTTCTACTACGACTTCTATGCGCTCACCGTGGCTGCTGGGCAGCAAAACATCCGGGTTTCGATGCACGGATCGTTCGATGGTTGGCTGGACTTCTGGCTGGGCAGCGGCACTGGAGACTATACGGCCTTTGATGATGACAGCATTCTCGGCGAGCAACAGAATCCGCAACTCGACATCATCCTGGCGGGCGGCCCCTACATCGTCGGCGCCAGCTCGTTTGACCCCTTTGCCACAGGCACATACTCGCTCAGCGTCACCAGCCGTACGGCGGCGATGAACGGCTGCCGCCAGGTCTGGGTGATGCGCGGGGTCACGGTTACCGATTCCGTCACGGCGACGGACTGCGCCGATTCCTCGGCCACGCCCCATTACTACGACGTCGCCAGGATCATCGCGTTCGCCCCGACGGTGCTGTCGATTGCCGAGCGTTCGAGCACGATCAATCCCTCGCTGGCCGTGTACAAGGTCGCCCCGGACAGCGGTTACGCCCGTCACCTCGTCGCTTCGAACGACGACAGCTCTACAACAACCACGAACGCGTTCATCAAGCTCTCGGTGGACACGTCCAACGTCTATGACATCATCATCAGTACGAGCGCCGCCGGCCAGACAGGCACGTACACCTTCTCGGTGGACACAACCACGACACTCAGCCCGCACCGCTCGCTTCCAACCGGTCGGCCTGGCTGGTGGCAGGTCCGGCCCGGGGAATTGTTGCAGCCCCCACCGAGGCTGCGGGGAACGAAGCTCTAGACGTGGAGGGTTGGCGTGGACTAGCGAGGTCGCTAGGTTTTTCGAGCGTAACGTGGCAGGGTAGCTCAGCCTGGTGAGAGCACGGCACTCATAATGCCGGGGTCGTGGGTTCGAATCCCACCCCTGCTATATAGGCGGTTTTCGGCTCGACGCTTCTCTCTTGACGGCATTCCTTCGACGCCTTATTTCAACGCCTCTTCCTAAAAGAGGCCGTCATGACGTTCCGCGTCCTACTGGCGCTTGCCGGCGCCGCGTGTACCATGGCCGTTCCCCTGCACGCCCAGAAGAAGGGATCGATCGAAGTCGGTGCGTTCACGGCATACATGAACGCCGACAACTCTCTCCCGCTTGGCAACACGTTTGGCTTTGGTGGGCGGGTCGGTGTCCATGCGATGCCCTGGCTGTCGGTCGAGGTGGATGTCGCCAGCGCTTCAAAGAACGGCGCCAAGCACAGCCCCCTGCACGTGTGGCTCAACTACAACATTCCGCCGACGAGCAACTCCGAGCTGTTTGCCGGCATCGGCTATGTGAAGAACTCCTACTCGGGCAGCTACGATGCCGACGACAGCGGCATCGCGGGCCAGGTAGGACTGCGCCAGCGGCTCGGCAAAACGCTCGCGCTGCGGATCGACGGCCACACCGATTTCATGCCGAATGCCGCGAACAAGTCCTATGCGGTCAGCTACAACGGCAACTGGGCGATTGGAATCGGGGTTAGCGCGCTGTTGAATCGATAAGGCGAGTCGCAAAGCGCCTGAGAACCTAAGTCTTCTTGGGGTTCTCAGGCGCTCAGCATGTCTATTTGATTTTCCACACCAGCGGCTTGATGTTCCGCGACATTTCCTCACCCGTGCGCTGCGCTTCCTTGAGCTTCGCCTCGTATTCGATCCGCCACTCCGCCGGCATGTTGGCGCGGAAATAGGCCGCCGTCATCAGCTCGCCTTTGGGCTCGCCCCCCCCCGCGGCCGCGCCGCATCCCACCGCCATCACGTCGCCGAGAAACAAGGTCGAGCTCCCCGTGTCCATGGCGTTCACGACGCGGCACTCGAAATGGGCAAAGCACTCGTCGAGGATCGGCACACCCAGCGTGCCGGTGTGATGCGGGATCCCGGCCAACTTCTCGTGATCCCGTCCACTGAAGAAGCCGAGCCGGTGCACGATATCGAACTGCCTCGTATGCAAGAGATGCATGGCGAAGCGTCCGGTCTCGAAAATCATGTCGTGGCTGTAGTTGAACTTGTGGATGTACACCGACAGCCGCGGCACGGTGGGGACGATCGAAGCGCGCACGGCGGCATCGGAGATCATTCCGTTTTTCTTGCCTTTCCGGTCAGACGTGATCGCCACGACGGGTGAGGTGAGATTGCGCAGGAGTTGGTAGGTGAGGTCGGGGTTGAGCATACTTCAAGATACATGTCCCTGGACTCGTTGCCGCAGCGCGTCCTCGCGCACATCCGAAAGGCAAAACTCTTCCCTGAAGCGGGAGAGGCGCTCGTCGCCGTCTCGGGTGGCGCCGATTCCGTGGCGTTGCTGGATGTGTTGCATCGCTTGATGAGCGAGCTCGGGCTTTCGCTGGTGGTCGCCCATGTTGACCATGGAATCCAGGGGCGGAGTGGCGAAGTCGCTGAGAACCTGAGAAAACTCGTTACGCGATACGGCTTGCCCTTCGAAACCGTCGCACTGCGTCTCGGCCCGGAGACGACAGAGACCGAAGCCCGGCGCGCGCGCTACGCGTGGCTGCGCGAGATCCAGCGCCGGCGCGGCGCGAAATACGTCGTCACCGCGCATCACGCCGACGATCAAGTGGAAACCATCCTGCTGCGAGTTCTGCGCGGCAGCGCACCGGCCGGACTCGCGGGCATCGCCGCGAAGTCGCGTGGTGGTCTGGTGCGACCGTTGCTGCCGTTTTCCCGGATTGAGCTTGCCGAGTACGCGACGGCGCGGGGCTTGCCCGTGCACGACGACCCGGCCAACCGCGATCCCCGGCACCTGCGCTCGTGGCTTCGCACGACGCTGCTGCCGTTGCTGTCGCAGCGATTGGGTCCGGACGTGCAGCGGGAATTGCTCCTGGTGGGCCGGCACGCGGCGCGCGAGCGGCGGGCCTGGGATCGCGCGCTCGATCTCGTTCCAGATTTGGCTCTCGTCCTGCAGGAAAACGGCTTCGCCGTTGCCCGGGCGACTGTGTGCGGCTATGATAACGCATTGTCGGTCGCGCTCTTGCGAGCCGCGGCCCGGCGCGTGGGCTTAATCCTTGGCCCCGCAAGAGCGCGGAAGCTGGTAGAGTTCGCGCAACGTCCGTCCGGACGCCGGCTCCCGCTCGGTAGCGGGTGGTCGGCGGAAATTGTTTTTGATCGTCTGCAGGTCGGCCGGGATGAGAGCAACCAAGCAGTGCTCCCGTCCGTAACACCGGCAGGCGAGCGCGGCTCGGCGCGGTTCGGCATGTTCGAAGTTCGCTGGACCCTGGAGAAAGCGCCCGCCAGGATCGAACGCGCGACCTGGACGACGTGGCTGGATCCGGCGGGATGGGAAGTCCGCGCGCCGGCGCGTGGCGATTCGCTCGTGCCGCTGGGCGGCGTCGGGCATCGGCCGCTGCGGCGGCTGTTCATGGAAGCACGGGTGCCGCGCAGCGCGCGACCGCGGTATCCGGTGGTCAGTCGAGGCGAAACCATTTTGTGGGTGCCGGGCATCTGTCGCAGTGCCGCAGGGGTGCCGGCGCCCGGAACTCGAGCCGTGAGGCTGGATGTTATCGAGCACCGCTCGACCGAAGCAGACGGGGGGACGTGAGCTCAAGCGGATCGTGTTCGACGAGCGCGCGATCGCGGAGCGCGTCGCCAGCCTGGGGCGCGAGATCACGGCGGCCTATCCCGATGGCGAGCTGCTGGTGCTCGGCCTGCTCAAAGGCAGCTTCATCTTCCTGAGCGATCTCGTGCGGCGGATCGACCGGCCGCTGCAGGTAGATTTCATCGTCGCATCGAGCTACGGCGAAGGAACGGTATCGAGCGGGAACGTACGACTGGTGTATGATCCGGAGACGGAGCTCGCCGGGAAGCACATCCTGCTGGTCGAGGACATCATCGATACCGGCAAGACGCTGAACAAGCTGGTCGCGCTGCTCCGGCAGCGGCGGCCGCGCAGTCTGGAGATCTGTGCGCTGTTGCACAAACATGTGGCTGATCACCTGGAGCTGGACGCGAAATTCGTGGGACTCGATGCGCCGACGCTGTTTCTCGTCGGGTATGGGCTCGATCACGCGGAGAACTTCCGGCACCTTCCTTATATCGCGAGTCTGACGTAGATGGCTAATCGACTGCCCCCGCCACCGCGGGAATTCAACTGGGCCCGGATGCTGCGGACGCTCTCGTTTTGGGCGCTCCTCATCGTCGGGACGATCGCGCTCGTGCAGCTCGCGTCGAGCCGCCGGCGCGAAGAAGCGGAAATCACGCTCACGCAGTTCAACGAAGAGCTGAACGCCGGCAACATCTCCGCGGTCGAAATCTCGGAGAAGCGGGTGCGCGGCGCGTTCCAGCGTCCCGTAGTCGTGAAGCGCCAGACGGTCGAGCGCTTCACGCTCATGCTGGCGGCCGACCCGGACAACGCGTGGATCCAGACCCTCATGGCCAAGGGTGTGGACGTGCGCGCCCGCGAGCCGGGCCAGTCGTTCGGCGTCGTGCTGCTCACGTTCCTGCCATACCTGCTGATCTTCGGCCTCGTGATCTTCATGCTGCGCCAGATGCAGCAAGGCGGAAACCGCGCGTTCGCGTTCGGCAAGTCGAAGGCGAAGCTGCTCGCGGGCGACACGCCCAAGGTGACATTCGCCGACGTCGCGGGCTGCGATGAAGCGAAGCAGGAGCTCGAGGAGATCATCGACTTCCTGAAGGACCCGCAGAAATTCCAGCGCCTTGGCGGCCGCCTGCCCAAAGGCGCGCTGCTCGTCGGACCGCCGGGCACCGGCAAAACGCTGCTCGCCAAGGCCGTGGCAGGAGAAGCGGGCCGCCCGTTCTTCTCGATGTCGGGCTCCGACTTTGTCGAGATGTTCGTCGGTGTCGGTGCCTCGCGCGTGCGCGACCTGTTCGAGCAGGGCAAAGCACACGCGCCTTGCATCATCTTCATCGACGAAATCGACGCCGTGGGCCGCCATCGCGGCGCCGGCCTCGGCGGCGGCCACGACGAGCGCGAGCAGACGCTGAACCAGCTGCTGGTGGAGATGGACGGCTTCGAGTCCAACGACGGCGTCATTCTGCTCGCCGCCACGAACCGACCCGACATCCTCGATCCCGCGTTGCTGCGGCCGGGCCGCTTCGACCGTCAGATTGTGGTGGACATGCCGGACCTGAAGGGTCGCGAGCAGATTCTGCGCGTCCACGTCCGCAAGATTCCGATGGCGCCGGGCGTCAACCTGGAGCGCATCGCGCGCGGCACGCCCGGTCTCGCCGGCGCCGAGCTCGCGAACATCGTCAACGAAGCCGCGCTGCTCGCCGCGCGCCGCAACAAGGCCGCGGTGGACATGCAGGACTTCGAGGACGCCAAGGACAAGGTGATGCTCGGCCTCGAGCGGAAGAGCCGGGTGTTGTCGGACGAGGAGCGCAGGCTCGTGGCCTATCACGAGGCGGGACATGCGCTCGTCGGCCTCACGGTTCCCGATGCCGACCCACTGCACAAGGTCACGATCATTCCCAGAGGTCGCGCGCTCGGCCTGACGGCGTATCTGCCGGAGGAAGAGCTGCACAAGTACACCAAGCGCTCGATCGAGTCGCGGCTCGCCATGGCCTACGGCGGCCGCGTGGCCGAGGAGCTTGTGTTCGGGCCCGAGAAGGTGACGACGGGCGCGGCGCAGGATATTCAGCAGGCGACGAACATTGCACGCCGCATGGTCACGCAGTTCGGCATGAGCGCTGTCATCGGCCCCATCGCGGTGGGCGACCGCGAGCAGGAAATCTTCCTGGGACGCGAGGTGGTGCAGCGGCGCGAGATTTCCGACAAAACGGCGCAGCTCGTGGACGAGGAAGTGAAAAACATCCTCACGAGCGCGTATAGCACGGCGACCCGCGTTCTCACGGAGCGACGCGCTGAGCTCGATCGGCTTGCCGCCGCGCTGCTCGAGCGCGAGACGCTGGAACGCGAGCTGGTCGAGCTGGTGGTCGCGGGCCAGCCGTTGCCGCCCTATGTGCCGCCCGCTCCGCTGCCGCGCGCCGAGAGCGGGGAGCAGGAAAAGGAAAAAGCGCCGCAGCGCACGAGCGGCGGTATTCTGCGCAATCCGCCGCCTGAGCCTGCTGGGGCGTGAGCGCACCACCAGCCGCAGACCTTTCCAAACTTCGGATCAATCGCGACGACCCGCCGCCCGCGGTAAAGCGGGCGCTGGGTCGCGTGCTTTGGCTTACGGGTGCGGCCGCATTGATCGTTGCTGCCGTTGTGTGGATTGGGCGTCGTGGCGGTGCCGTGCCAATCCAGGTCGTCACTGTCGCGGCAACCACGGGTGGTAATGGGCCGGGAGGAGGCGGTAACGGTGCGGTGGCCGTTGTGGCAAACGGTTATGTCGTCGCGCGCACCAAGGCTGCTGTCTCGGCCAAGATCCCCGGCCGCCTCGCGGTCCTCAATGTCAGCGAAGGTTCTCGGGTCAATAAGGGCGACATCATCGCGCGGCTCGACAATGCCGACTACGCGGCCGCGGTCGGTCAGGCGGAGGCGCAGGTCGCGAGCGCGAAGGCGACGCTGATCGAAACGCAGTCGGACCGCGACCAACTGCAGCGCGAGTTCGTCCGCGTGCGCGACGTCCGCGCCCAGAATGCCAACCTCGTGTCCCAGCAGGAAGTCGAGAGCGCCGAGAGCAAGGCGCGGCAGGGCGATGCTCGCGTGGATGCGCAACAGGCGCGCGTCGAGGCGGCAAACGCCGCGCTGCGGGTGGCGCAAGCGAACCTCGAGAACACCTACATTCGCGCGCCGTTCAGCGGGACCGTACTCCGCAAGGAAGCGGAGGTGGGTGAGGTCGTGGCGCCCTCGGTGGGCGGCGGGCTTACGCGCGGTGCGGTCGTAACGATGGCCGACCTCGCGACGCTCGAAGTCGAAGTCGATGTCAACGAGGCGTACATCGCTCGGATCCAGAGTGGCCAGGAGGCGCGCATCACGCTCGATGCCTACCCCGACACCACGTTTCGCGGCGCCGTGCGGCAGGTGGTGCCCACCGCCGATCGCCAGCGCGCAACCGTGCAGGTGAAGGTCTCGATTGTCGACCGCGATCCCCGCATTCTCACCGAGATGGGCGCGAAGGTCGAGTTTCTCCAGCCCGCGCGCTCAGCCACCGCCGGCGCGACGCCGCCCGTCGAACGCCCGCGCATCCTTGTGCCCGCCGAGGCCGTGCGATCCGAAAACGGCCGCGATAGGGTGTGGATCATTCGCGACGGACGCTTACAGGGTCGTGACGTTGACGCAGGTCCGGTGAGCGGTAATTTCCGCGAAATTCGTGCGGGACTCTCGGGTGGGGAACAGCTGCTGGTTGGGGGCGTTGAAACTCCACGAGAAGGTCAGCGCGTAAAACCGAATAATCAATGATCAATGTTCGATGATCATTGATCATTGAACATTCTTCATTGGACATTCGCCCATGGCTCTCGTCGAGATTCGCGACGTCTACAAATCCTTCCAGCGCGACGAACAACGGATCGACGTCTTCACCGATCTGACGCTCGACATTGACGCCGGCAGTTTCACGGCGCTCATGGGACCCTCCGGCTCGGGAAAGTCCACGCTGCTCAATCTCATCGCCGGCCTCGACAGGCCGACGCGCGGCACCGTGACTGTCGGCGGTGAGGTGGTGAGCGCGATGAGCGCCGGGCAGCTCGCGGCGTGGCGGGCCCGCCACATCGGTTTCGTCTTTCAGTCGTTCAACTTGTTACCGGTGCTGACGGCGTATCAGAACGTCGAACTCCCGCTGCTGCTCACGCGCTTGTCGGGCAAAGAACGCGCTGAGCGCGTCAAGATCGCGCTCGACGTGGTTGGATTGGCCGATCGCGCCGATCATTACCCGCGGCAACTCTCCGGCGGTCAGGAGCAGCGGACCGCGATCGCGCGCGCCATCGTCGCCGATCCAACGGTGATGCTGCTCGACGAGCCGACCGGGCAGCTCGACGCCAAGAGCTCGCAGGAAGTGTTGACGCTGCTGCAGCGGCTGAACAAGGAGTTCAACAAGACCATCATCATCGTCACGCACGACGCCCATGCCGCCGAGCGTGCGAAGACGATCCTGCATCTGGAGAAGGGTGACCTGATCGAGAAGCCGCGCATGGCCGCGGCCGGCCGGTGAAGTACTTCCGGCTGGTTCTCGCCAACCTCGGCCGTCACAAGCTCCGGTCGATCTTGACGATCGCGAGCGTGGCGCTCGCGCTGTTTCTGTTCGCCTCGCTCAGGAGTGTCGTCACGACGATGGCGGCCGCAGCGCAGTTCGGCGGCGCGCGGCGCCTGGTGACCCTGAATGCGACCGGTCTCGTGTTTCCGCTGCCCCTGGCGTACGGCAATCGGATCAAGGCCTTGCCCGGCGTGACCGGGCTTTCCTGGGCCAACTGGTTCGGCGGGCGATACGGCGACGGCAAGAACTTCTTCGCGAACTTCGCGGTCGATGCGCAGTCCTATCTCGACCTCTATCCCGAGATCGTGATGCCGGCCGATCAGAAACAGGCGTTCTTGCAGGACCGCACGGGCGCGATCATCGGCGACCGCCTGATCCACGACTTTGGCTGGAAGCTGGGGCAGAACGTCACGCTTCAGGGAACCATTTTCCAGGGTGATTGGACGTTCAAGATCGACGGGGTGTACCACCCGACGGACCCCGCGATCGGCGACAACGTGCTGATCTTCCACCACGACTACTTCGACGAGCGCATTGGCCGGGCGGGGATCGCGGGCTGGTACATCGTCGAAATCGACGATCCGTCGCATGCACCGCAGATCGCCAAGTCGATCGACGACATGTTTCGCAACTCGAGCTCGCCCACCAAGACGGGCACCGAGCGGGAATTCCAGGCGAGCTTCGCGACAATGTGGGGCAACGTCAGCTTCCTCATGAACACGATCGGCCTGGCCGTCGTGTTCGCGATCCTGCTGATCACGGCGAACGCCATGATGATGAGCGCGCGCGAGCGGACCGGGGAAATCGCCGTGCTCAAGACGGTCGGATTCTCTGATCGACTGCTGTTTGCGCTCGTGATGGTCGAGGCGGGTACGCTCGCGCTCACAGGCGCAGCGATCGGTCTCGGTGGCGCGAAACTGCTCTATCCAGCCATCAAATTCAACGGCGCCGGTTTTCTGCCCGGCTTCAAGGTGGCGACCAGTACGCTGATCATCGGCGCGCTGGTGGCCCTCGGCCTGATGCTGGCGAGTGGACTCGTCCCCGCGTTGCGGGCGGCGCGCTTGCCGGTCGTGCAGGCCCTGCGGAAGGTCGAATGATCCCCATCGCCTACAACGTTCGCAGTGTGGTGCAGCGGCCCGTCTCCACAGCGTTCACGGCCCTCGGCATCGGTTTGGTGGTCGCCGTCTTCATCGGCATGCTCGCGCTCGCCAACGGCTTTCGCTCGGCGCTCGCTCGGACCGGCTCCGCGACCAACGCCATGATCCTGCGCAAGGGCGCGGATTCGGAGCTGGCGAGCGGCTTGGGCCGCGACGTCGCCAGCATGATCGCAGCGGACCCGCATGTCGCCACCGGCGCTGATGGGCGAGCGCTCGTGTCACCCGAGGTGTACGTCCTAGTTCCGCTCGCGAAGTCGTTCGATACGACGCAGATCGCGAACGTCGTCGCCCGCGGCATCAGCGACCAGGCCTGGGACGTCCGAAACAACGTCAAGATCACGGCGGGACAGCGCCCGACTTCGGGACGGGCTGAAGTGTGCGTAGGAAGCAGGCTGACGCAGCGGTTCCCACATACCGCCGTCGGACAGACGCTGCGATTTGCCGGGCGCGATTGGACTGTCTCGTGCAATTTCACCGCCGCCGGCTCGGCATTCGAGTCCGAGATTTGGGGTGAGAACGAGCAGTTCATGCCCGTGTTCCGGGGCGAGGTCTTTCAGTCGATTACGTTCCGCCTGAAGGATCCCGGCGCCTTTGCGGAAGCGCAACGCTCGATCCAGGCGGACAAACGCCTGACCGTGGACGTGCATCGCGAGTCCGACTTCTACGCCCAGCAGTCACAGCTGCTGAGCAACATTCTGAGCTTTCTCGCGGTCATGATCACCAGCATCATGGCGGTCGGTGCCGTATTTGGGGCGATCAACACGATGTACGCCGCGATTGCGTCGCGCGCGCCCGAGATCGGCGTGCTGCTCACGCTCGGCTTCCGGCCGTGGAGCGTGCTCGTGAGCTTCCTCGCGGAGTCGGCATTCATCGCCGTGATCGGCGGGGTGCTCGGCTGTCTGTTCGCGCTGCCGCTCAACGGCATCGTCACGAGCACGACGAACTGGTCGAGCTTCAGCGAAGTCGCGTTCAGTTTCCGCGTGACGCCCGCACTGCTGCTCGTCGGGCTCGTGTTCGCGGTCGCCATGGGTGTGGTCGGCGGATTCTTCCCCGCGTTGCGAGCGGCCCGGTTGCAGGTCATCCAGGCACTCCGTTAATCCCCGGCTCCTGACTCCCGACTCCTCACTTCCATGAAAGTCACCGCGCTCGCCGCGCACACCCCGGAAGCGGTGCGCGCGGCGCTCGCGGCTCGCGGCTGGGAGGCCCAGCCTGCCTGGTTCGCGGCGACCGGCATCCAGCCGCTGGTCGTCCTCATCGAAGAGATCACCGAAGACGAGCGCGAGGCGCTCGTACACTGGGGCACGAAGTCGGGCGCCGACGTGCTCACCGGCACCGGCTGGGCCCTCGTGGCGGGCGCGGCGAGTCGGATTGCGCCGCTCGCGCGCTATGACCGGACCCCGGCTGAGCTCGCGCGACTCGCGCCGTCACTCGGCCGGCTGCTCGCCGCGCGCGCGGAACCGGCGCGGCGCTGGGCGATTCGGGGCGGGGACGTCGCGCTCGACAAGCCGGTCATCATCGGCATCGTGAATGTGACACCGGATTCCTTCTCGGATGGAGGCCGTCTGCCATCCGTCGAGGCCGCCATCAGCCACGGCGAACAGCTGATGGCTGATGGCAGTCGGCTCCTGGACGTCGGTGGTGAATCCACACGTCCAGGTGCCGCGCCCGTTGCAACCAAGGACGAGATCGCTCGCGTCGTCCCGGTCATCGCCGGGCTCGTCAAGCGCGGCATCGGGCCCATTTCCGTCGACACCCGGAAAGCCGATGTCGCGCGCGCGGCGCTGGATGCCGGCGCGGCAGTCATCAACGACGTCTCCGGACTGCGATTCGATCCGGCCCTGACGGGCGTGATTCGCGACGCCCAGGCCGGCGTCATCCTGATGCACATGCGGGGCACGCCGGAGACGATGGATGAGCTGGCGAAATACGATCACGTGGCGGTCGACGTGTCCGCGGAACTGGCGGCCGGAGCGGCAAAGGCCGAACGAGAGGGCATCGCGCGCGAGCGGATCGTCGTGGATCCCGGATTCGGCTTCGCCAAAACGGCCACGCAGAACCTCCGGTTGCTCGACGAACTGGCATCGATCGTGGCCGTCGGCTATCCTGTAGCCGTCGGCCTGTCGCGGAAGCGGTTTCTGGGCGCGGCCACGGGCCGGCCGCTCGAAGATCGCGATCGCGCGACGGCCGTTGCCTGCGCCCTCGCGTGGGAGCGAGGCGCTCGGGCTTTCCGGGTGCACGATGTCCGATTGACGCATGAGGCCCTGGCACTGGCGAGCGCGACGACAAATCCACCGTGAACGTAGATGCCTTTAAGTTCCTGACCCCGCGGCTCTGGCCGGATCTCTTCGAGATCCTGCTGGTGTCGTTCGTCATCTACCGTTTCCTGCTGTTTCTCGTCGGCACCCGCGCGCTGCAAATCGTGATTGGTCTCGTGATTCTCTCGCTGACCTACTTTGTGGCCGTGTTCGCGAAGTTCACGATGATCAGCACGCTGCTGGGCGTCGTGTTCACCTACGGCGCGTTTGCCGCGGTCGTCGTGTTCCAGCCCGAGCTGCGCAACGCGCTCGCGCGACTGGGCCAGTCCCGCTTTATGCGCGCGTTCTCGCGCGGCGATCGGCAGTCCGTGGCGGAGGAGATCGCGGAGGCGCTGGATCGGCTGTCGCGCGCCGGGACCGGCGCCATCATCGCGGTCGAGGGCGACATCGGACTCGAAGAATTCATCACCACCGGCGTCCCGATGGAGGCCAAGGTCTCGGCCGACCTCCTGACCACGATCTTCACGCCCTATTCACCGCTGCATGACGGCGCGATTCTGATTCGCGGCGACCAGATCATCGGCGCCGGCTGCGTGCTGCCACTGACGCAGTTCAAAGTCGCCGACAAATCGCTCGGCACGCGCCACCGCGCGGCACTCGGACTGTCGGAAGAAACCGACGCGACGGTGCTCGTCGTGTCGGAAGAAACGTCCACGATCTCGGTCGCGAGTCATGGACTGCTCTACCGCCATCTGACGCCGCAGCAGGTGCGCGACCTGCTGTCGGGTGCGGTCTCGCATCTCGAGGGCGGCGAGCGGGTGACACAGCCTGCCACCTAAACCCGCGTATCGGGAGGCGGCGGTTGTCGCCTTCCTCGTGCTCATCGGCTATGTGATCACGTTGGCGCCCACCGTCACGCTGTGGGACGCCGGCGAATTCATCACCGCCTCAAAAGTGCTCGGCATCCCGCATCCACCCGGCACCCCGCTCTTTGTCCTGCTCGGCCACGTCTGGGCCGGCGCGCTGCGGATCGGCGGCTACGCGTGGCGCTTGAACTTCATGAGCGCCTGCTTCTCGGCCGCGGGCGCCGGGTGCTATTTCCTCGTCGCACACCGGCTCCTCGCCGGTGAGACGGCTTGGCTCCGCACCGGTGGCGCGGCCGCCGCGGCGTTCCTGTCGGCCTTTGTGTTCACGCACTGGCAAAACAGCAATGAGACCGAGGTCTACACCGTCGCGACGTTCAGCATCGCCGCGATGGCGTGGCTCGTCGTGCGCTGGCGCGACCTCCGGACGAGCGGAGACGCGCGCGCCGTCCATTTGCTGCTGCTGGTCGTGTACATCGCGGCGTTGTCGATCGGAAACCACCTGCTCGCGCTGCTCGCCGGGCCGGCGGTCTCGGTGTTCATCGCGCAGACGCTCCGCACCGCGCGGGCCGCGGGGACGTCCGAGCGGCGGATGGAATGGGCCGAGTGGGCCGTGGTGACCACGCTGTGGATCGTGCTGATCGCCGTGGGGCTTGGCAGCACCAAGCTGCTGATCGTCGGCGTCGCGCTGCTGCTCGCCTCAGCGGTGTTTTGCTTCGCGAGCGGCTCGGTGGCGTTTCCGATTCTCGCGTCCGTCATCGCCGTGGCCGGCATTTCGATCTACGCCTTTCTCTACATTCGTTCCGGACTCGAGCCGCTCCTCAATGAAGCGGCGCCGGACAACTGGACCAACCTGCTCGCCGTCATCCGGCGCGAACAGTTCGGCAGCCGCGGGCTGTTTGAGAATCCGATGGTCCCAGGCGGGGTCCGGACGTTCGCGGTCTTTTGGCAGCAGTTCGTCAATTTCTTCCAGTACTGTTCCTGGCAATGGGCGCGCACGCTGCCGGCGATACCAATGGTAGCCGTCGCGCTCGTCTTCGTGTCCCTCGGCACCGTGGGGTTCGACGTCGCGCGCCGCCGCGACGTCGGCCTCGCCTGGCTGCTCGGCGTGCTGTGGCTCGTCACGGGTGTGGGACTCGTGCTGTACATGAACTTCAAGGCGGGGTTCTCGCTGTACTGGGATCGCTATGCTTCCATGGAGCAGCACGAGGTACGCGAGCGTGACTACTTCTATGCGGTGAGCTTCCAGACCTGGGGAGTGTTCGCCGCGCTGGCGGTCGCGCGCCTCGTGGCATGGTTCGCGGCGCAGCGACGCGCCGCAGTCGGAATCGCCGGAGGACTCGCCCTCACGCTGCTACCGTTCGGCGCCAACTTCATGGCTGCCTCGCGTCGCCACGGCGCCGATGCGACGGCCGCGCGCGATTTCGCCTACAACCTCTTGCAGTCGGTCGAGCCGTACGGCGTGCTGTTCGGATTCGGCGACAACGACACGTTTCCGGTCTGGTACCTCCAGGAAGTGGAGGGCGTGCGCCAGGACGTTACGCTCATCAACCTGTCGCTCGCGAATCTCGATTGGTACTTACGCCAGCTCGCGCAACGGCCGACACGGCCGTTCGATCCGTCGCGCGCTCCCCCGCTGTATCGCACGATGGCGCCGCCGCCGCCGCCCGCGGGATCACCGCTGCCGCTTTCCGAGCAGGACATCCGCGGTATGCGGCCCGTCCAGCTGCGCGACGACGGGGTCTTCCGCGCCGGGACGTTCGAGCTGGCCGTGCGGAAGGGACAGGTGCTCAGGACGGCGGATCAGGTCATTCTCTACACGATCGCCCTGAATCTCCCGAATCATCGGCCGGTGACGTTCGGCGTGTCGTCCGGGCGTGGCTCGTGGCTGGGCCTCGATCCGCAGCTCGTGTTTCAGGGACTCGTGTTCAAGGTCGCACCCGGCGCCGACACGACGCGCCGCTACATCCACGGCGTTCAGGGGCCGATGGTGGACTCGAGCCGCACGAGACTGCTGGTAGACTCGGTGTTTCAGTGGGGCAAGATGTTCAGGACTCCCGACTCACTCGAGCTCGAGCCGGCGGCGCAGCAGGTAGCGAATTCATTCGCGGTGCCGTTCCTCGAGCTGGGCAATGCGGCCGCGGTGCGCGGCGACCAACGGCAGGCCTCGGACTATTTCCGTCGCGCCTACCATTTGAATCCCAGCCCGGCGCTTGCCAACATCCTCCGCCGCCTCCAAACAGAAGGCGTCCAGGGCCTGTTTCGCCGGTAGTTTACTTAGTCTCTATATTCACAGGTTATGAGTTTCGCGGCTCTCCCCGAGCGTTTGGCGCAGGTGAGGGCCGTGGTCGCGCGGCTGGCAGCGCAACCGGTCACCATTGTCGCCGTCACGAAAGGATTTGGGACGGACGCGATCCGCGCGGCGCTCGACGCCGGGATCGCTGACATCGGTGAGAACCGCGTGCAGGAGGCGCTGAAAAAGCAGGAGGAGCTGGGAGCGGGGAGCGGGGAGCCACGAGTGCGTTGGCACCTGATCGGCCACTTACAGCGCAACAAGGCAAGGCTCGTGCCCGGACGGTTCGAGTTAATTCACTCGCTCGACTCGCTCGAGCTGGCCCAAGAGCTCGACCGCAGATCCACGGCGCCGCAGCGGGTGCTGCTCCAAGTGAATGTGGCTGGGGAAGAACAGAAAAGCGGTTGCGCGCCGGAAGACGCACCGGCGCTCGCGCGACAGATCGCCGCGCTCCAGCATCTGCGCCTGGAAGGCTTGATGACGTTGGCTCCATTTACCGACGATGAAGCCGTGCAGCGCCGGACATTCCGGGACCTGCGCGTCTTGCGCGATAGGCTCAAGGAGGAGGAAGGACTATGGCTGCAGACCCTCTCGATGGGGATGTCCGGCGACTACGCATCAGCGGTCGCGGAGGGAGCAACGGTGATCCGGTTGGGTACCGCCCTGTTCGGTCCGAGGGAGGAGAAAGTGTGACCGACGCCGCTTTCACCCTCACCCCGCTCGATATCCGCAAACAGGAGTTCCGCAAGAACCTGCGCGGCTACGATACGCTCGGGGTCGACGATTTTCGCATGCGCGTGGCGGATGCGCTGGAGCGCGCGATCCGCGATCGTCAGGTGCTCGAGGAGCGCGTCGCTGCGCTGACCGAGCAGCTCCGGGTATTTCGCGATCGCGAGAAGGCGATGAACGAGGCTCTCGTCGCCGCGCAACAGCTGCGCCAGGAGACGCGTGCGTCTGCGGAACGAGAGGGACAGGCGATTGTGCGTGAGGCGGAAGCGCAAGCCAGCGCGGTGCAGGCGCGCATGGCCGAAACCGAACGCCAGTTCCAGCAATATGTCGGCGGGTTCCGGGCCCTGCTCGAGCGGCATCTAGGGGAGCTGCGCGCTCTCGACGGACAGAAATGAGCGCCGGGGTCTCCGTCGCCGAGGCGGTCCGCGCCATCAAGTCGCGGACCGCAATCGTTCCAGAGGTCGCCGTGATTCTGGGAACGGGACTCGGTGCGCTCGCCGACGAATTGAAGGCCGAAGCGACCATTCAGTACCCCGAGATCCCCGGATTCCCGACTCCAACGGTCGAGACCCACGCGGGACGCCTCTTGTTCGGGACCATTGGCAAGCGCCAAGTCGCGATCATGCAGGGTCGGTTTCACCGGTACGAGGGGTACACGTTGCAGCAGGCCACATTCCCCGTGCGCGTGCTGCGCGCACTCGGCGCAAAGACGCTGATCGTCTCCAATGTTTCGGGTGGCATGCATCCGCTCTGGTCGACGGGCGATCTCGTGCTGCTCTCCGACCACATCAACCTGCTCGGGGACAATCCCCTGGTTGGCCCGAACGTCGATGCCGAAGGCCCACGCTTTCCCGACATGTCGGCGGCCTACGACCCCGCGCTGCGACAACTTGCGCGCGAAGTGGCGGTCGAGCACAAGATCGTCTTGCGCGAAGGCGTCTATGTCGCTGTGCCCGGTCCCAACCTCGAGACGCGCGCTGAATACCGGATGCTCCGCGCGATGGGTGCCGATCTCGTCGGCATGAGCACCGTACCCGAGGTGATCACCGCGGTTCATCAGGGCATGCGCGTGCTCGGCCTTTCCATCATCACCGACAACTGCCTGCCCGATGCGCTCGAGCCGACGTCCGTGGAAAAGATCATCGCGGTGGCACGCGGCGCCGAACCGAAGCTCGCGACCGTGGTGCGCGGCGTCCTGGAGCGCCTGGCGTAATGCCGTATCCGCCCTCGGACCTGACGCAGTCGATCGACGAGCTGGAGAAACACCTGCTCGCGACGTGGAAACACGAGCGGCTGTTCACGCGCGTCAGCGAAGCCACACGCTACGGTCCGCCTTTCATCTTCTTTGAGGGCCCGCCGACGGCGAACGGCCGGCCCGGTATCCATCACGTCTTCTCCCGCACGCTGAAGGACCTGGTCTGCCGCTACCATGCGATGTTGGGGCAGGCCGTCACGCGCATCGCGGGGTGGGATACGCACGGCCTGCCCGTCGAAATCGAGGTCGAGAAGGCCCTCAACATTTCCGGGAAGCGAGAGATCGAAGCGTACGGTGTCGAGCGCTTCAACAAGCTCTGCCGCGAGAGTGTGTTCAGGTACAAGACCGATTGGGAAGCGCTGTCGGACCGCATCGCGTACTGGCTCGACTACGAGCATCCCTACATCACCTACAGCAACAACTACATCGAGACGGTGTGGTGGCTGCTGAAGCGGTTGTACGAGAAGACGCTGCTGTTCCGCGGTCACAAGGTGCTGCCGTACTGCCCGCGCTGCGGCACGGCGTTGTCGTCGCATGAAGTGGCGCAAGGTTACGAGACCGTGCAGACCAACTCGGTCTACGTCACGTTCCCGCTGCTGGGCAGAAAAGGCGACACGCCGCGCGAGCTGGTGATCTGGACGACGACGCCCTGGACGCTGGTGTCGAACGTCGCGGTGGCAGTGGATCCCGACCTCGAGTACGGCGAATACGCGTTGCCCAATGAGGACGGCAAGAGGACGAACTATATCGTCGCGGTGGCGCGCGCCGGCGACGTCCATCTGCACGGAAAGCCGCTCATCGAGGGCGAGCGCGTCAAGACGCTCGCGGGCCGAGAGCTGATCGGCAAGAAGTACGCGCGCCCGCTCGACATCGTCCCGCTGCCGCCGGAAGGTCAGCGCGCGGTGGTCGTCGCGGGGTCCTTCGTCAGCGCTGACGAGGGCACCGGGCTCGTCCACATGGCTCCCGCATTCGGTGCCGATGACTACCAGGTGGGCCAGCAAAATGGACTCGCCTTTGTGAACCCGGTCGCGCCCGACGGCTCCTTCCGCGGCACGAGCTGGCCCGAGATCGAAGGCAAGCTCGTCACCGACAAGGAAACGAACCGGGTGATCATCGAGCGCCTCAAGCACGAGGGGCGCTGGCTCGAGACCAAGCCCTACTCGCACAGCTATCCGCATTGCTGGCGCTGCGACTCGCCGTTGATCTACTACGCCCGCAGCTCCTGGTTCGTGCGCACGACGGCCGTAAAAAATCGGATGCTCGAGGTCAATGCCGAGGTCGATTGGCATCCACCCGAGGTCGGCACGGGGCGCTTCGGCGAGTGGCTCGAGAACAACGTCGACTGGGCGCTGTCGCGCGACCGCTACTGGGGCACGCCACTCAATGTCTGGGAGTGCGACGTCGATCGCGAACACCGCGAAGTGATCGGCTCCTACGATGAGTTGGCGCAGCGCTGGGGCAAGAAGCTGCCCGGCGATTTCGATCCGCACAAACCGTACATCGACTCCTACACCTGGAAGTGCCGCGACTGCAGCGGCACGATGCGCCGCGTCGCGGAAGTGATCGACGCCTGGTTCGACTCGGGCTCGATGCCGTACGCGCAGTGGCATTATCCGTTCGACCACCAGGCCGACTTCAAGGCGCACTTTCCCGCGGACTACATCTGCGAAGGCGTGGATCAGACGCGCGGCTGGTTTTACTCCCTGCTGGCGATCGGCGTCGCCGCGTTCGATGCCCCCGTCTACAAGCACGTGATCGTGAACGAGCACGTGCTCGACGTGCAGGGGCAGAAGATGTCGAAGAGCCGCGGCAACGTGGTCGATCCGTGGAAGGTGATCGGTGAGCACGGCGCCGACGCGGTGCGACTCTATCTGCTCGGCCAGAGCCAGGTGTGGTTGCCGAAGCGGTTCGACGAGCGACAGATCCCGGAAGTGGCCGGCGGATTTCTGAACACGCTGCGCTCGACCTACGATTTCTTTCGCCGCTATGCGCAGGACTGGAACCCGCCCGCGGAAGCAGATGCGACACCGGCGAGTGAGCGCCCGGCCGCCGACCGCTGGTTACTCGCGCGGCTGGACGAGGTGGTTACGGCCGTGCGGGCCGCATGGTCGGCGTATGACGTCACCGCGGGTGTACGCGCGATCATGGACTTCGTCGGCGAAGACCTCTCCCGCTGGTACATCCGGCGCAACCGTCCCAGGTTCTGGGCGCCAGACCGGGCTACTGACCCGGTCGCGCTCGAGACATTGCACGAAGCCATGGTAGCGGCCGTGCGTCTGCTCGCGCCTGCGGCTCCCTTTATCTCCGATTGGGTGCACCGCGCCCTGACGGGTACGTCGGTGCACCTGGCGCCGTTCCCGGCCGACCGGGGTCACCGCGAGCCGGAGCTGCTGTCCGCCATGGATACCGTCCGGCGACTGGCCTCTTTGGCCCGGGCGGCGCGGGAATCGCGGAACCTCCGGGTGCGGCAGCCCCTGGCCCGGATGCAGTTGGCCGTCCCGGCGGCGGCTCAGGGCCCGGCCTTGTCCGACCTGTTAGATATCTTGGCTGCCGAAGTCAACGTAAAGAGCGTCCAGGTGGTCGCGTCCGATCACGATCTGGTGCGGCTCCGAGGGAAAGCGAACTTTCGGACCCTCGGAAAACGCTACGGGAAGGACACGCCGGCCGCTGCCGCGGCAGTTGCGCAGCTGGACGCAACCAAGTTGCAAGCGCTGGAGCAGGGCGGCACCGTGCGCGAGGGCGAGTGGGAGTTTCGGCCGGAGGACGTGACCGTCACGCGCGAAGTCGCGAGCGAATGGTTGGTCCAGGCCGACGGGCCGTACGTCGTCGCACTCGATCCCGCGTTGAGCGACGATCTGGTCCAGGAAGGATTGGCGCGCGAGGTGGTGAATCGCGTGCAACGCCTCCGCAAAGAGGCGGGTTACGAATACACGACGCGAATCGAATTGAGCATCACGGGCGCCGAGGATGTGGTCGCCGCGACTCGCGCGTTCCAGGGGTTCGTCGAAGGCGAGACGCTCGCGCGGCGGATGGTGTTCGGTACCGCGCTCGACGAGCCCGACTTGCAGCGTGACGTAGACATCGAGGGACGGCGGACCACGATTGCGCTCCGCCGCCACGACGGAAGAAAGGGCGGAACCCGATAATGCCGACTAAGTCGACCAAGGCGAAGGCCAAGGCTCCAGCCGGCCTCAACAAGAAGCAGTTGACCCATCTCGAGAAGCGGCTGCTCGAAGAGCGCGCTCGCGTCATCAAAGAGCTGGGGCACTACGGCGAATCGTTCAACTCGAGCCTCCAGGCCTCCGACGGCGACCTGTCTAGTTACTCCTTTCATATGGCCGATCAGGGCACCGATGCCATGGAACGCGAGAAGGCGTTCTTGTTCGCGTCGCAGGAAGGCCGCTACCTCTGGCACGTGAACGAGGCGCTGCGCCGGCTGTACAAGGCGCCGGAAAAATTTGGCCGCTGCGAGCAGTGCGGCGAGATGATCGGGTTCGACCGTCTCGACGCACTCCCCCACGCACGGCTCTGCATCAAGTGCAAGGCGAAAGAGGAAGATGGTAAGCGCCGCTGAGCGCCGGCTGTTCTGGGGAACGACCGTCGCCGTGGTCGCTTCCGATTTTGTCACCAAGCTGATCGCCGAGTCATTCCTGGCGCGGCGCCTGCCGCTGTCGGTGATCGGCGATGCCGTGCAGTTTCGCCTCGTCTACAACGAAGGCGCCGCCTTCGGTCTGCACGTCGGCGAGAACTCCCGCTGGATCTTCCTCGGCCTCGCCGTCATCGCGCTGTTCGTGCTCGCGTCCCTGGTGCGGGGCACGCGCCCTGGTGACCGGTTCCGGCTGATGGCGCTCGCCCTGGTGTGCGGAGGCGCGGTGGGCAATCTGATCGACCGCATCCGCAGCGCGCAGGGCGTCGTCGACTTCGTCGACGTGGGCGTGGGGGCCTGGCGCTGGCCCACGTTCAACGTCGCCGATTCGGCGATCACGATCGGTGCGATCGCGCTCGGTCTCTCGCTCTGGCAGGAAGGCCGCGCGCAGCAACGGGCGAAGGAGGCGAGCGCCGCCGAACCTTGAACATCACGTTTTGTGTTGTTCGCACGACCGAACGCCTCGATCGTTTTCTCGCCGACCAGCTCGCTTTTTCTCGTACCCAAGCAGGACGCCTCATCGCCGACAAGCGCGTGACCGCTCGCGGGAAGGCGCTGCGCGCGTCCGCCGTGCTCGAGCCGGGGACGGAGGTGACCGTCGCGATCCCTGACGAGCACCCCCCGCGCAGCTACGCGCCTTCGCACACCGTTTTGAATTTCGTCTACGAAGACGAGCACCTTGCCGTGCTCGACAAGCCTGCCGGGCTGGTGGTGCATCCGGGACCGGGCCACTGGAACGACACGCTCGTCAACGTGCTCGTGGGGCGCGGCACCGAATTGTCGAGCGGGTCGAGCGAGGGTCGTCCGGGCATCGTCCATCGGCTCGATCGCGACACATCGGGCTTGCTCGTCGTCGCCAAAAGCGATCTCGCGCACCGGCGGCTCGCGGGCGCGATCGAGCGGCGCGAAGTCAACCGCGTGTACGCCGCGCTCGTGTGGGGCCATCTGCGTAAGAGTCCGGTCGACATCGAAGCTCCGATTGCCCGGCATCCAAAAGAGCGCAAGCGCATGACGGTCGCAGAGGGCGGCAGGCACGCCGTGACGCACGCGACCGTGGTCGCGCGGTTCGCGCACGCCGACCTGTTGCGCGTCCGACTCGGCACGGGCCGGACCCATCAGATTCGCGTCCACCTGGCGCACGTGGGCTGTCCGATCGTCGGCGACCGCGAGTACACGTTTGGGGGGAGCCGGCGCGTCACGCCATCGGCGCGGGTCGAAGCCGAGCGGCTCGAGGCGCTCGCGCCGCGGCAGCTCCTGCACGCCGCCGCGCTCTCATTTGCGCATCCGGTGACGGGCGAGGCGCTGCGCCTCACGTCAGAATGGCCCGAAGACTTGCGTCCCGCGCTCGCCGAAGCGGCCGGCGACGCGAATTTGCTTGCTCAGGTTAACCCCTTGCAGTATCTTGGCTTCTTCGCATCCGATGACTGACGGAAGCCTCGTTTCCGCTCGCCTCTTGGTGTTCCGCGTCGGGACACTGGCGTGCGCAGCCGAGGTGGATCAAGTGCGGGAGATACTCCCGCGCCTCCCAACGACGCGTATCCCGGGCGCGCCCCCGGTCGTGGCGGGGCTCGTGAATGTCCGCGGCACACTGGTGACGGTCGTGGAAGGGCTGCGTGCGCTTGCCCCTACCGAGACCTCCCAGCCAGCATCGTCTGAAGACGCCGGTTCGACGCTCCTCCTCGAGGTCGCACCGGGAAACGGGTCGAAGGAGGCAGCAGGAGCCGGCAGAAAGCTGATTGGTTTTACGGTGGACGAGGTGCTGGACGTCCTGGCCGTCACCGAGGCGACGCTGGAGGATGGTAAGGGTCTGCCCGGCGTCGACCCGACTCTTGTCCGAGCGGTGGGACGGCGACACGGCGAGCTGTTTATCCTGCTGGACGTCGCCGCGCTGTTGGGGCCGATTCTGACTACTTAAGGAGCGAGCTGTGAGCCATACGGTTCTCGTCTGTGACGATGCCATCTTCATGCGTACGATGATCACCGACATCCTGGCGCAAGCAGGATTCGAGGTCGTCGGCGAAGCGGAGACCGGCACGCAGGCCGTCGAGAAGTATCGTCAGCTCAAGCCCGACCTCGTCACGATGGACATCGTGATGCCCGACATGGGTGGGATCGACGCCGTCCGCGAGATCGTGAAGCAGGATCCCGACGCGAAGATCCTGATGTGCAGCGCGATGGGCCAGCAAGCGCTGGTCGTCGAGGCGATTCAGGCCGGCGCCAAAGACTTCGTCGTAAAGCCGTTCCAACCCTCTCGCGTTCTCGAAGCCGTCCAGCGCGTGCTCGGCTAGCCCATGGATCTGTCGCAGTACGCCGAGCTGTTCCTGGCCGAGAGCCGCGAGCACTTGAGCGCCTGCAATCAGCTGTTGCTCGAGTGGGAGCGGAACCCTGCCGCGCTGGAGCCCGTCGGCGGGCTGTTTCGCGCCGTCCATACGATCAAGGGCATGGCGGCCACGATGGGTTACGGCCGCGTCGCCGACCTCGCGCATCGCATGGAGAACCTGCTCGACCACCTCCGGCGCGGCGGCAAGGCGCCCAGCGACGAGATCATCCAGCTGCTGTTTCGCGCCACCGATGCGCTCGAGAAAGCCGTCGGACTCGCTGTCGCGGGACGTGAGCGCGAAGCCGATCTCGCCGGCGTGCTTGCCGCCATCGATGGGGTGTCGGTCAAGCAGCCCGTCTCCGCATCCGCCGCCCCATCGCCGCCTCCCGCCGCCGATGCCATCGCGGCCCCGGCTGGCTCTGGGAGGCTCATCAGCGTGCAGATTCGCCCCGAAGCGCCGCTCAAAGGTGGCCGCGCGATGCTGGCGCTGCGCAAGGCCCAAGGCCTGGGTTCGGTCGTCCGGGTGCAGCCGCCTGCCACCACGTTTGAGTCGGACGATTTCGATGGGCATTTCGTCCTCGAGCTCGACACGGCTGCTTCGCCGGCCGATATCGAGGCGGCGATTCGGTCCGTTGGGGACGTCGAGCACGTCACGGTGGGTAGCGCGGTGGACGAGGGTCCGCTCGGCGCGGCAGAGGTCGGTGGGGCGGGCGGCGCGGGCGCGGGCGGCGCCGGACGCAGCCGGCACATCCGCGTCGACCTGCGCCGCCTCGACACGCTCATGGACTTGATCGGTGAGCTCGTCACCGAGCGCGGCCGCCTGAACGAGCTCGCAGCCCGCTGGATCGGTCGAGGCGGTGATCCTGAGATCGACGAAGTCGCGATTCAGATCTCGCGGCTCTCCGCCGATCTGCAAAACGAAATCATCCAGGCGCGCATGACGCCGGTGTGGCAGGTATTCGACCGTTTCCCCCGGCTGGTGCGCGACGTCGCGCGTCAGCTCGGCAAGCAGGTCTCATTTCGGGTCGAGGGGAAGGAGATCGAGCTCGATCGCGAAATCCTCGACGAGCTCGGCGATCCGCTCATGCATCTGTTGCGCAACGCCGTCGATCACGGCATCGAGCCGCCCGCCGAGCGGAAGCGGCGCAAGAAGAACCCCGAGGGCGAGGTCGTCCTGGCGGCGGTACGCGAGCGATCCAGCGTGGCGATCAGTATTTCGGACGATGGCCGCGGCATCGATCGCGTGAAGATCCTCGCGAAGGCGAAGCGCGAAGGCATCGTCGGTCCGAAGGTCGATTCGCTGTCCGATGACCAGCTGCTGCGCGTGCTGGCGCGGCCCGGGTTCTCGACGGCGGAGTCCGTCACGAGCGTGTCCGGTCGAGGCGTCGGTATCGATGTCGCCATGACGCGCATCCGCGCGCTCGGCGGATCGATCGAAATCCGCACGGAACCGGGGAAGGGCACCGCGTTCGTGCTCCGGCTGCCGGTCACGCTCGCGATCGTCCGCGCCTTGATCGCGGCGGTGGGGCAGGAGCGCTATGCGCTGCCGCTCACCTATGTCGCCGAGACGGTCGAGTACGGCACGACGCCGACCACCACGATGGAAGGACGCGACGCGATCGTATTGCGTGATCGCGTGGTGCCGCTCATCGATCTGCGCAAGCTGCTCGGCACGAATGGTGGCGCACCCGCGCCGCCTCCCCGGCGACCCGTGATTGTTCTCGAGATGGGTGAGCGCCGGGCCGGCATCGTCGTGGACGGCATGCTGAGCCAGCAGGAGATCGTCGTGAAGGGATTCGACGCCCCCGAGGGTACATTGCCGGTGTTCAGTGGAGCCACCATCATGGGCGATGGCGTGCCCGCTCTGATTCTCGACGCCGCTGGACTGGTCTAGGAGACTCATGGAAGACGTCCGTGATCTGAAAGCGCTGCAGCTCGACGCGCTCAAGGAAGTGGCCAACATCGGTGCGGGCCACGCCGCGACGGCGTTGTCGCAGCTCACGCACCGGCGCATCATGATTTCCGTGCCCCGGATCAACATCGCGAGGCTGGAAGAGGTCTCGGGGCTGATCGGAGATCCGCAGGAAGTGGTCACCGCGGTTCTCATGCACATGCTCGGCGACCTCACGGGCCGCACCCTGCTGCTGTTTCCAGAGACGGTCGGGCGGCAGTTATGCGACATGCTGCTCAAGCGGCCGCTCGGCACGACGAAGACGTTCGAAACGCTCGAGCAATCGTGCCTCAAGGAAGCGGGCAACATCCTTTCCGGCGCCTACATGAACGCGCTGTCGGAATTCATGGGGATGTTGCTGCTGCCTTCGGTGCCCAGCCTGGTCGTGGATCTCTCGGCCGCTGTCCTGACGACGACGTATTTGAACTTCGGGCACGACCGCGACTTCGTGTTTTGCGTCGAGACGGAATTCAATATCGATGCGCGGGACGGGTTGCGCGGTCACTTCCTGCTGTTGCCCGACCTGGCGTCCCTCAAAGCGATTTTCGACGCCATCCGGTTGAGCTGAACGGTGACGGCGCCTCACGCGACGCCCTCCTCGGGTTCGCCCACAGCGCCCGCCCCGGCTTCTCCATCGCCCCCCCGTCCGGTTTCCGAGCGCGACCTCGCGGTCCTTCGCTCGTTCGCGCGCCGGATCGATCCGTCCGATGCCGGCGCGCACAACAATCTCGGGGTCCTCTACTATCAGAAGGGGCTCGTCCCCGAGGCCATTGAGCAGTTCACGCGCGCCCTTGAGCTGGACCCGCGCATGCAGGTCGCGCAACGCAACCTCGAGATCGCCTACCACAATACCGGCTATTACGACCACCGCGTCGCGGAGCTGCAGGAGCGGTTGCGCGGCGCACCCGACGAACGGGACGCGCGCTGGGAGCTGGGCCGCACCTACGCGATCCTCGGCGCATTCGAGGAGGCGGTCGCGGAGTTCGAGGAGCTGCTCGCCCACAAGCCGAACGATGTCGCCGCCATCATCCAGCTGGGGCTCGCCGAGAAATCGCGCGGCCGTCTGGAGGTTGCGACGGAGTGGTTTGTGCGCGCGGTCGAGCAAGAGCCGGATTCGTCCGTCGTGCAGTTCTACCTCGGCGAGGTCTACTACAATCGCGGGCTGAACGAGCCGGCGCTCACCGCGCTGGAGCGCGCGGTCGCGCTCAACCCTGACAATGCCAACGCGCATTATCTGATGGCGTTCGTCCTGGGCGACATGGGCCGGCACCAGGACGCGCGCGCCGCCTCGAAGCGCGCGATTCAACTCAATCCGCCGCTCGCCCGCGCGCAAACCAACCTCTCGCTCGAGCGCTATCGCGCCGAGCGCCAGTCGGCTGAGCATCGCCTCCGCGAGCAGCCCCCGCCCGAGGTCGCCGAAGGCAGCGAGCTGGCCCACTACAACCTGGGTCTCGCGTTCCGGCAGAAGGGCTACTACACGGAGGCGTTGCGCGAGTACCGGCTCGCGATCGAGCGCGGCGAAGACCGGCGCCTCGTTCGGCAGGCGATGGCCGAGGTCCATCTCCTCAAGCGCGATTTCCCGGACGCGTTGGAGCTCTACGAATCGTTGATCCACGAAGTCCCGGAATCGCCGAAGCTGTGGAATGAGCGCGGCGTGGTGCTACATCAGGCCGGCCGGACCGCCGAGGCGCTGACCTCGTACCGCCAGGCGACGGAGGTGGACCCACGCTACGCGCTCGCGTGGAACAACGTCGGTGTGGTGCTCGCGCATCAAGGCAACACGGACGAGGCCATCGAGGCATTCCGCAAGGCGCTGCAGCTCTCCCCGCAGTTCGTTGGCGCGCGGCTGAACCTCGCGTTGCTGCTGACGCACCTGCGGCGCTTTCAGCTCGCGCTCGAAGCGTATCGCCAGGTGCTGGCCGAGCAGTCCAACTCCGCCCCGGCGTGGAACGGCGTAGGCCTCGTGCTGGTGGAGCTCAAGCGGTTTGTGGATGCGCGGAATGCGTTTGTGCGCGCGGTGGAATCCGATCCACAGAATGCCGGTGCGCACTACAATCTCAGCTTCACACTGTCGAATCTGGGTGATTACGACGGCGCGCTACGCGCCACCAAGCGCGCGCTCGAGCTCGACCCCTACTACGTGTCGCAGAAGTTCGCGCTGGCGATCGATCTCCAGTATGAGACCGTCGCGATCGGGATCGTCCCCGAGATCTCGGCCGACGTCGCGGCGGAGAACCTCGCCGGGGAGTTCGCGTTCGATCAGCGCCTGCTCGACAACATCTTCCGCGACCTGCAACCGGCAGCGTCGGCCCCACAGGCCGCTCCCGCCGGTCTGGCCAAGAAAGCGGACGATCCGCTCGCGCTGGCGCGTGATTATGTGAGCAAGGGAATGATGGACCTCGCGGTCGCGGAGGCGATGCGCGCGGTGCAGCGCGGCGCGGACAAGGGGCAAGCCGGCACGCTGATCGGCGAAATCTACGCGCGCCGCGGGCTCCATGGTGAAGCATTGGAGCGCTACCGCGAAGCGCGCACGCTGGACGCGGCGAACGCCGCCGCCGCGCTCGGCGAGGTGAAGAGTCTGCTCGCCCTGCACCGCGGAGCCGAGGCGTTGCCGATCGCGGAAGACCTGGTCGTCAAGGCGCCTGAGGATGTCGAGGTGCTGGTCGCGGCCGCCAAGGCGCGAGCCGCCACCGGCGATGCCGCGGGAGCATTGACGGCGCTGCGTCAGGCCCAGACGCGTGCGCCGGCGCGTGCCGATTTGCACAAGCTGCAGGGCGACATCGCTCTCAAAGTCGGCGACAACCAAGGCGCACGCGCGGCGTACCGTGCCGCGCTCGACTTGGACCAGGGATTCGTGCAGGTGTGGCTCGAGCTGGGCCGCTTGCATGAGCATGATGAAGCCTGGATAGACGCACAGCGGGCGTATGAAGCGGCGCTGGATGCGCTGCCGACATTCCACGAAGCGGCGCTGGCCTTGGGCGACTTACTGCGTCGCATGGGGAGCTTGCGCGCTGCCGTCGTGCGGCTGGCCGAAATGTTGGAGCAGGACCCGTACGACCTGGATGCGCTGCTGCTGCTGGGTCGCACGCTGCTCGACGACAAGCGCGGCGCTGAGGCGCTCGAGGCGTTCCGGCGCGCGCTCAAATTCGATCCGGAGCATACCGGGGCGCTGTTCTACCTCGGCGCGACCCTCGCGCGGCTACAGCGCTACGGTGAGGCCGTGGATGCCTGGGAGCGCGTCACGCGGATCGATCCTGGCGGGCCCTTCGCGCAGCGCGCGCGCCTGCACGCGCGCACCGCGATCGATCTGCAGCACATCTTCTCCACCTCGGACGCGGCGTAGCGCATGACCATCGAAGGACCGCTACGCGAGCTCGGGATCCACGACGTCTTCCAGCTCCTCGACCTGAGCCGGAAGACCGGAGCATTGCAGGTGACGTCGGAGCTCCGCCACAACGAGGGGACGATCTACTTCGACAACGGCGTGGTCGTCTCGGCCGAAATCCGCTCCAACCCCCATCCGCTGGGGGCGCTGCTCTTGCGCACGGGCAGAATCACCGAGGCGGATCTCGAGCGCGCGCGGGACATGCAGCAGCGTCAAGGCGACAAGCGGCGTCTGGGCGAAATTCTCGTCGCGCTCGGCGTGATTACGCAGCGCGAGGTCGAGCGGCAGGTGCGGTTTCAGATCGAGGAAGTCGTCTTCGAAGTGATGAGTTGGAACGAAGGATACTTCTCCTTCGCCGAGCAGACGGAGAGCAAAGTCCCGACGGAGCTGACCGTCCGGATCCCGGTGGAAGCGTTGCTGATGGAAGGCGCGCGTCGGATCGACGAGTGGTCACGCATCGAGAACCGCATTCCCCACGTCGGCGTCGTGCCGTCACTCGCGCCGCCGCCGGAAGGCGGCGGTGGCGAGCTCGATCTGCTCCCGCCGGAGTGGGAAGTCCTGGCGCTGATCGACGGCGAGCGCTCGGTGCGCGGGCTGGCGACGGAGCTCGGCCGGTCGGACTTCGAGGTGGCGAAGACCCTGTTTGGGCTCGAGAGTGCCGGTGTGATCGTGCTGGTCGATCCTGGCACCGCACGCCGCGCCCGGGCAGGTGCGGCCGGCGATCTAGCCGAGCTCTTGGCCGAGCTCGTCGCCAAGGCGGAGCGGGCGCTGCAGTCCAAGGATCTCGACGCGGCGCGCGCCGCGGCCGAACAAGCCGGCAGCATGCAGCCGCACGATGCCACGATCCACTTGTTGCTGGGACGCATTCACCAGGCGCAGGGCAACGCGTCCGCGGCCGCCGAGGAGCTGCGGCGGGCGCTGCGGCTGGACCCGTTGCTGCCGGCGGCGCATCGCCAGCTTGGATTCGCGCTCGTCGCGATGGGACGGTTCGGCGAAGCGGTGCAGAGCTGGGATCAATGGGACCGGCTGGCAAGCCGCAGTCCTGAAGAGGAAGCACAGCGCGCCGATGTCGATCGCGCGCGGCAGGCGGCCAGGGTATTCGCGCATGGATGACATCCGGGCGCTGTCGGCGCAGCTCGCGCAGGATCCGCAGAGCCTTGTCTTCCTGCGGCTCGGCGAAGCGCTGCGACGCAAAGGGCAGCTCGACGCGGCGCAGCGGGTGGCGGCGAACGGCCTGGAGCGCCATCCGCATCTGGCCGACGCCCACGACCTCTATGCCCGCATCTTGACGGATAGGCACGAATACGAAAAGGCGTTCGACGAGTGGGACATGGCGGTGCGCATCGCGCCTCACCACACCGGCGCGCTGAAGGGCCTCGCCTTCCTTTATTTCAAGGTCGGAGATCTGGAGCAGGCAGAAGCGCATCTCGCGGCCGCCAAGAGGGTCGAGCCCGATGACCCCAGCATCGATCAGGCGTTGGAGATGATCCGCGGCGGCGGCACCGCGCCTGCGCCAGAACCGGCTCCCGCCCCTACGGCATCCGCCGGCGCTCCTTCGGCGACTGCCGGCACCAGCGCCCTCGACGAAGCTCGCGTCTTTGCCGGTCTCGAAGGTGCCAACGAAGGTCTGCTGCTCATCGACGGTGCTGGTCGCGTGTTGGGTGGCGCCTTGAAGGACGGCGGGGGAAAGGACGTCACCGACTCCGTCGCTGCGTACCTGGCCGGTGTGTCGCAGGAAGCGGCGCGGACTGCCAAGCTCCTCGGTCTCGGCGCCTGGAACGGCCTCTCGGCGGAAGGGCAGCACGGCAACGTGCACCTCGCGCATCCCACCCCCGAAGCGTTGCTGCTCGTCGTGCGCGATCGCGGCATCCCGCTCGGCCGGCTCGCGATTGTCGCACAGCGCGCGACACTGATGGCGCGCCGCTGGTTGGAACAGCAATGAGCAAAGCGCTCGATCTGATCACGCGGGTGCGCGGAGTGCGCGGCGCGATGCTCGTCTCAGCCGAAGATGGGCTGGTCGTCGCCGAGCAGCTCATGGAAGGGATCAAGGGCGGCGCTGTCGCCGCACTCGCCGCGAGCCTTGCCGGCCGGTTGCGTCGCGCCATGGAGGCGGCAGGAACGGGGTCGAGCGTGTTCTGGCACCTGCAGGCCGAACAGGGGGCCCTGCTGGTCGTGCCGGGCGGCGAAGCGTCGGGCAATCTCCTGGTCGTCGCGGTCGCCGAGCCCGACGTGAATATTGGGCTGGTGCGCCTGGAGTTGCTGCGCGCGGCGGAGGCGGGGGCATGAGCCAGCAGACGCGCGCCGTCGAGAACTGGACGCTGCAGCCGCTGACCGACTTCGTGCGTGAAGCGTCGGCGCGGCTGGTGCTCGTGCTCACGCCATCGGGCCAGGTGCTCGCGCAATCGGGCTTTTCGAAGGCAGTCGACGTGATGTCGGCCGCCGCCCTCGCGGCCGCGATCGTCGCATCGACGGGTGAGCTGGCGCGTCAGCTCCGGCAGCCGCCGTTCGGCGCGCTCAGCCATCAAGGACCCAAGACCGGCTTCTTCCTCGCCACGTTCACGACCGACCGCGGCACCATCGCGGTGTTCGCCGTCTACGATCTCGACGTTTCATCGCTCGGCCTGGTCCAATTATTCTATGAGCAACTTGCGGCGGACTTGAAGGCGGCGAGTCCCAAGGGGACGGTACCAAAGCAGGTGCTGGCGGCGGACTTCGAGCGGGAGTTGACGGACAGCCTCAACACGCTGTTTGGGAGATAATCGTGTCCCTGGTCAACTTCACGACCCGCGAGATCACGTGCAAAATCGTCTACTACGGACCGGGACGATCGGGCAAGACGACCAATCTCCATTACATCTACGCACGCGTGCCGGAGACGCGGCGCGGGCGCATGGTGTCACTCGCTACGCAAACCGACCGCACGCTCTTCTTCGACTTTCTGCCGATCGATCTGGGCCAGATCTCCGGGTTCGCGACGCGATTTCAGCTCTACACCGTGCCGGGGCAGGTCTACTACAACGCGACGCGACGGCTCGTCCTGCAAGGCGCGGACGGCGTCGTTTTCGTCGGAGACAGCCAGGCACGGCAACTCGACGAGAATATCGAGAGCCTTCAAAACCTCCAGAGCAACCTGCTCGAGCACGGCGTCGATGTGCGCACGATGCCGCTCGTCATGCAGTACAACAAACAGGACCTGCCGCCTGAATTGATCCTGACGCCTGCCGAGCTCGACGACGCGCTCAACTTTCGCAGCGTGCCGAGCTTCCCGGCCGATGCGCTTCGCGGCAGAGGCGTGTTCGAAACGCTGAAGTCGGTGTCGGAGCAGGTGCTCAAGAAGCTCGCCGCGGGGAGTCCCGCGTCATGACCAGCGCGTTGAATCCCCGCTTTACCTTCGAGACGTTCGTGGTGGGCGCGGCCAATCGGCTGGCGGTCACCGCCGGTCGTACGGTCGCCGAAAACCCCGGCTCCGCCTACAACCCCCTCTTCATTTATAGTGGCTCTGGACTCGGAAAGACCCACGTGCTCATGGCGATCGGTCACGCCGCGAAGATCATCGCCGCGCAGCTCAATATCGAATACCTGACGCTCGATGAATACGTCGAGGCCTTCCATGCGGCGATCGCCGCCGGGCAGGGCGACGCGTTCCGCCGTCGGTTTCAGAACGTGGATGTGCTGCTCGTCGACGACGTTCAGTTCCTCACGAATCGCAAGGAGATGCAGACCGAGCTGCTCCGATTGACTGAAGCACTACAGCAATCCGGTCATCAGATCGTGCTCGCGAGCGACCGCCCGCCCGCAGAGATCGCCGATCTGGACGAGCGACTGATCTCGCGCTTCTCCGGTGGGCTCGTCGTGGACATGGGCATCCCCGATTACGAGACCCGCGTCGCGATCCTGCGCCGCAAAGCCGAGGAGCGCGGCACCAAGTTCCAGCCCGGCGTCCTCGAAACGGTCGCGAAAGTCGAATACCCGAACGTGCGCGAGCTCATGGGCGCGCTGAATCGTCTGGTTGCGTTCCAGGCCGTGAACGACGTGCCGATCAATGAGGAGAATGTCCGCAAGGTCCTCGGAATTGCGGGGAAAGGGGACCAGGGACGCGGAACGAGTGCCTCCCCTCCGGCGACGCCGGCGTCTTCCGGCGACGAGTTTTCACAATTTCTGACCGACGTGACCGTCACGGTCGGCAAGGCCGTCGAAGCCTGGCGCGCCCGCGTCGCCGAGGCCGTGATGCGCTGGGAAGGCGAAGGCTACCGGACCGGCCGGCTCGAAAAACTGCTCGAGCAGGAAACGCCCGCCGCCGTGGACGAAGCGATCGCGGCGTACGTGCAGGACGTCGAGCGACTCAAGGAACTCGAGGCGGAAGTCGCTGTGCTCGATCCGCAGGCTGCCGGCGAGAAGGTGTTTCGGGATCCGGATCACATGGACGCGGCGGAAGCGGCGGCGGCCAAAGTGCGGGACGGTGCCGCGCCGCCACCCGCGCCTTCGGGAGCCTTCCCCCTCGACGCATATTGCGCCGGTTCATCGAATCAGGTCGCGCTGAACGCGGCTCGCGACGTGATCGCAAAGCCCGGCAAGAAATACAATCCGCTCGTCATCGTGGGTCGGAGCGGCCTCGGGAAAACCCATCTGCTCCATGCGATCGGTCTCGAGCTTGCGAAAAAGAAGAACGCCGTCGTCGCCTGCCTGTCGACGCAGCAGTTTGTCGACGAACTGATCGCCGCGATCGACGGCAACCGCGTGGACTGGTGGCGCGCGCGCTACCGCCGCGCGACCGCGTTGCTGCTGGACGACATCCAGCTGCTCGCCGGGAAAGAACGGACGCAGGAGGAGCTGTTCAACCTGTTCAATCACCTGGTGGACGCCGATCGCCAGCTGATCTTCACGGCTCCCGCCCATCCCAACACGCTCGAGGGCATCGAGGAGCGCATCGTTTCCCGGCTCGAGGGCGGTCTCGTGGCGGCGATCGCGGAGCCGGACAAGGAGCTGCGTCGCGGAATGCTGGAGCGGTTGCTCACGCAGCATCGCGTCCCGCTGGAACCCGCGCTCATCGACTATCTGGCCGACCGGCCGATCGACTCGGTGCGAAATTTGACCGGCGTCGTGCAACGGATCATCGAGGCCGCCGCGGCGCAAGATGCGCCGGTGACGGCGGGTTTGGCGCGTGAAGTTTTGGAAGGCACGCCCGCGCCGCGGCGTTCGACGGGGCTGCGCACCAGCGGCATCGTCGTCTCCAGCGCGGGCGGCGTGCGCAGTCGGGAGAAGATGGTCTGGGACTGGCCGACGGCGGCTGACCGCGTGATCGAGGATCTGCGCTAATGGCGATCAAGGGCTCGCTCAAAGAAGCCTCGCTGCCCGACGTGCTGCAGCTGCTCGCGCTGGGGCAGAAGACCGGCTGCCTGTCGATCGCCGACCGCTCGAACTTCGGCTACATCTACTTCGACAAGGGCCGCATCTCGTACGCCTCGATCGTCAACCGGCGCGATCGTCTCGGCGACATCCTGGTCAAGCACGAAAAAATCACGCAGGAGCAGCTCGACGCCGCGATCCATCGCCAGTCCAAGGCGCGCGACAAGAAGCTGGGCGAAATCCTCGTCGTGCAGAACGTGCTCACGCAGCAGGAGCTCGAGCGCTACATGCGCATGCAGATCGAGGAGTCGGTCTACTATTTGTTCACGTGGACGCAGGGCACGTTCAACTTCGAGGCCGACGTCCGTCCGGAGCAGCAGGACTTCCTCGTTTCCATCAATCCCGAGTCGTTGCTCCTGGAAGGGGCGCGGCGCGTGGACGAGTGGGGGCTGATCGAGAAGAAAATCCCGTCGTTCGATCTGATATTCCTCGTGGACCGCGACCGCCTCGCGATCAGCGACGCCAAATTGACCGAGGTTCAGGACCGGCTACTCTCGCTACTGGACGGCTCGCGCGACGTCAATCAGGTCATCGAGGACTCGGGGCTCGGCGAGTTCGAAGTCGGCAAGGCGCTCTACGGCCTCGTCACCGCGGGATTCCTGCATCGCGCCGGCCGCACCGTCAGCGCCGAAGACGTCAAAATGACCGATGCGCGCGTGGAGGAGCACCGCAATCTCGGCATCGCGTTCTACAAGACGGGGATGCTGGACGAGGCCGCGCGCGAATTTCGCCGCGTGGCGGAGCTGCGCGCGACGGATGCGAACGCGCATTTCTTCATTGGTCTCGTCGCGCTCAAACAGGCGCGCTGGCGCGAGGCCATGGAGGCGCTGCGGTTCGCCGCCGAAAAGGGCGGCTCGCGCCCCGCCGTGCTCCACAATCTCGGCCTGGCGTACGAGCAGCTCGGCCGGCTCGAGGACGCCGAGGCCGCCTACTCGGAAGCGGCATCGCGGGCAAAAACCGACCCACGTATCTATCTCGGCTGGGGGATCGTCGCCCTCAAACAGGGCGATCACGCCGGCGCCACCGGGCGGCTCGACCGCGCGAAAGAGCTGTTCGCCGAGCAGGTGCCGCCGATCTGGTTTTGGGCCCGCGTGCTGTCCGCCGCGGCAGCCGGCGATTTCGAAACGGCCGAGCAGGTGGCGCGTCAGGCCGTTGAAGCCCATCCGCAGCATGGTGTGCTCCGCAACAACCTCGCCGTCCTGCACGAACTGGCCGGAGACTTGGCGCAAGCGGAGGAGCTGGCGCGCGCGGCACTGCGGGACGAGCCCTCACTGCCGCAGCTCTCCAAGAATCTCGGCGATCTCGCCTACCGCAGCTCGCGCTACGACGAGGCGTGGGATCTGTATCAGCGCGCAATCGATCTCTCGCCCGAGCTCGGCGACGACGTCTACTTCAAGCTCGGCAACATCGCGTATAAGCGAAACGACCGCGAGCACGCGAGCGAGCTGTGGCGGCGCGCGCTGGAGCTCAATCCCAAACACGAGCTCGTCAGGGCGAATCTGGACACGCTGAGCAGTCTCTCGTGAAACCCGCGGAGGCTCCGCAGGAGCGAGCCTTCGAAGCGCTGACGCAGAAGATCTCGCGCGAGCGGGGAATGAGCTGCGGCTCCTACAAGGACAAGTGCCTGCGACGCCGCATCGCCGTGCGCATGCGGGCGCGCGGCATCCACACCTACGACGACTACGCCAAACTCCTCGACCGCGATCCGCACGAGTATCAAGAGCTGGTCGACGCGCTGACCATCAACGTCACGAAATTCTATCGCAATCCGGAAACGTGGGACGCGCTGCGACCGGTTCTCAAGGATCTCTGGACCGAAAGGCGTCGCCCGCTCAGGATCTGGTCCGCGGGCTGTGCGTCCGGCGAAGAACCCTACACGATCGCGGTATTGCTCGCCGAGGTGCAGGCGCAGGGCACCATCGATGCGACCGACATCGATCGGTTGAGCCTCGAGCGCACCCGCGAGGCGAAGTATCCCGATACCGCGTTCACCGAAATGCCCGCGGCCTTGCGGCGTCGCTATTTCTTGGATGGCCAGCCGGTGCCCGAGGTTCGCAAGCTGGTCAACGTGATCCCCCACGATCTCACGCGCGACGCGCCGCCCAAGCCGCCGTACGACCTGATCGTCTGCCGCAATGTCGTGATCTACTTCGCGCGATCGGCGCAGGAGCGGCTGTTTCAGGTATTTGTCGACGCGCTGCGGCCCGCTGGGGTGCTGCTGCTCGGCAAGGTCGAGACGCTGTTCGGGCCCGCGCGCCAGCGCCTCAAGGTCGTGGATCCGCGCGAGCGGATCTATATGAAGCCCGCGTGAAGGAAGTCATCGTCAGAGTTGCCGACTGGGCCGCGGAGCGGGGTGACGGAGTGTTGGTGACGCTCGGACTCGGCTCGTGCGTTGCCATCATGCTGCACGATGCGGCGACGAGCGCCGGAGGCATGGCGCACGTGTTGCTGCCGTCCACCAGCCTCGCCCGCGACACGAGTAATCCCGCCAAGTTTCCCGACACTGCCGTACCGATGCTCATCGAGCGGCTCACCAGATTGGGCGCGGACCCGCGGCGGCTGGTCGCCAAGCTGGCAGGCGGCGCGAGCATGTTCAGCCAGCTCGTCACACCCGGCACCATCCAGATGGGAGAGCGGAACGTGCTCGCGTGCCGCAGCGCACTGCGCCTGGCCGCCATTCCCATCATCCGGGAATCGGTCGGCGGAGAGCGCGGCCGCAGCATCCGATTCCACGTCAGAGACGGGCGCGTCGAGATCCGGTCGGTGGGGACCAATGTCGACGTCATCTGAATCCCAGCGGCCGACGGTTCTGGTCGCCGACGACAGCGCCCTCATGCGGCGGGTGCTCGTCGATGTCCTCGGCGGCGGTGATGCGCAAAACGGCGAGTTTCACGTGGTGGCGACGGCCCGCGACGGCATCGACGCGATTCGGAAGGTCCATCAGTACAGGCCCGACGTCGTCACACTCGATCTCGAGATGCCGCACCTCGATGGGCTGGGCGCCATCGGGTACATCATGTCCGAGGCGCCGCGGCCCATCGTCGTCGTGAGCGCGCACGCCGGCCCGGGGACCCAGGCGGCGATCCGCGCGCTCGAGCTCGGCGCGGTGGAAATCGTCGCGAAGCCGCCGCTGCCGGCCGAGGGCTTTGGGCATCCGCGCGCCGCGTTGGAGGCGCTGGCGCCTGAGCTGATCGCGGCGCTGCGCCGCGCGCTCGCCGCGGACGTCTCTCACGTCAAGGTCCTGGCGCGGCCGCCGGCACAAGTCATCCACCCGCCCGATCTGGGCCTGCGCCGGCGGGCATTGCTGGCCGTCGGAATCGCCGCATCCACCGGCGGGCCGCGCGCGCTCGCGGATGTGGTGCCGCGCCTGCCCACCGGCCGCGGTGCGGCGGTTCTGGTCGTGCAACACATGCCGCCCAGATTCACGCGCAGTCTCGCAGAGCGGCTCGACTCGATGAGTCGCCTGCGCGTCGTCGAGGCGGATGACGGCGCACCGATCGTGGCCGACACGGCATATGTGGCCCCGGGCGATTATCATATGCGGGTGCGCTCTGCTCCCGACGGTCCGGTAATCGCGCTCGACCAATCAGCCCCGCTCTGGGGTGTCCGGCCGGCGGCCGATCCGCTGTTTCGCTCGATCGCCGAAGTGTACGGCGCTCGCAGTGTTGGCGTCGTGCTCACCGGCATGGGCCGCGACGGCGCCGGCGGCCTGCGCGCGATCAAGGACGCCGGCGGCTCTGGCTTCGCCCAGGACCGCGAGACATCGGTGATCCATGGCATGCCGGGGGCCGCGGTGCAGGCGGGCGGCGTCGACGCGGTGCTACCGCTCGCGCAAATCGCCGAGCGGGTGGCCGTCGAGCTGGTGCGTAAGGGAATCCGATGAAGGGCTACTTGCTCGTGCGTTCCGAAGGCAAGCCCTACGGCCTCCCGGTCGCTCGCGTGCTCGAAGTAGGCGACACGACGGAAGTATTGCAGGTCCCGCGCAAGCTCCCGTCCATTCGCGGTCTGACGCCGCTGCGCGGCCGTCTCGTGCCGCTCATTCACCTCGGCGCGTTGCTCACCGGTCGCGAGGCTCCAGCTGTCGGGGAGGCGGTCTTGCGGACCGTCGTGCTCGTGGAGCTCGGCAGCGGCGCGCGAAATCGCCAGGTCGCATTCGAGGTGGATGATGCCGATGCCGTTGTGCGCGAGCAGCCGCTGCCGGTGCCGCGCGGGCAATCGCTGCCGTGGGCCGCAGGCGTCGCCAAGCAGGAGAGCGGGCTGGTGCCGATCCTCGATCTCGATGCCCTCAGTGATCGCATCACATGAGCACGATCTCGAGTGCCGGCGGCGACGACGTCCAACTGGTCACGTTCAAGGTGGCCGGCCAGGATTTCGCCTTCAACATCTTTCAGGTCGAGCGGATTCTGCGGTACGAAGCGCCGGCGCCGCTGCCCAAGGCCCCGGAGTTTCTGGAAGGCGTGCTGCAATACCAGGGAAGCGCCGTGCCGCTCGTGGATCTGCGCAAGCGTTTCGGTGTGGCCGCGCCGCTCCGCGAGGACACTCGGACGGTCATTCTCGAGTTCGACGGCGGCAAGATCGGCGTGATCGTCGATGCGGTGACCGAGGTGATGCAGGTAGCGGCCCAGGCTGTGACGCCGCCCCCCGGCATCGTGCGCGGGCTCGCGGCAGAATACATCGCCGGGCTGGTCGTGCAGAATGGCCGCACGATTGTCGTGCTGAATACGAACAAGCTGCTCAACTCGCAAGAGAAACTGGCCCTGCAGGGAGCCACATGACGGACGAATCACCGGTCGAGACGCTGCGCCGGGAATACGACGCCATCGCGAGGAAGCTCGACGGTGCCGCTTCCGGCCCGGCCGGGGGCAGCGCCGAGCGCGAAGCCACGAAGCGCGAGATCATCGCGTTCTTCAAGAAGGTCGACGGGCAACTGGGTGAGCTGACGCAGTTGAAGGAGGACATCCGCCAGCTCGTCGATCGGTATAAGCAGCTCACCCCCGATACCAAGCAGGCCGCGGCGCCGGTGTTCACCGGCGAGCGGCCCGCGATGCACGCCGATCACATCGGCGCTTCCACGTTCATCGAAAAAGGGTGGAGTCTCATCTCGCTTGGCGATCATGCCGGTGCGATTCAGGCGCTTGCCAAGGCGCTGCAACTCTCACCCGGCGAGACCAAGGCCGAGTCGCTGCTGGGCTGGGCGCAGATGCTGCACGAGGACTACGATGATGCGCTCGGCACGTTCCAGAAGGTTCTGATGAAAGAGCCGGCGAACTCGCTCGCGCGAATCAACGTCGGCTACATCTGCCTCAAGAAGCAGATCTTCGGCGAGGCGATCGAGCACCTCTCCAAGGCCATCCGGCTGGACAACGACAAGAAGGCGACGTTGTACGCGCACTTCTATCTCGGCCTCGTGTATTTGCAGCGCGAGATGTACGAGGATGCGGAGACGTTCTTCCAGAAGACGCTCAAGTTGGGGCCGAACCTGATCGAAGCGTATTACGAGCTGGGGCGCGCGCACTGGTTCGCGGGCGATCAGGAGAAGGCGAAGTCCACGTGGCAGGATGGATTCAAGGCCAACAAGTTCAACCCCTGGGGCAAGCGGTGTCAGGAAATGCTGGAGCTTGTCGCCAAGGGCGAGGAGCCGCCGCGAGACTAGCTCTTTGCGCTCTGCTGCTGCAGGGCTTGTCGTCCCCACCGTCTTCCACCCCCGTCGCCGTCACCGTTGGGCGTGTGACCGCGGTCGCCTGGCCGAGCCAGCAGGGCCTCGCGACGGCGTTGGCGGAGCTCGCCGATGACGCAGGCAATTTCCCCGGCATCGGTCCCATGCCCGGTGATCGTCCGATTCACCTCATTCTCGCGCCGACGCGCGCGCGTTATGACTCGCTCACACGCGGGCGGCTGCCGCTGTGGAGTGAAGGCGCGGCGTTTCCCGACGCCGGCACGATCGTCCTGCTCACCGTCCAACCGTCCAACCGTGCAACCGTCGCCCTGCGGCACGAGCTCGCGCATCTCGCGCTGCGCTGGCACGTGCGACGGCATGTCCCGCTCTGGTTCGAGGAGGGATATGCGGCCGTGGCTGCCCAGGAGTGGGATCGCCTGGATGCGCTCCAGCTGAACTGGCAACTGGCGCGGGGCGTGCATATGGATCTCGACGAAATTGATCGCGCATTGCGCGGCGATCGTGGCGACGCGGAGAGCGGCTACGCCCTTGCGACGACGGCTGTGCTACTGCTGCAGCGCTGGGGCGGGGAACGCGGGCTGACGCCGCTGCTGGCCAATCTTCCGAGCGCGGAATCGTTCGATGCCGCTCTGCGCGCCACGTATCACGTCACTGAAGGAGACTTTGAGCTCCGTTGGCAAAAGGATGTCGGGTCGCGCTACGGCTGGCTGTCGTGGCTGGCGGCGATGGGCTTCTCCTGGCTGGCACTCGGCGCATTGCTCGTCGCACTCGTCGTGATGCGGCGCCGCCGGGACCGCCGGAAGCGGGCGGCGCTCGAACAAGCCGCCGGAGAGTCGGATGGAAGCCAACTGCTTGACGAGCTTGAGATTACCGAATAGACTCCAGCCCCTAAATGCCAGACCAAACACTCACACGCTCGCGCCTCCGCTTCGGCCCGAAGAACTACATCGCTCTCGGTGGCGCACTCGTTTCGTTGGCGCTTGGGTATTGGTTGCTGTCGAAGGGATCCACGACGCTCGCGCCGGTGCTGCTGGTGCTGGGCTACTGCATTCTGTTCCCAGTAGGCCTGGCCCTCTAGCACCTCCGCTCCCCCATGGCACGGGCGAATAGCTCAGCGGTTCAGAGCGCCTGCCTTACACGCAGGATGTCGGGGGTTCGAATCCCTCTTCGCCCATTGGTGTAGCAGCCCGTAACGGAGGAACGAACACGGTGAGAGCGCTTCAATACGCAGTGGGGCTGACGCTCGGGGTTGTGCTGACGGCGCGCGCGCAGCAGCTGGCCGCGCCGGCACAGCCGACCGAACGATTGCTGATCCTGCCCCTCATGTGGAACACGCCGGCCGACTCGGCGGCCGCCATCGCGTTGTCTGACGCCGTTCGCGACCGCGTCAATCAGCTCGTCAAGAGCAAAGTCATGGTCGTGACGAAAGCGAAGCTGTGCGAGGCGCTCGGCCAGTCGGGATTCGCGTGCAACGGCTTGCTCGATGAGCAGCAGGCGAAGCAGCTCGCGCGGTTCCTCCAGGTGCACTCCTACGTCCACGGCGATTATGCGAAGCAGGGCGCGGACGTGCAGGTGTACGATATCGGTTCGTCGGGAATCGCGGGCCGGTTCACGACAGCGAACGGAACCCCGGGAGCACCGGCGGCGATGGCCGAGGGCATCGCCCAGCGGATTGCGCAGATGGTGCGGATCAGTGAGCCGGTACGCGATTGCAATGACGAACGGCGCAAAGGCCAGTTCTCACGCGCGCGCGCCGCGGCCAACAAGGCGCTTCAGATCGATCCCAACTCCACGGGCGCGTGGCTCTGCATCGCGACGATCCACGAGGCGCAGCGCGCGCCGATCGACAGCGTGATCTACGCGTCGCAGCAAGCGCTGAAAGGCGATTCCTGCAACGGGACCGCGTTGGAGAAGCTCGCGAGCGGCTATCAACAGAAGGGCGATACGGCGAAGGCTATGGATGCCTATGTCCAACAGCTCTGCGGCGAGCCGCGCAACGTTCAGAAGCGCCTCGGCGTCGCGCAGCTGCTCAAGCTGAACCACAATACCGATCGCGCGGTGCACGTGCTGGATGAAGGATTGAAGTTGATGCCGGGCGAACAGCAGCTGCTCGAGTACAAGCTCACGATTTGCACCGAGAGCTCGAACTTCCGCTGCGCGAGCGACGTATGGGTCGCAAAACTCGAGCATGACTCCGCGCTCGGTGGCGACACGACGTTCTTGAAGCCGGCGATTGGAGCGGCACAGCAGGTGTCCGACACAGCCGCGCTCATGATGATAACCGGCGCGGCGGTGAAGCATTTCCCGAACAATGCGAGCTATGTCAAAGCGCGCGCAGGCGCGTACGAGCTCGCCGGCAAGACCGATTCAGCGCTGATCTTCTACAAGAAGGCTCTGGCGATCGAGCCGAACGACGTCGCCACCAGCCTGCAGGTTGCCAAAACGCTGGTGGATCGAGCGGTGTGGGATACTGCGGCTATCAACCACATACCGAAATCCGATACGGCTGCGCAAAACCGGTTGCGAGCGACGTTTGTGCAAAAAATCGATTCGGCGAAACCCTATCTGAAACCCGGTCTCGCCTCGAGCGACTCCACGCAGCGCCTCGCGGCATCGGTAATCATGCTGACGGCCGGCTCGAAGATCGCGCAGGTCGGCGCGTATCCCGCGGCCTATCAATGGACCGATTCGCTGCTCTCGATCATCGGCTACCAGCCCCGTACCGCCTCGGATACCCTGGGACCGAAGCACCAGGTGCGCATCAACGGGAGCTTCTGGTATGGTCTCTCGTCCGTTCTCACACTCAACGGCCCGTATCAGGATATGACGAAGGCGAAAGGCGCTGCACGGTGCCCGCAAGCGCGTTCGGTGTTCGAGCGCCTGTCGCGTACCAAAGCGGCGCTGCTGCTCGGGCGTCGGGTCCACCCGCCGACGGCGGACCAGATGTTGGGATTCGTGGCGCAGTACGAAAAGGCGAAGCCGTCGGTACAGGCGGCATTCAAGTGCAGCCCGGCGCTGTAGCGGGCGTTGAATTGACCTAACCCCGGGTCTATATTCCGGCGCTCTGTGAGGGGCTTTTGGGGTTGTAGCTCAGCTGGTTAGAGCGCCGGTCTGTCACACCGGAGGTCGCGGGTTCGAGCCCCGTCAGCCCCGCCTGAGTACCCCGACGACTTGAACCCCCGCCCATAGTGGCGGGGGTTCTTCTTATTTTGGAGAGTGCTCACGGCCGCGTCGGAGTCACCCTCGACCCCTTATCACATCCCGGTACTTGCCGAGGCCGTCAGAGAATGGGCGACCGGGGGTACGCGCGCGGTCGACGGGACACTCGGCGGCGGCGGTCACGCCGCGATCCTGCGCGAACTCGGCGCCGCCGTCCTCGGTGTTGATCGTGATCCAGCGGCAATTGCGGCGGCCCAATCCCGTCTGGGCATCGACGCCATCCAGTATCTCGAAGCCTCCTTTGCCGCCCCTGCCGCCCTTGCCGCCATTGTTGCCTTTCACCCCGATCGCATTCTGCTCGACCTCGGCGTGAGCTCACATCAAATCGATACGCTCGAGCGCGGGTTCACTTTTCGGCCCGGGGCGCCGCTCGACATGCGGATGACCCGAGCCGGGGTGACAGCTCGCGACATTTTGAATACGTGGCCGGTCGAGCGCTTGGCTGCGGTGTTTACCGATTACGCGGACGAGCGGCGGGGACGCGCGCTCGCAAAAGAGATTGTCCGCCGGCGTCTTTCGGCGTCTTTCAGCGTCAGTGATGACTTCGTGAACGCCATTCGCGCGGTGCTCGGCCCGCGGTCCGGCCCCGCGGACTTCGCGCGGCTGTTTCAGGCACTCCGCATTGCGGTGAATGACGAGCTCGAAACACTGTCGACCGCTCTGCCGGCACTGCGCGATGCCCTCGTGCCCGGCGGTCGGCTCGGTGTGATTACGTATCACTCCGGCGAAGACCGGATCGTGAAGCATGCGTTTCGCGAATGGAGCCGAGCGTGCATCTGCCCGCCCCGGCAGCCTGTCTGCACGTGCCGCGGCAAGCCGCTGGGACGAGTGCTCACGAAGAAGGCGATCGTGCCCGAGGCCCGAGAAGTCGCGGCGAACCCGCGCGCCCGCTCGGCGCAGTTTCGGGCGTTCGAGAAAGTCTCCAGCGATGAAGCTTAGAGGCCGTCACTGGATCGCGGTCTGGCTCGTCGCGCTGCTGGGGGCGCTGTGGCTCGTCATCGCGCGGCAGACCTCCGCGCTCAACGCGGCGCGCGCCCTGACAGACTTGCGTGGAGAGCGTGCCGCGCTGGAGGGCCGCCGGGCCGATCTCGAGCGGCGCGTGCGCACAGGCCAGAGCCGCGCAGTGCTGCTGCCGCGCGCGCAGAAGCTTGGCCTGCGCCTGCCGGCCGACACCGAGATCATTCTGATCCCGACACCGTCAGACTCTCACCAACCTCCTGAACCGCGAGACCGGCCGTAATGGCCAAACTCGTCGTCAGGCTACGCGTCGTCGAGCTGGGTCTCGGTGTAGCGTTACTCGCGCTCCTGGCGCGCGCCGCGCAAGTGCAGCTGCTCGAGGGGCGCAAATATGCCGCTGTGGCCAGGGCGCAGCGCACCGAGCACGTCGTGCTGGATGCGCGCCGCGGCACGTTGTACGACCGCCACGGGCTGGGTCTCGCACTCACGCAGGAGACGTACCACGTGGGCGTCGCTCCCAACGAGCTGCAGAATCCCGCGCGCGACGCTGCGGTCATCGCTCGCCAACTTCGACTCGCACAGAGCGACGTGGACCGCGGGCTGCGCCGGCGGTATGCCTGGTTTGCCGGCCCGTTCACGAGCGCCGAGATACAGCCGCTGCGCGCGCTGCGCGGCGTGCATCTCGAGCCGGTGCTGCGGCGCTTCTATCCGTCGGCCGATTTCGCCCGCGCCGTGATCGGGAGGTTGGGGGAGGACGGTCGAGGATCGGGGAGCGGCGGGGGCGGGCTCGAGCGTCTGCTCGACACGCTGCTCGCGGGAACGCCGGGTGCAGCGGTCGTCCTGAAAGACCGCTCCGGTCGCGAATACGAGTCTCCGGCGCGCGTAATCGCCGATCCGGTGCCCGGCAATGACGTCGTGCTCACCCTCGACGCCGAGCTGCAGGAGATCGCGCAGCGCGCGCTCGACGACGCGATCGAGAACATGGCGGCGGAGGGGGGCGACGTCGTCATGCTCGACCCCCGCTCGGGCGAAGTGCTCGCGGTCGCTTCGCGCCGCGCGGATGGCAGCATGCGCCCGTCGGCTTTCACGGAGACGTTCGAGCCGGGGTCGGTGGCCAAGATCTTCGCCGCGGCGGCGCTGCTCGCGTTCGATCGCGTGCGCCCGGGCGAGCGCGTGTCGGGGGAGGGTGGCCGTTACCGGTTGCCCGATCGCGTCGTCACCGATGAGCATCCGATGGCATCGCTCACGCTGGCGGACGCGATTCGTGTGTCGAGCAACATCGCGGTCGTGAAATTCGCCGCGCGGCTCAAGCCGGAGGAGCAGTTCGGCGTGCTCAGGGGCTTTGGCTTTGGCACGCCCACCGGCGTCGAGTTTCCCGCGGAGTCGCCGGGGCTGCTGCGGCCGCCCCGAGACTGGTCGCGACCGAGCTCCGCGAGTCTCGCGATCGGTTACGAGCTTTCGGTCACGCCGATTCAGTTGGCGGCCGCCTACGGGGCGATCGCGAACGACGGCGTGCTGCTCGAGCCCGCGCTCGTGCGCGAAATCCGCGGCCCGGATGGCATGGTGCGCTACCGGCATCGCCCGCAGGCGGTGCGCCGGGTGGTGACCCCCGAGGTCGCGACCCAGCTGCGCGAGCTGCTGCGCGGAGTGGTAGAAGCCGGTGGGACCGGAGAAAAAGCGGCGCTCGCCAATTTCCAGCTCGCCGCCAAGACCGGGACCGCGCGCCGCGTGGTGGGCGGCCGCTACGCCACGGGTCAGTACACCGCTTCGTTTGCGGCGCTCTTTCCCGCCGACCAGCCGCAGCTCGTCGTTGTGATGATCATCGACAATCCGCAGAAGGGCAGCTACTTCGCGGCGGAGACGGCGGCGCCGGTGACACGCTCGATGCTGGAACAGGCCCTCGCCGCCCGCACCGTCGCGCTCGATCGGGCGCGGCTCACCAACATGGTGGTTTCCACGGATCGGATACCGCTCGCGGAGCCCGAAGGACTCGTGCCGTACGTGATGCCGTGGCCCTACGTTCCCGATTCCGCCACGACACCGCCGGATCGGCTCATTCCCGACGTGTCCGATCGGCCGCTCCGGGAGGGCGTCCGCACCTTGCACCAACGCGGATTCCGCGTCGTCATCAAAGGCTGGGGCCGGATTCACCACACCTGGCCAGCCGCCGGTGAGCGCGCCGCCGCGGGAAGCACCGTCACCGTGTTCGCGGAAGCCGAAACCTCATTGTCGAGCAAGTGAGCCGACCGCTCCAGGAAGTCGTCGACGCGCTGTCGCGCGCCGGCGTCCTGATCGATGCGCCCGATCCGCGGCAGCCGCCGCGGCCGGAGATCACCGGTCTCACGGTGGATGCTCGGCGTGTCGCGCCCGGCATGCTGTTTTGCGCGGTCCGCGGGGCGGTTCTCGACGGGCACACCTTTGTTGCGGACGCGGCGACGCGCGGCGCGGCTGCGGCGCTGGTCGAGTCTCGTCAGCCCGTTGCGATTCCTCAGATTCTCGTGCGCAATGGCCGCCGGGCCGCGGCGATCGCGGCCGAGGCGTGGTACCGCCGTCCCGCTGCCCGGTTGCAGATGATCGGCGTGACGGGAACGAATGGAAAGACGACATCCGTCATCCTGGCCCAGCACGTGCTCGGTGCGCTTTGGCCCATGGGCGCGATCGGCACGCTCGGCGCATTCGATCCGAACGGCGCTCCGGTCGTCAGTGAAGCCGGAAACCTCACCACCCCCGGCCCCATCGACCTGCAGGCGACGCTCGCCGCGATGGTGGAGCGCGGCGCGCGCGGCGTCGCGATGGAAGTCTCCTCGCACAGTCTCGATCAGGGGCGCGTGGAGGGGTTGCTGTTTCGGGCGGCGATATTTACGAACCTGACCCGCGATCATCTCGATTACCATCAGACCTTCGACGCCTACTTCGCCGCCAAGGCGAAGCTCGTCGGCCATCTCGCCGATGCAGGATTAGCAGTGATCAATGCCGACGATGCCGCCTGGGCCCGGCTGCCGCCGGCGCCGCGGCGCATCACCTTCTCCGCGACGGCACATCCTGCCGACGTCACTGCGCGCGATGTGCACGTCGATGCGCGGGGCGCGCGATTCACGCTGGTGACGGCGCAGGGCAGCGAACCGGTGAAGCTGCCGCTGCTCGGCCAATTCAATGTCGCCAATGCGCTCGGCGTCGCTGCCTGCGCGGTTGGCCTGGAGCTGCCGACGCACACCATCGCCGAGCGGCTGGCGACGGCGCCACAGGTGCCGGGTCGCATGGAGCGGATCGCGACCGATCCGTGCGTCGTGTTGCGCGACTACGCCCACACCCCCGACGCCCTGGAGCGCGCGCTCGAGACGGTCCGCGGTGTGACGAGCAAGGGCGGGCGCGTGATCGTCGTGTTCGGCGCGGGCGGCGACCGCGACCGCGGCAAGCGCGCACCCATGGGAGAGATCGCCGCACGGCTCGCCGATATCGCCATCGCGACGTCGGATAATCCGCGCACCGAGGACCCGGAGCGGATTCTGGACGACGTAGAGGCCGGCATGACGGCACGCCAGCACTACCGCATCACGGATCGCAAGGCGGCAATTGGGCAGGCGCTCGAGTTGGCGCGGGAAGGCGACACGATTCTCCTGGCGGGGAAGGGTCACGAGACCTACCAGGTCGTCGGGACGATCAAGGAGCCGTTCGACGAACGGGAAGTGGTGCGCAACCTGGGAGCCAACTGATGGCCGGCCGGACGGAGGGTCTGACGGCCGGACGGTCATGGACCAGTGACGAAATCGCCGCCGCGCTGGGTGTCCCGGCACCTGCAAAACTGAGTTTTGCCGCAATCTCCACGGACACCAGACACCTGAGACCCGAGACCCTCTTCATCGCTCTGAAAGGGGCGACCTTCGACGCGCACGACTTCCTCGCCCAGGCGAAAGCCGGCGGTGCCACGGCCGCCGTCGTGCGACGTGGCACCACGCCGGTGCCGGGACTCCCGTTCTTTGAAGTCGATGACACACTCAGCGCGCTCGGGCTGATCGCCCGGGCGCGGCGTCGCATGCTTCCGGAGGGCACGCCTGTCGTCGCCATCACCGGTTCGAGTGGCAAGACCAGTACCAAGGAGATGATCCGCGCGGCGCTCGGCGCGCGTTACCATGTCCACGCGACGTCGGCCAACCTCAACAACCTGATCGGCGTGCCGCTCACGATTCTCAGCGCACCGCAGGACACTCAGGCCCTGGTCGTGGAGGCCGGCGCGAGCGTGCCCGGTGAGATCGCCCGCATGCGGGACATCATCGAACCCACGATCGCCGTGATCACCAACATCGGCTACGCGCACGTCGAGGGGTTTGGCTCGCTGGAGGGCGTGATGGCCGAAAAGCTGTCTCTGCTCGACCGGGCGCCCGTCGCGGTCCTCGGCTCCGGGCCGGACGCCATGTGGCCCGAAGCACGCCGCCGGACCCAGGTGATCCCGGCGGCGTTGCCGGGCAAGAGCACCGATGACGCGCTGCTCGACCGTTACCTCGACCAGGACGGGCACCCGCAACTGGCGCTGGATTCCGGAGAGAAGGTGACGCTGCCGGTGCTCGGCATTCACCAGCTCGAGAATGCCCAGATCGCGCTGGCGGTCGCACAGTGCGCCGGTGTGGACCACGACGCGGCCCTGCGGGCGCTCGCGGGGCTGCGCCTGCCGGAAGGCCGCGGCGATGTCAGGGAAATCGGCGACTTGCTGGTGATCGACGATACCTACAACGCCAATCCCGCTTCGCTGCGGCGGGCGGTGCAAACAGCCGCCTGGCTGGCGAAGCGGCAACGGCGGCCCTTGGTGGTGGTGGTGGGGACGATGTTGGAGTTAGGACCGGAAAGTGCAAGATTGCACGCCGAAGCGGCGCGCGATATCGCCCAGCGCAAGCCGGCGCTGGTCGCCGCCGTGGGGACATTCGCGCACGCGTTCGAATCACTGCGCGAAGCGCTGGGTGGGCGGTTGATCACCGCCGCAGATGCCGCGGCGCTCGGTCCCAAGCTGAAGTCCGCGCTACGAGGGAACGAGTTGGTGCTTCTCAAGGCTTCACGCGGAGTCGCCCTGGAACGTGTCCTTAACTACCTGACCTGATGCTCTATCATTGGCTCGCGCCCCTCGCTCGCCAGCACATTTTTTTCAATCTCTTCAACTACATCACGTTCCGCGCCGCGGGCGCGACGGTGACGGCGCTGCTGCTGGCCTTTATCGCCGGCCCCTGGGTCATTCGCCAGCTCCGCGAGCATCGCATCGGACAGATCGTGCGCGCCGAAGGCCCGGCGAGTCATCAGGGCAAGCGCGGCACGCCGACGATGGGTGGCCTCATCATTCTGCTCGCCACCGTTGTGCCGACCCTGCTCTGGGCGCGGCTCGATAGCCGCTACGTGATGGTCACGGTTGTCGCGACACTGTGGATGGGACTCATTGGGTTTGTCGACGACTACCTGAAGATCGTTCGCGGACAGTCGCAAGGTCTTGTCGCCCGCTGGAAGCTCGCCGGACAAGTGTTCTTCGGCGTGGCGCTCGGCGCGTATATCCTGCTGTTCCCGCTGACCACCAGCGTCGCGCCGTACGCGACGCAGTTGCCGCTGTTCAAGTACATCGTCTGGGTGCTGCCGTGGCCGATCTACCTCGCGTTCGTGACGTTCGTGACGACGGCGAGCTCCAATGCGGTGAACTTGACCGACGGACTCGATGGTCTGGCGGCCGGACTGACCGTCATCGCCGCGAGCGCGTTTGCGATCTTCTGTTATCTCTTCGGTCGCGTCGATGCCGCGCGCTATCTCGGCGTCCTGCATCTGCCGGGGGCGGGGGAGCTGACGATCTTTTGCGGCGCGCTGATGGGTGCGTCGCTCGGGTTTCTCTGGTTCAACGCGTACCCCGCCCAGGTGTTCATGGGTGACACCGGCGCCCTCGCGATCGGCGGCGCGCTCGGTACCGTGTCGATCCTGCTCAAAACCGAATTCCTGCTCCTCATCGCCGGCGCGGTCTTCGCCGCGGAGACGCTCTCGGTGATGATTCAGACCACAACGTATAAGTACCGGAAGAAGAAGTACGGGAAAGAGTATGCGGATGCTCACAAGGTGTTTCGCATGGCACCGCTCCATCACCACTTCGAGAAGCTTGGGTGGACCGAGCCACAGGTTGTAATGCGGTTTTACATCCTGGGGGTGTTGAGCGCGATGATCGCTCTGGCGACGCTCAAGGTACGGTGAAGGAACGGGTGGGACTCGTTCCTGACACCTGGCGCCGGCCCGGCAGCACGGTCGCCATCATCGGCCTGGGCAAGAGCGGGGTCGCAGCCGCGCGCCTGCTCGCGCGCGAAGGCGTGCGGGTCTACGCCAGCGACGCATCGGATCATCCGTACGCCGGCGCCGCCGCCGAAGCCTTGAAGAGCGTGCCGTCGGTGGACGTCGAAATCGGCCGTCACGACCTCACCAAGATTCGGCATGCGGCGGGCGTCGTCGTTTCGCCGGGTGTGCCGCCGGACGCGCCGGTGTTGACCGCCGCTCGACACGCGGGCGTGGAGATCGTGTCGGAGCTCGACCTCGGATTCCGCGCGCTCGCCGCGCTCCAGCCCGGCACTCGTAGCATTGCCATCACCGGAACGAACGGTAAGACGACGACTACGGCGCTGGTGGCGCATCTCCTCAGCGCCGCTGGCTTGCCGTCCACCACTGCCGGCAACATCGGCCGCCCGGTGACCGATCTCGCCCTGGCAGGCGAGCGCTATCAATGGCTCAGTGTCGAGGTCTCGTCGTTCCAGCTGCACGACAGTCCGAACTTTGCGCCGGAAATCGGCATCCTGACGAACCTCGCGCCCGATCATCTGGACCGCTATCCGTCGGCGGAGGCCTATTACGGCGACAAGCGCCTGCTGTTTCGCAACGCGAGCGGCAAGGACATCTGGGTCCTCAACGGTGACGACAAACTCGTCCTCGACCTCGCGCGTGGTGTCCCAGGCCGGCACGTGCACTTTTCGCTGCTGAAGCCGGCGGACGCCTGGTACGACGCGAACCAGCGCGTCCTGCATCTGGGCGGAGAGACGTTGCTGAAGCGAGACGAGCTGCACCTCCTGGGCGATCATAACGTCGCGAACGCGCTGGCGGCCGCGCTGGGAGTGCGCGAAGCCGGCGTTCCGGCGGGGCTGATCGCCAAGGGGCTGCGCTCCTTCCGGGCGCTGCCGCACCGTCTCGAGCCGGTGCGCGAGGTGAACGGGGTACTGTGGATCAACGATTCCAAGGCGACCAACATCGCCGCGACGACGGTGGCCGTGATCGCGATGCAGCGGCCATACGTTTTGCTCCTGGGCGGGCGCCACAAGGGCGAGCCGTACACGAGTCTCGCGCCGCTGCTCGCCGCGCGGTGCCGCCTGGTGATTGCCTATGGCGAAGCCGGCCGGCTCGTGGAGCAGGATCTCGGGGGGAAGGTTCCGCTCGAGCGCGGTACGACGTTTGAAGACGTGATGGCGCGCGCGGCACGGGCCGCGCAGCCGGGCGATGCGGTGCTGTTGTCACCGGCGTGCTCGAGCTACGACATGTTCAAAAACTACGAAGAGCGGGGGGCCACATTCCGGCGCATAGTCGAGGCACGGTAACGTGGGAAGGGCGGCTGCTCGCCGTCGTCACCGCGGTGCTCGTCGTGTTCGGGCTGGCCGCTGTCTACGGCGCGTCGAGCCTGGTCACCACTACGGGCGGCCAGGTCGGCTCGACCTTCGCACTACGCCAGGCCGTGGGAGCGGCGGTGGGTGGGTTGCTCGCCGTCATCTTTGCGCGCACCGACTACCACCGCTGGCGCGAATGGGCATGGCCGCTGCTCGGCGTCACGGTGTTGTTGCTGTTGATCCCGTTGCTGCCTTTCACGCATCCCATCACGCCGACGATCAACGGCGCGCGGCGCTGGGTAAATCTTGGCGTCTTGACGCTGCAGCCATCCGAGCTCGCCAAGTTGTCGGTGGTCGTTTGGTGCGCGATGCTCGCGGCAAAGAAGGGCACGCAGCTCCGGGAATTCAAACGTGGTGTCTTGCCGTTCCTCGTCGTCCTCGCGCCGCTGATCGGACTGATCTTCCTCGAGCCACACCTCTCGATGGCGCTCCTCGTCATGATCCTCGCGGGCAGTGTGCTCTTCACCGCGGGCGCGCGCATCGGGCACTTTCTTGCGCTCGGCGTCGCGGCGGGTCCGCTGCTGTTCGGGGCCGTCGCGACCGCACAGTATCGTCTCGCGCGCGTGCTCACATTCCTGAATCCCGGGGCTGCGCCGTCGGAGGCGACGTGGCAGGTGCAGCAGTCCGTGACCGGCATCGGCGCGGGCGAGCTCATCGGCACGGGGTTCGGGCAGGGCCAGCAGAAGCTCGGCTACCTGACGTACGCCTATTCCGATTTCATTTTTTCTACGATCGGCGAGGAATGGGGCTTCCTGGGCGTGCTGGTGATCGTGCTGCTGTTCGGCACGTTCGTGTGGCTCGGCTTTCGCATTGCGCGCAACGCGCCGGATCCCTTCGGGCAGCTTCTCGCGGCCGGCATCACGGTCATGATCGGGCTGAGCGTGGTGCTGCACATCGGTGTGAGCCTCGCCGTGATTCCCGCGACTGGTGTGACGCTACCGTTCATGTCTTATGGCCGATCATCTCTCATCGTTGCCCTGGCTGCGACCGGCGTTTTGGCGAGCGTCGGTCGGGCTAGGAGAGTCCCGAGTTGATTGCGGATTGCGGATTGACGATTGCGGGTTTGACGCTTGACGGATCGAATCCGCAATCCGCAATCGACAATCCGCAATGAAGATTCTCATCGCCGGCGGTGGTACTGGCGGACACCTCATGCCAGCACTGGCGTTGGCGCGTGTCGCTCGAGACCTCGGCCACGACGTCGTCCTGGTCGGCGCGGCGCGCGGGATCGAAGCGCAGATTCTTCCCAATCATCCGTTCCGATTTCATCTGTTGCCGATGGAACCGATTTATCGCCGAGCGTGGTGGCGCAATCTGCGCTGGCCCGCGATTGCGGTGCGCGCGTGGCGTGCGGCGGGAGAGGTGTTGCGCGAGGAGCGGCCGGCGATCGTCATCGGTACCGGCGGGTACGCGGCGGGGCCCGTCGTGTGGCGCGCGCAGAACGCGCGGATTCCGACCGCGCTGCAGGAGCAGAACGCATTTCCGGGACTCACGCAGCGCTGGCTCGCGCGTCGCGCGGACCAGGTGCACCTGGGATTTCCGGAAGCGCGCCGGCTCCTGTCCCCCGGAAAGCGCACGCAAGTTTTCGTCGTTGGCAATCCGATCACGCCTCCGCAGCCGATCGACGCTGCGGCCGCGCGCGCGGAGTTCGGATTGACCCCCGAGCGTCGCACCGTACTGGTCTTCGGCGGCAGCCAGGGCGCGCGCGCGATCAACGAGGGCCTGGCGCGCACGATCCAACGCCGGATGCTCGGCGACGTGAATCTGTTGTGGGGCACCGGCACGATGCACCTCGAGCGGTACGCGTCGCTCGCGATTCCGGGTCGCATCGCGGTACGCGGCTTTTTCGATCCGATCGGCGCCGCGTACGCGGCTGCGGACCTCGTCGTCGCGCGCGCAGGCGCGATGACCGTCTCGGAGCTGTGCGCGTGGGGCAAACCGAGTGTCCTGGTTCCATTGCCAACCGCAGCCGCGGATCATCAGGTGTTCAACGCGCGCGCGCTGGCCGACGCGGGCGCGAGCGTGCTCCTGCTCGAGCGGGAATTCACCCCGGAGTCCTTCTCCACCTCGGTCGTCGGGCTCGCCCACGACGACGAGCGGCTGGGTGCCATGGCCCGAAGTGCCCGGGGCCGGGGGCACCCGAACGCTGCCCGAACCATCGTCGCCAAGGTTCTAGAGCTTTCGCAAGTTGCGTAGATTTCCTATATTAGCTGCCCACAGATGACCTTGTTTCGAACCGGGGATCCCCGACCCATCCACTTCATGGGCATAGCCGGGGCGGGGATGAGCGCCTTGGCGATGATTGCCAGGCACCGGGGAGTCGCCATAACTGGCTGTGATTCCGACACTTCCGGAGGCGGGGCCAACGACCTGACCGCCCTGGGAGTGCGTGTTTGGCAGGGCCACGATCCGAGCCATTTGGAAGGGGCTCGGGCTGTTGTAGTTACGGCTGCCGTGCCGCGCGACCATCCCGAGCTGGACAAGGCGCGTGCACTGGGCCTGCCCATCGTGCGTCGTGCCGACGCCCTCGGGGAGCTGGTTGCCGGTGGTAGGGAGGGGGTCGTAGCGGTCGCCGGTACACACGGCAAGACGACCACTACGGTCATGGTGACGGAGGCCCTCACGGCCGCCGGGCGAAACCCCACCGGGCTCGCCGGCGGCCGTGTCGCTGCATGGGGCGGCAACGCGCACATCGGCGGCGACGCGCTGTACGTCGTCGAGGCGGATGAGTACGACAGGTCGTTTCTGTCGCTCCGGCCGACTGTTGCGGTAGTGAACAACGTCGAGGCCGATCACCTCGAGTGCTACGGCTCGATGGAAGCGCTCGAGGATGCGTTCGCCGATTTTGCGTCGCGCGCGCAGCGCGTGATCATCGGCGCGGACGATGCGGGTGCGGATCGCGTCGCCCTGAGAATCGACGTGCCCGTGTGGCGCGTGGGGCACGGCGCGAGCGCGGACCTGCGGATTCGTGCGGTGCGGCTCGAGCCGGGCGGCTCGCGCGCCAACATCTCGTTGCCGAGCGGGCAGACGGTCGAGTTGACGCTCGCGGTGCCGGGATTGCACAACGTGCGCAACGCGGCTGCCGCACTCGGGGTGTTGCTGGCGTTGGGAGCGGACGTGGAAGCGGGCGCGGCCGCGCTGTCGGAATTTCGCGGCGTGGGACGTCGCTTCGAGCGACTGGGGGAAGCCGGTGGGGTCACGGTGGTCGACGACTATGCGCATCACCCGACTGAGGTGGCCGCAACACTCGCGGCGGCGCGACAGGCATTTCCGGGACGGCGCGTGATCGCCGTGTTTCAGCCGCACCTGTTCTCGCGCACCGCGCTGCACGGTGAGGCTTTGGGCAAGGCGCTCGCGGCGGCGGACATGGTGGTTGTCGCACCGATCTACGCGGCGCGCGAACAACCACAGGACGGCGTGACCCATCATCTCGTCGTGCGCGGCGCGACGCGAGCCGGTGCGGCAACGGTCGCGGTGCGCGATCGCGCCGGCCTGACGACGCATGTCGCGCGCGCGGTGCGCGAAGGCGATGTCGTGTTCACGCTGGGCGCCGGCGACATCACGCGCGTGGGACCGGAGCTGCTGCAGATCCTGAAAAACGGAGGCCCGAAGCAGGGCGCCGTCGCATGAAATGGAAGTTCCGCGTGCCGCGCATGCCACGTGTCTCCTGGCGTGTGCTGGCGTGGGCGGGCGCGGCGATGATGGTGATGGTGGCGTGGATGACCGCGCCGCTCGCGCTGCGGCGTTTGACGTTTTTCCGCGTGCGCCAGGTCGAGATCGTCGGCATCCGCTATCTCAGCGCGGAGCGGGTGCTGGCGGCGTTACAGCTGTCGCCGAGCGCGAGTGTGTTCGACGAGACCGGCGTGCTCGCGGGGCGCTTGCGTGGGCTGTCGGGAATTGCCGATGCTTCGGTCATCCGGCGGCCGCCGGCATCGCTGCGGGTGATCGTGCGCGAGACAGAACCCGTGGCGCTGGTCGAGGACGCGCGGGGAGCGCTGGAAGTGGTCGGCGCCGACGCACAGCCGTTGCCGTTCGATCCGGCAGGACCGGGCGCGGGAGCGAACGGGGGTCCGCTCGACTTGCCGATCGTCCGGGCCGGCGGCGAGGATTCCGGCGTGGTCGGATTGCTCGCGCGGATGCAGGCCGTGGATCCGACGTTGTTTCAGGCGATCGATGCGGCGCAAGGATTAGAGCGACGCGCCGATTCGCCCGCTGGTGACGTGGTACTCGAGCTTGGTTCTCATCGCGTGCTCCTCAGCCGCGACGCGGGACCGGAGGTCATCCAGGCGGTGGTTCTCGTGGCGAGAGATCTGGCGGCGAAAAAGCGGCGGTATGACGAGCTCGATGCCCGCTACGCGGGACAGGTCATCGTGCGCCGCCGCTCCTCGGCCGGGGGACGCAGCGTCTGATGGCCGAGCGTCGCCTTGTCGCGGGGCTCGATCTCGGCAGCACCAAGACCTGCGCCGTGATCGCCGAGCTCGTCGGCGATTTGCCGCGCGCTCCGCTCGCCAAGATCCTCGGCGTCGGGATCGCGAAGAACAGCGGCGTGCGGCGTGGCATGGTGCGGGACATCGACGAGACGACGCGCTCGGTCGCGGCCGCGCTGAAGGACGCCGAACGCATGGCCGGTGCGCGCGTTCCCGATGTCACGTGCGGCATCGCGGGCGAGCACGTCTCGGCCCGCAACTCAACCGGCGTAGTGGCCGTCAGCGGTGAAGAGATCACGGCCCAGGACGTCGCGCGGGTGAATGAAGTCGCGCGCGCGGTGTCGCTGGGACGCGATCACGAGCTGCTGCACGACATCCCGCAGGAATACGTCGTCGACCAGCAGCACGGGATCTCCGATCCGGTCGGCATGACCGGAACGCGGCTCGAGGTGGACATGTACCTCGTCACCGCGCAGTCGACCGCGGCGCAGAACCTGCGCAAGAGCGTCCAGCGCGCCGGCTACCGCGTGGCCGATCTCGTGCTCGAGGCGCTGGCGGCATCCTATGCGATTCTCACCGACGACGAAAAAGAGCTCGGCGTCGCACTGGTCGAAGTCGGAGGCAGCTCGACCGGTGTCGCGGTCTTTCATGAAGGAAAGATCCGACATCTCGCGTCACTCAAGTACGCGGGCTCGCACGTGACGAGCGATCTCGTGCAGGGCCTAGGCGTGACGCAGTCGGATGCCGAAAGATTGAAGGAGCGGCATGGCGCGGCGTACACGCCGCTCGTCGATGCCGGCGAGATGGTGAGTCTGCCGTCCACGCCCGCGCAGGGCGCGCGGACCGCCTCGCGCGAGCTGGTCGCGCACATCATCCACCAACGCGTGGACGAAATCTTCCAGCTCGTGGGTCGCGAGTTCGAGCGCGCCGGGTATGGCGCGGGCCGGCTGCCTGCGGGCGTCGTGCTGTCGGGTGGCACGGCACACCTGCCCGGCATGGTGGAGCTCGCGCGCGAGGTCTTTGCCGTTCCGGTGCGCGCCGGCCATCCCGAGCTCGGCATCTCGGGACTCGTCGACAGCGTACAGGCGCCGCGGTACGCGGTGCCCGTGGGACTGGTGCTGTATGCGGCTCGCAAAAATGCGCAGGGGTCCGCGCCGGGCGTATTGTTTGGCGGCGCCCCCGAGAAGCTGTTTGGCCCTCTCAAGAGATGGTTGCAGGACTTCTTCTGAGCCCTAGGGGAGAACCATGATCTTCGAACTCGAAGAAACCGTTACACAGAACGCGCGGATGAAGGTCGTCGGCGTCGGCGGGGGCGGCGGCAACGCCCTGAACCGGATGATCGACGAGCATGTGAGCGGCGTCGAGTTCATCTCGGTCAACACCGATGCCCAGGCGCTCCTCAACAACAAAGCCGATGTGAAGGTGCAGATCGGCAAGAAGCTGACGCGCGGGCTCGGCGCGGGAGCGCGGCCCGAGATCGGCCGTCAAGCGATCGAGGAAAATCGCGACGAAGTCCTTCACACCTTGCAGGGCGCTGATCTCGTGTTCGTCACCTGCGGCATGGGCGGCGGCACCGGCACCGGCGCGGCGCCGATCATCTCGCAGGTCGCGCGCGATCTCGGCGCTCTGACGATCGGCATCGTCACCAAGCCGTTCCTGTTCGAAGGTCGCAAGCGTATGCGCCAGGCGGAAATGGGCATCGCCGAGATGCGCAAGCACGTGGACACGATGATCGTGGTCCCGAACGAGCGGCTGCTCGCGGTCGTTGGGAAGGGCATCCCCTTCCAGGATGCACTCAAGAAAGCGGATGAGGTGCTCCTGCACGCGACTCAGGGCATCTCGGCCCTCATCTGTGTCACGGGTCTCGTTAATGTAGATTTCGCGGACGTGCGCACCGTCATGCAGAACGGCGGTGCGGCGCTGATGGGCACCGGCACCGGGCGCGGCGAGAACCGCGCGATGGAAGCGGCGCAGCAGGCGATCTCGAGCCCGCTGCTCGACAACATCTCGATCGCCGGCGCGACGGGCGTGCTGATCAACATCACGGGTGGCGAAGATCTCACGCTGGGCGAAGTGACGCAGATCAGCGAAGCCATCCACGACGCCGCGGGCGACGAGGCCGAGATCATCTTCGGCGCCGTCAACGACCCCGCGATGCACGGCGAAGTGCGCATCACCGTGATTGCGACGGGGTTCGACAAGACCGGCGCGATGGCCGATGCGCTGGCGGGCGTGCAGCGGCCGACGGCGGGTGTGCTGCCGTTCCGCGATCGGCAGACGGGAGTCGCGGCACGGCCGACACCGGTACCGCCGCCCGGATTCGCAAAGCCGTCGGAGATCGTGCCGAAGAAAGGTCCGGCGCAGATGCCATTGAATCCCGAGCTGAACGAAATGGAAATCCCGACTTTCATTCGGAGACAGATGGACTGATGTCCTGGCGGGCGAGTCACTATACCGCCGCGGGCGCGCTCGCCGCGGGATTGCTGGGTTGGGCCGCACACACAGCGTGGCGTTCGCGACAGCTTCCGGTCGCGCTGCCGCTCGTCGTCACCGCCGCCTACGATGAATGGGCCGACACGCTCGGCCGCAGTGAAATGCTCTCCGATGTGCTCGCGCGCGCCGGGATCACGGGCCGCGAGTACGTCTCCTTCATGAAAGCCACGCACACACTCAACCCCCGCCGCATGCAGCCGGGATTGGTGTTCGAATTGCGCCGCGTGAAGAGCAAGCCGGTCGCGAACCGGCTGTCGGTGCGGCTCGATCCCGAGCGCCGTCTCGTCATGAACCGCAGCGATACGGCTTCGAGCTGGGCCGAGACGGTCGAATCCATTCCGTGGAACACGGAGCGGCTTCGCACGACCGCCGTGATTCAGACGAATCTCTATGACGCGCTGGATGCGGCCGTGCCCGATTCGTTCCTTCCAGCCCGGCAGCGCGTTGCGCTCGCGTGGGCCATCGCCGACGTGTACGACTGGGAAATCGACTTCACGCGCGACCTGCGGCCCGGCGATCGCGTCGAGGTGCTGATCGAGCGGCTCCAGTCTCCCACCGGTGAGAAACGCTTCGGGCGGATTCTGGCCGCGCGGGTGGACGTGGCCGGCGCGCCCAGCTTCGCGTTCGCCTTCCACGGGCCGAACGGCGCAAGCGGCTTCTATGACGATCGCGGCCGCTCGCTGCGCCGCGCGTTCTTGCGCGCCCCGCTGCGCTTCAGCCACATCTCGAGCCGGTTCGGCGGCCGCTTTCATCCGATTCTGAGGCGGTGGCGGACGCATGAGGGGACCGATTACGCGGCGGCGTACGGCACACCGGTGCGCGCGACCGCCGATGGGATCGTCACGCACGCCGGCTGGAGCGGCGGCTATGGCAATCTCATCGAGATCCGCCACGCCAATGGCATCCGCACGCGCTACGGCCATCTCTCGCGATTCGCGGCGGGCGTGCACGTGGGGCAGCGTGTCAGCCAGGAACAAACGGTCGGCTATGTGGGATCGACGGGGCTGGCGACGGGCCCGCATCTGCATTACGAATTCCTGGTCAATGGCCGGCCGACGAACCCGCAGCGCAAAGACGCGGGGGCGGGCGTGCCGGTGCCGGCCACACTGAGATCGCAGTTCGATGACGTGCGGGCGCAGCTCGTCGCGGAGCTCGAGCCCAGCGGCCTGCCTGTCGCCGCTCCGGCGCTCGGCTCAGTCGCCGGGCCCCCCGGTCGCGACGACTAGACACCTCAGGCCAGATTTCGTTCGTGGAGCTCTATCCCGCCGTTGACATCGAAGGCGGGCGCGTCGTACGCGCCCACGGTGACATGACCGAGCCGCTCGCGGCGCTCGAGGCGTTCACGCGCGCAGGCACGCGCTGGATCCATCTCGTCGACATGGATCGCGCGTACGGCCGGCCGGACAATCACGAATTGATCGGCGCGGTGCTCAAGGCGGCACAGGTCCGCGTGCAGGTCGGCGGCGGGCTGTTCCGGGAAAGCGACATCGAACAGATGTTCACCCTCGGCGCGACGCGGGTCGTGATCGGGCCGCGCGGCGCCGTCGATTCCGGACTCGTCGAACGCATGATCGTGCGCTATGGGCCAAGCAAGCTTGCCGTGGGGATTGACGCGAAGGAGGGCCGCGTGGCACCGCGCGGCACCAAGGACATTCTCGATCTCACCGCGCGCGACCTCGCGCAGCGGGTATCACGGCTCGGCATTCGCACGATCATCTACAACGAGGTGACGCGGGACGGGAAGCTCACCGGCCCGGACGTGGACGGCGCGCGCCAGCTGGCCGCGCTCGGTCTGGACGTCATCGTCTCAGGCGGCGTCGGCTCGCTGGATGATCTGCGCGCGGTACGCGCGGCGCGGCTCGCGGGCGCCTGCGTAGGGCGAGCGCTGTACGACGGGAAGTTCACGATCGCCGAGGCGCTCGAATGTCTCTCGTGATGCTGCGGATCGTGGCGGTCCTGGCGCTGATTCTGTTGCTGATCAATCCGGCGAGCTCGCGGCGGCTGCCCGAGGGAGATCAGCCCATCGTGCTCCTGGATGCGTCGCTCAGCATGAGCGGCTCCGGCGCAGCCTGGGCCGCGGCGCTCGATAGCGCGCGCACGATGGCCCGCCGCGGCGCCATCGTCTGGCGATTCGGTTCCCGCGTCACCGCCTTCGATACCACACCACCCACGGACGGGGCCAGCCGGCTCGGTCCGGCACTGGAGGCCGCCGCGGGCCGCGCGGGCGAAGTCGTGGTGCTGACCGACGGCGATCTGGACGATGTCACGGCAGGCGCGATTCCTCCCGACCTGCTCCGGCGGCCGCGCGTGATCGTCGAGCCCCGGCCCACATTTTTCGATGCGTATGTCGCGGGTGTCGCGGGACCGAGGCATGTGACACGGGTCGATACGGTCCGGCTGAGGGTGAGCTATGGAACTGCGGGAACGAGGGACGGGGGAGGGGGGACGGGGCGGGCGACCATCAGAGTTTCTGTTGAAGGGAAGCTGGTTGCTTCCCAGCCTGTGACCCTTCCCGACAGCGGTTTGCTCACCAGCGAAATCACCATTCCCGCGTCCCGCGTCCCCCATCCCGGTAGGTCGGTTCTCGAGATCACGCTCGACGGCGTGAAGGACGCCGAGCCGCGCGACGACCGGCGGGAGTTCGTGATCGATGTCAGCCTCGAGCCCGCTGCGGTGATCTTCGCATCCCCGCCGGACTGGGAAGCGCGGTTTCTCGCCCGCACTCTAAGCGATGTCGCGCGTCTGCCCGTGCGGATGTTTGTCGAGACCGAGGCGGGGCGATGGCGCGATGCGGCCACGCTCGCGCCGGTGTCGACCGGCGATCTCACGCGCGGCGCTGCGAACGCCCGTCTGACGATCGCGCTCGGCGACCCCGAACGGTCGCGCGCATTCACCGCCGCGGGAAGCCGCGGCGCGCTGCTGCTGTGGTCCACCAACGGACAGACGGGGGACTGGTACGTCGAGCGACCAGCGTCTTCTCCCCTGACCTCCGCGCTCGCCGGCGTGCAGTGGGATTCGTTGCCGCCGGCCACCGCCGTGACGATCACACGCGATTCGAGTCGCGCATCGAGCTCGACGGTCGCGCTCACGGCGCGACTCGCGCGGCGCGGTCTCGCGCGACCGATTCTCACGCTCGAACAGCGGGAAGCACAGCGCGTCGCCACGATCTCCGCGGGCGGTCTGTGGCGCTGGGCGTTTCGCGGAGGCGCCGCGGAAGAGGCATATCGCACCGTGGTGGCGGCGCTGGTGGATTGGCTGCTCGGGCAGCAGGGAGTGGGGAGTAGGGAGAGGGCCGTTCCGGTGGCGCTCGAGGTTCCAAATGGGTTGCCCATAGTTTGGCGGTGGACGGCGCCCGACACGCCTCGCACACTCGGCGTGACGCTTCGAACCAACGACACAACCCGGACCGATTCGCTGCGGTTCGATCCGGCCGGCCGTGCGGAATTGCTGCTCCCGCCGGGCGTCTATCGCTACGCACTCAGCGGTGGCGCAGAGCAGGGCATCGTCGTCGTCGAGACGTACTCCACCGAATGGCTGCCACGCACACCGGTGCTGACCGCGCAACCGGGCGAAGCGTCGGCGCGGATGGCTTCGGTGGGCCTGCGCGACCGCTGGTGGCTGTTCGTCATCGCGATCGCCGCGCTCGCCGCTGAATGGATGCTGCGGCGTCGTCAGGGACTCCCATAGTGGGAGGGGGCCTCTGGCAAAAAGTCGGCCGCTTCTTCACCGGACCCGGCGGAGACGGCGCCTGGCTGGAAAATGTGCAACGACAGTTGGTCGAAGCAGACTTCGGCGTCGCCGCGACGAACGAGACCGTGGAGCGCCTGAGCCGCGCCGACAAGGTCGATCAGGCGACGCTCGAACGCATCGTCGCCCTGCAGCTCGGCCCACCGGGGACGCCACTCGCGCGCGCGGCCCAGCCGCCCACTGTGATCCTGATCTTCGGCGTGAACGGAACGGGCAAGACGACGTCGGTCGCGAAGCTCGCCAAACGACTCCAGCGTGAGGGCCGCAGCGTTTTGCTCGCGGCGGCGGACACCTTCCGCGCGGGCGCGACCGAGCAGCTCAAGATCTGGGCCGACCGCCTGGCCGCGCCGTTCGTGGGCGCGTCGCAGCGCGGCGATCCGGCGGCGGTCGCATTCGATGCGATTGATGCCGCGGTGACGCGGGGCATCGATACTGTGCTCGTGGACACCGCCGGCCGACTCCACACCGACGAACGCTTGCGCGAGGAGCTGAAGAAAGTCGTGCGCGTCGTCGGCAAGCGCCTGACTGGCGCGCCGCACGAATCGCTGCTCGTGCTCGATGCGGGCCTAGGCCAGAACGCGGTGCGACAGGCGGAAGCCTTCGCCGCCGCCGTACCGCTCACGGGACTCATCGTCACGAAGCTCGACGGCACGGCGAAAGGCGGCAGTGTGGTCGCGCTGCGGCGTGCCGTTCAGGTGCCGATCAGGTTCCTGGGAACGGGCGAGACACTCGAGGATTTGGAGCCGTTCGATCCGGTGAAATTCGCGCATCGCCTGGTTTCCGATTGAGGCTCCAGCTCAACTCCCCCGTCAAGTTTCTCAAAGGCGTCGGCCCCAAGCGCGCCGAGGCGCTCCAGCGACTCGGCATCCGCACCGCCGGCGACCTCCTCTATCACACGCCGCATCGCTATCTCGACGCTACGACGGTCACGCCGCTCGCGCGCGTCACCATCGGACAGGACGTCACATGCGTCGGACGCGTCGTGAGCACCGGTGTGTTGCCGACGCGCCGCGGGTTGCGTGTGTTCCGCGCGGTGCTGCGCGACGCAAGCGGGTTGCTCGAATGCGCCTGGCCGGGGCGTCCCTTTCTCGAGCGACAGATCAAGAAGGGTCAACTGCTGCTCGTCACCGGCCCGGTGCGCTACTACCATGGCAAGCAGCTCGTGCCGAGCGAATTCATTGTTCTGGCCGAGGTGGGGGAAGGAGAGGAGAGTGGGGAGTGGGGAGTGGTACTACCGGTATATCCGGCCACTGAAGGGCTGACGCACCGGCAGATCCGCGCGCTCGTCGAGCAGCACCTGAACGAGCTGTTGCCGCTCGTGGTTGATCCCCATCCCGCCGCGTTTCGTGAGCGTCACCAGCTCATCGAGCTGCGGCGCGCGCTCGAGCTGATGCACCGGCCGCCACAGGTCGCCGATGCGGAGCTCGGCAGGAGGCGCCTCGCCTTCGACGAGCTGTTCGACCAGCAGCTCGTCCAGGCGCGCGCTCGGCACTTGGCCAAGCGCTCCCGCGCCGGCATCAAGTTCGAGCTCAAGCGCGAGCTGACGACGCGGCTGAAGGAGCATTTGCCGTTCGAGCTGACGGCCGATCAGCGCCAGGCGATCCGCGAAATCACCGACGACATGACGGCGCCGCTCCGCATGCATCGGCTGCTCATGGGCGACGTGGGGACCGGCAAGACGGTCGTCGCGCTCTTCGCGATGCTCCTCGCGGCCGAAAACGACTATCAGGCGGCGATCATGGCGCCCACGGAGCTGCTCGCCGAACAACACGGGGCCACGCTCACCCGCCTGCTCGAGCCGCTCGCGATTCGTCCGGAGATGCTGCTCGGTCGCATGACCACGGCGGAGAAGGCGGCGGCACGCGAGCGCATCGCGAGTGGCGCGCCGCGAATCGTGGTCGGCACGCACGCGCTGATTCAGGAGTCGGTCACGTTCCGCCGTCTCGGCCTCGTGGTGATCGACGAACAGCATCGCTTCGGCGTCGAACAGCGCGCCGCGCTCGTGGAAAAAGGTGATGCGCCCGATGTCCTGCTGCTCACGGCCACGCCGATCCCGCGCTCGCTCGCGCTCACGCTCTACGGCGATCTCGACGTCACGCAGATCCGCGAGCGTCCGCCCGGCCGCGGCACGGTCAAGACCGCGCTCCGCACCGACGCGGCGCGCGCCAAGATCTACGAGTTTATTCGCAGCGAGTGCGCGGCGGGGCGGCAGGTGTACGTGATCTATCCCGTGATCGACGAATCAGAGCGCGCCGACTTGAAAGCCGCCACGACGATGGCCCAGAAACTGGCGAAGACGTTCGGCGAATTTCGCGTCGGCCTCGTGCACGGCAGGATGAAGGCCGAGGAGCGCGACACGACCATGCGCGCATTTCGCGATAACCAGGTCAACATTCTCGTCGCCACCAGCGTCATCGAAGTGGGAATCGATGTCGCCAACGCCACCGTCATGCTCATCGAGCACGCCGAGCGATTCGGGCTGGCGCAGCTGCACCAGCTGCGCGGGCGGGTGGGGCGGGGAAGCGCGGCGAGTCACTGCATTCTGCTCTCCGATTCATCTGACGCCGCGTCGCGGTTACAAGCATTCACCGAAACGACGGATGGGTTCAAAATCGCGGAGCTGGACCTGCACCAGCGCGGCATGGGCGAGCTCACCGGCGCGCGCCAGTCCGGCGGTGTGCCGCTGCGTTACGCGAACCTCGAGACGGACCTTCCGTTGCTGGATGCCGCGCGCGCCGCTGCCGCCGCCATGATCGGCACCGATCCCGCGCTCGAAAAGCGCGAGCACTCAGCCTACCGCGAGCGGATCGTGACCCGATACGAAAGGGGGTTCGAGCTGTTCAGGGTTGGGTGAAGCCCGCGTTGACAGTGAAAAGTCCCGCCACTAGTATGCCGCGCCTATGCCGGAACGTCATTGGATCGAAGAGCTTGCGTCGCGCGCGGGAGAGACCGTCTCCGTGCGCGGCTGGGTCGTCACGACGCGCTCGAGCGGGAAGATCGCGTTTGTCGTGGTGCGGGACGGCACCGGCGTGCTGCAGGCGGTGCTCTCCAAGAAGGACGTGTCCGCGGAGGTTTGGGACGCGTTCGGGAAACTCACTCAGGAGACTTCGCTCGAAGTGACGGGCGTCGCGCGCGCCGAGCCTCGCGCCCCCGGCGGGGTGGAGCTGCAGGCGTCCGATCTACGCATCATCGGGCCGAGCGTCGACTTTCCGATCACGCCCAAGGAGCACGGCACCGCGTTCCTGTTCGAGAACCGCCATGTGTGGCTCCGCTCGAAACAACAGGTCGCGATCGCGCGCGTGCGCAACGAAGTCATCCAGGCGATTCGCGATTTCTTCTACGAGCGCCATTTCACCCTGGTCGATACCCCGATTCTCACCGGCTCGATCGGGGAGCACGCCGGCACGCTGTTCTCGGTGGACTACTTCGATCTGGGCAAGGCCTATCTCGCGCAGACCGGCCAGCTGTACGTCGAGGCCGCGGCAGCGGCGCTCGGCAAGGTCTACTGCTTCGGCCCGACGTTCCGCGCCGAGAAATCGAAGACGCGCCGCCATCTCACCGAGTTCTGGATGGTCGAGCCCGAGGTCGCGTGGAACGATTCCGCCGCGAACATGCGGCTGCAGGAGGAC
>DATBFV010000124.1:0-1626 GCA_036558345.1 Gemmatimonadales bacterium | reverse complement strand
TCAGCTTCCCGGAGGAACTCGTGCCGTCGCTTCACGTCCTGGTCTTGGCCGTCCAAGCTGCAACGTCGCAGATCCCGCCTCAGCTCGCTGGGTTCAAACAGGAAGCCGTGCGAGACGTTGCTGCTCGCGCGACGTTCACGCAGCAGATGGTGGACCAAATCTTCAGCTACGCCGAGCTGGGATTCCAGGAAACCGAGACGTCGCGCTATCTGATCGATCTACTGAAGAAGAACGGTTTCACCGTGCGTGAGGGGATCGCCGGGATTCCGACGGCCTGGGTCGCGACGTGGGGCACGGGCAAGCCGGTCATCTCCCTTGGCTCGGATATCGATGACATTCCACAGGCTTCGCAGAAGCCGGGCGTCGCGTGCCACGCGCCGTTGATCGAAGGCGCGCCGGGACATGGCGAAGGACACAACTCCGGCCAGGCGGTCAATATCACGGCAGCGCTCGCGGTGAAGAAGCTGATGGAACGGGAACGGTTGCCAGGGACGATCCAACTCTGGCCAGGTGTTGCGGAGGAGCTGTTGGGCAGCAAGGCCTATTACGTGCGCGACGGTGTGTTCAAGGACGTCGACATCGTGCTGTTCTCCCATGTCGACGACAATCTCGCGACGTCATGGGGCGATGCGGCAGGCAGTGGGATGGTGTCGGTGCTGTTCAGCTTCCAGGGCAAGAGCGCGCATGCCGCCGGGGCGCCGTGGCGCGGCCGCTCGGCTCTCGATGCGGTCGAGCTCATGGACATCGGCTGGAATTACCGGCGTGAGCATCTGCGCCTGCAGCAGCGCTCGCACTACGTGATTCCGAACGGCGGCGATCAGCCCAACGTCGTGCCGCCGACGGCGTCGGTCTGGTACTATCTGCGCGAGCTCGACTATCCGCACATCATGGCGATGTACGCGCTCGCGGATACGATGGCGCGCGCCGCCGCGATGATGACCAGCACCACGCTCTTGCCGACGCGCATTCTCGGCTCGGCATGGCCGGGGCACTTCAATCGCGTGGTCGCCGAAGCGATGTACGACAACATCAAGCAGGTCGGTTTGCCTGAGTGGAGCGACGCGGATCAGCGGCTTGCGAAAGCGCTGCAACGAGAGCTGGGTGTGCCCGATTCGGGGCTCGCGCTCAAGCTCGACACGCTGCGGCCGCCCTTGCCGCCCAACCAGCGCACCGGCGGCGGCTCGGACGACATCGGCGACGTCTCATGGAACGTACCGACGGTGACACTGCGCTTCCCGTCGAACATCCCCGGACTTCCCGGTCACAACTGGGCCAACGCGATTTCAATGGCCACGCCGATCGCGCACAAGGGCGCGACCGCCGGCGCGAAGGTCATGGCGATGACGATGCTCGACTTTCTGATGCGGCCCGAGCTGGTCGCGCAGGCGTGGCACTATTTCCGCAACGTGCAGACCAAGGATGTGAAGTATCAGCCGCTGATTCGGCCGCAGGACCGGCCGGCGATCGAATTGAACCGCGATGTCATGGCGCGGTTTCGGCCGCAGATGCGACAGTTCTATTACGACCCCAAGAAGTACCGCACGTATCTCGAGCAGCTCGGGATCACGTATCCGACTGAGCGGGCGGCGGACGGGAGCTGTGCGGGTGGGGCGACGCCGTAACGAG
>DATBFV010000123.1:0-32315 GCA_036558345.1 Gemmatimonadales bacterium | reverse complement strand
TACGACGGGGCGGAGTACATCTACCAACTCGTCAAGGAAGTCTCATCGACGCACCGGTAAAGCCTCGGGGGTTGGATGGCGTCGTCGCTGCCCAGACTCGGCTGAGCCACGTCGATGGGCAAGCCGGCCGGCTCATCATTTGTGGTTATGAACTGGGCGAGCTCGCCGGCCGCGTGACCTTTGAAGAAGCAGCCCATCTGCTCTGGTGCGGTGCGTTGCCCTCGCGAGATGAGCTTGCCACGCTGCGGCGCGAGATGAGTGGTCTGCGAGCGCTGCCAGATGAGACGATGCGCGTGCTCCGGGCTGCGGCAAGAACGCCACCGATCGATGCGCTGCGCATGGCGAGTGCGACCCTATCGCTCGATCTCCCAAACCCCGACGACATCGCGCGCGAGGCCGATCTGCGCGCCGCGAAGCTGCTCACGGCGCGATTCCCGACCGTGGTCGCCGCGCACGCGCGGCTCTCGGCAGGCAAGGAGCCGATCGCGCCCCGCACCGATCTGTCGCTCGCCGCGAACTTCCTCTATATGGTTCACGGCAAGGAGCCCGATCCGAGTGCGGCCCGCGCGGTCGATACGTATTGGGTGACCGTCATCGATCACGGGATGAATGCCTCGACCTTCACGGCCCGCGTCATCGCGAGCACGCGCTCGGACATGGTGAGCGCGGTGACCGGCGCGATCGGTGCACTCAAGGGTCCGTTGCATGGCGGGGCGCCGGGACCGGTGCTCGACATGCTGAAGCACATCAAGTCCGCCGACCGGACCGAGGGATGGGTGCGGAACGAGCTCGCTGCGGGGCGACGCATCATGGGGTTCGGCCACCGCGTCTACAAGGTGCGCGATCCCAGGGCCGCTGTCCTGAGCGAAGCCGCAGACGCGCTCGCGTCTGCGGGGAAAGACGCGCTCGCGAATCGCCAGCTGTTCGATCTCGCGCGTTCGGCGGAGCAGACGATTCTCAAGGTGCTCGACGACGTGAAGCCCGGTCGCAATCTGCGCACCAATGTCGAGTTCTACACGGCGCTGGTGCTTCAGGCCGTGGGCCTCGAGCCCAAATCGTTCGTGGCGACGTTCGCCTGCGGCCGCGTTGCCGGCTGGTGCGCGCACGTCATCGAGCAGCATGCCGAGGACCACTTGATCCGCCCGCAATCTGAGTACGTAGGCCCGCGAGATCTGAAAGTCGAGGGACGCCGATGAAGACGATCGGAAGCATCAAGACTTGCCGCCCTTTCCCGTTCTGATCGCTGCCGAGCTCAAGAATCTGCTTGAGCCAACGCAGTTGACCGATCTCGATATCACATGGCTCGCGACGGACCAGCCCACGCCAAGCGGCGATTGGGTCGCCATCGTGCCGCTGCTCACGCGCTGGATGGGGGGCACCGAATTCAAGAATCTTCCCAAGCTCCGCATCGTCGCGAACTGCGCCGTCGGCTATAACAATGTGGACGTCGTGGCCGCCGAGATGCGCAAGGTCGTGGTCACGAACACGCCGGGCGTACTCACGGAAGCAACCGCTGACTTCACGTGGGCCCTCATTCTCGCGACCGCGCGCCGGCTGGTCGAAGGCGTGGATCTGGTGCGCAGCGGTCAATGGACGGGGTGGCATCCCGAGCAGCTGCTCGGCGTCGAGCTGCGCGGCCGCACGCTCGGCTTGTTCGGAGCTGGCCGCATCGGCCAGGCGGTGGGCCGCCGGGCGCCGGCGTTCGGATTGCGGGTCCTCTATAGTGCCCGGAATGCCAAGCCGGAGTTCGAGAATGAAACGGGCGCTACGCGCGTGGACACGAACGAGCTGCTGAGCGCGAGCGATATCGTCAGCCTGCACGTGCCGTCCACGCCGCAAACAACGGGCATCGTCAACGCGGAAACGTTGGCGCGCATGAAACGCGGGGCGATCTTAATCAACACCTCGCGCGGCGATCTGATACGCGAGGAAGCCCTGGCGATGGCGCTCGAACTGGGCCACCTCGGTGCGGCGGGACTCGACGTGTACACCGATGAGCCGAAGATCCATCCGCGGCTGCTCGCGGCTCCGCGCACCGTCTTGTCGCCACATCTGGGGAGCGCGACCCAAGACACGCGGCGCAAGATGGCAGCCATCGCAGTCGGGAATGTGCAGTCGGTCTTGAGCGGCAAACCACCGTTGACCCCCGTATTCTAGCGCGCCGGTGACCACGCGGTTCAGGTCAACCATCACAGAACCCCCTCCGTTCGCCCTCGCAGATTGACCTCGCGCCGCGCCCTTCATCGCCAACCAGGGGGCTCCGGATGTTGCAGCGTCCCGCTTTCCTGGTCGCGGTCCTTGTCCTCACCGCGGCCTGTGTCGATCAACCAACGTCCCATCTCAGCAGTCTCAATGCCGACATCTCCGACGGCGCGCACGGTGGCAACGCAAATTTCTTCTTCCTGCCGCCCGTGGCTCCGGATCCCGGCCCAGGCGCCGGGAATGACGCGACCCAGAGCCCGGTGGTGGTGATCTGCCAATGGGACGGCGCGTCGTGCGTGACGACCCTGGCGACCTACACCATGGATCTCGCGACGACCACGACGACCCAGCCTGGCAATTCCGAAACGGTCCGCTTGGGCGATGACCACTTCATCGTCAACTGGCACACTGAAGACTTCGCGCTCGACCCGGCCCTGACCTATCGGATCTGCGTGAAGCTGAACGACGTCGAGCTGGGGTTTGCCGACGTGGATCTAGTGTCTTCCGGTCGCGACCTGCATGTCGTGGCCGACGGGTACGTCGGAGTTCTCGACGGACGCACGTTACCGATCAAATTCCGTATCGAGCCGGGCGCGCTGGGCGCGGGCGGCGGCAACTGCGGGGGTCAGCCCGTCTAAGGATCCGTTAGTCGAGCGAACAACGAAGCCCGCTCCGAAGCATCGGAGCGGGCTTTGTGTTGCGCGGACGCAGCGATTAGCTTTCCGCTCCGAGATGCCTCGGCCCAAAGCAGACGAAAGAACGACTCTCCTCGACGCCCGCGCGATGTCGCGGGCGTTGCAGCGTATGGCAGTGGAGATCGTGGAATTGGCCGGGACCGAGGATCTGGTCCTCATCGGCATTCAGCGCCGTGGCGTCGAGCTCGCCCAACGCATCGCCAAACTCATCGAGCAAGAAGAGGGCGGCTCGGCACACATCCGGTGCGGGTCGCTCGACATCACCCTCTATCGCGACGATCTCGAGACCATCGGTCCCAAACCCGTCATTGGCGAAACCCACATCCCGGGCGACCTCTCCGACACGCACGTGGTGATCGTGGACGACGTGCTGTACACGGGTCGGACGGTGCGGGCCGCGCTCGATGAGTTGGCCGACTTCGGCCGGCCCAAGCGCATCTCGCTGTGTGTGCTGGTGGATCGCGGCGGACGCGAGCTGCCGATTCAGGCCGACATCGTGGGCAAGGTCGTCAAGACGAGCACAGGCGATCGCGTCGACGTGCAGGTGCAGGAGCTGGACGGCCAGGACCAGGTGGACGTGATCCGATGAGTCTTGTGACTGGCAACTCGGGTCTTGGGAAAGATCTCACCGGCCTCGAGCACATGACGCCAGAGCAGATCCGGCTCATCCTCGATACGGCCGAGCCGTTCAAAGAGGTCTCCGAACGGCCGATCAAGAAGGTGCCGGCCCTGCGCGGCAAGACGATCGTCAATCTCTTCTTCGAAGCCTCTACGCGCACGCGCATCTCGTTCGAGTTCGCCGAGAAACGACTGTCGGCCGACACCGTCAACGTCGCGGCGACCGGGTCGTCCGTCTCAAAAGGCGAGACCCTTGTCGACACGGCCAAGAATCTCGAGGCTATGCGCATCGACATGGTCGTGATCCGGCACGGCTCGTCGGGCGCGGCCGAATTCCTCGGCAACCGCATCGCATCGAACGTGATCAACGCCGGCGACGGCAAGCACGAACATCCCACCCAGGCGTTGCTCGATCTGCTGACGATCCGCGACAAACATGGCAAGATCCAGGGACTCAAAGTTTGCCTGGTGGGCGATGTCCTCCACTCGCGCGTGGCGCGCTCCAACATCTGGGGCTTGAGCAAACTCGGCGCTGAGGTCGCGGTGTGCGGACCATGGACGCTGCTGCCGCGCGGCATCGAAGAGCTGGGCGTGAAGGTGTTCAGCCGCGTCGAGGAAGCGATCGAGTGGGCCGACGTGCTCAACGTGCTGCGGCTGCAGCTCGAGCGCATGGAGAAGGGATTCATTCCGAGCCTGCGCGAGTACTACCGCGTCTTCGGCGTCACGCCCGAACGGCTCGAACGCGCGCCGCGCGAGATCACGATCATGCATCCCGGCCCGATGAACCGCGGCGTCGAGATCGATTCGCGCGTCGCCGACGGGCCGCATAGCGTCATTCTCGATCAGGTCACGAACGGCGTAGCCGTCCGCATGGCCGTGCTCTATCTCCTCGCCGGTGGTCGCGCCGAGCTCGCTGACGCCGCCAAACGCGGGAGTGCCGAATGACGCAGCCCATCCTGCTACAGGGCGGACGCGTCATTGACCCGAGCCGTGACCTCGATCAGGCGACAGACCTGCTGATTCAGGACGGCAAGATCGCCGCGGTCGGCCGGGGGCTCGGCACGCCCGACGGCGCCCTCATCCGCAACCTGAAGGGCAAGATCGTCACGCCCGGTCTCGTGGACCTGCACGTGCATTTGCGTGAACCGGGCAACGAGGACGAAGAGACCGTGGCCAGCGGGGCGCGCGCGGCCGCCGCGGGCGGGTTCACCGCGATCTGCGCCATGCCGAACACCGATCCCGTCACCGACAACCAGGCCGCCGTGGGATTCATCGTACGCCAGTCGGGACTCGCCGGGCTCGCGCGTGTGCATCCGATCGGCGCGGTATCGATCGGGCAGAAGGGCGAGCGGCTCGCGGAGTTCGGCGAGATGGTCAGCGCCGGGGCTGTCGCGGTCTCTGATGATGGCAAACCCGTTGTCTCGAGTCACCTGATGCGCACCGCGCTGGAGTACGCGCGGACGTTCAGTATTCCCGTCGCCGACCACTGCGAGGATCCGACGCTCGCCTCGGGCGGTGTGATGCACGAAGGGCTCGTCTCCACCCGCCTCGGCCTCAAGGGGATTCCCGCGGCCGCCGAGGAAATCATGGTCGCGCGCAACGTGCTGCTCGCCGAGCTGACCGGCGGACACGTCCATCTCTGTCATATGTCCACGCGCGGATCAGTCGCGATCATCCGTGAAGCGAAGGAGCGCGGCATCAACGTCACCGCCGAAGTGACGCCGCATCATCTGACGCTCACGGACTATGCTTGCGAGGAGTACGACACCCACGCCAAGATGAATCCGCCGCTTCGCGAGGCGACGGACATCGCGGCGCTCCGGGGCGCGCTGCAAGACGGCGTGATCGACTGCATCGCGTCGGATCATGCGCCCCATGCGTACGATGAAAAGGAAGCGGCGTTCGACGACGCACCGTTCGGCGTGGTGGGACTCGAGACCGCGTTCGCGGTTACCTACACGGAGCTGGTTGAGGGCGGCGTCTTCACGTTGCCTGAGCTGATTCGCCGCATGAGTACCGAGCCGGCGCGCGTGTTTCACCTCGGGGGCGGTACGCTGGCCACCGGCGCGGTCGCCGATGTCTCGGTCTTCGATCTCGCCGCGAAGTGGTCCGTGGATCCCGCGGCATTTCATTCCAAGAGCCGAAATACTCCCTTCGCCGGCCGCGCGCTCACCGGCCGCGCGGTTCTCACCGTCGTCGCGGGCAACATCGTTCACGAGCTGTGAACCCGTCGGCGGCGGCCCGGCGCATGGCGCTGTGCTGCCGGCAGCTCGCAGCGCACGGACTGATCGCGGGGCGCGACGGGAATCTTTCCGTGCGGCTCGGCGTGAACCGCGTGCTCGTCACGCCGAGCGGTCTGATCAAATCGCTGCTCGAGCCGGCGGATATGGTCGAGGTCGACCTCGCGGGAAAGCCGCTCCGGCGCAGCCCGCGCAAGCCTACCAGCGAGTTGGACTTGCACTTGCGGATCTTGCGCCAGCGTCCGGACGCCCTGGCGGTGGTACACGCGCATCCCCCTGCGGCCACAGGGTTTGCCGTTGCGGGCCAAGAGATTCCGGGCAATTTGTTACCGGAGCTTATCTTTGTGGTGGGACCGGTGCCGCTCGTGCCCTTCGGCATGCCTGGAACGCCGGAGCTGGGTGATCGCATCGTCCCCTATTTGGAAGACCGGCGGAATCAGGCATTGTTGCTGGCGAATCATGGCGCGGTGACGATGGGCAGCACGCTCGACGAGGCCTGGATCCGCATGGAGAGCCTCGAGCACGCGGCGAGGATCATTACCGCGGCGCGCGCCGTCGGTGAGCCCAAACCGCTCACCGCCCAGACTGTCGAACGACTGCAGCGGGAGAGGGATGGCTAAAGGATCGTCCAAGAACGCGGCCGCGATCGAGCGGCTGCTGGAAGAGCGTCGCCAATACGAGGCCTGGCTTGCGCGCATCAGAGCGACAGCCGACGCGGCGCCGGAGCACGTCCGTACGCGCGTGAAGGCCGATTACGAGGCTCGGCTCAAAGCCGTTATGGAGGAGCTCAGGTCTCACGCCGACGCCGCGCGCCAGCTGATCGCGCAGCGGAAAGAGACGCTGCGCGAGCTTCAGAAGAAGGAAAAGGCGGCGGCGGAACGCCTGGCGGAGACCGAGCTGCGCCACGAAGTCGGTGAATACGACGAAGCGCAGTGGGCGCAGGTGCACAAGGATGCTCTCGCCGACCTCGGAGCGGCCCGCGACGAGCTAATGGACGTCGAGCGCGACATCACCCGGCTCGCGGAGCTGGATGCGCTCGTCAAAGCCAAACCGGCGGCCGCTTCCGCGCCGCCCTCTCAGGGTGTAGCAGCGGAGCTGACGCTGTCGCCGTCTCCGCCTCCCAAACCCGAGAAGCGCAAGACGCCGTTCGATGAGCTTGCGTTTCTCAAGACAGTTGGGGATGAGGACCAGAGCCCTTCGCCACGACGTGCCAGTGGTGCGCAGTACCAGATCGATGAAGAGGCGACGCTCGACGTGCCGGTAAACGAAAACGCGCCGGTGGAGAAGACGCTCAAGTGCCGCGAGTGCGGAACGATGAATCTGGCGACGGAGTGGTACTGCGAGAATTGCGGCGGCGAGTTGGCCGCGATGTAGTTACTTCGCTCTGTCCTGGAGCTTTTTCACGAGCGCCGCCAAACGCGATTTCTGCCGGGCGGCGTTGTTTTTGTGGATCAGTCCTTTGCGGGCCGCGCGATCGAGCACGCGTGCGGCGAGGGCGTATGCGGCGGCGGCGGCGTCGGCGGTCGCTGCGGCTCGAACCCGCTTCAGCGCGGTGCGCAGCGACGAGCGCTGCGCCTTGTTGCGAGTCGTGCGCGTACGCGCCTGACGCATTGCCTTTTTAGCGGACTTGATCTTCGGCATGGGGCGAAAAACTAGAGGGTAAGTTGCATCAGGTCAAGGCTATACGTATCTTTGGCCGTCACCAACCCCGGGCATCTCTTATACTCGAGTTTCTTCTCTGGGCTCCCGTCCTGTTGTTCTCGATGGTGGCTCACGAGTATGCCCATGCCGAAGCGGCGTACCGGCAGGGTGACTCCACCGCCTACATGCTCGGGCGACTCACGTTGAATCCCGCGAAACACATCGATCCGTTCATGACGATCATCCTGCCACTCGTGCTCTGGTTCGGCTCGCAGGGACGCTACACGTTCGGCGGGGCCAAGCCAGTGCCCGTCAATCCACGCAATTATCGGCGCTATGTGCGCGGCGACATCATCGTCTCGCTTGCCGGGATCGCCGTGAATCTGGTGCTGTTCGTAGTCTTCACGGTGCTGTTTGCGACCGTCGGGATGCTCGCGAATGCGATGCCAACGTTGGCGCCGACCCTCGAGATCCTGCAGCGGATGATGTACTACGGGCTCTGGATGAATCTCGTCCTCGCCTTTTTCAATCTGATTCCCATCCCGCCGCTCGATGGCAGCCACGTGTTCTATCATCTGCTTCCGCCCGGCGCGGGGCTTCAATACCGGCAGCTCCAACGGTTCGGGTTCCTACCCATCATGGTGGTCAGCTTCATGCTGCCGGGTGTGGTGCGATTCTTCCTGTGGCCCGCGTTCCAGCTGCGGGATGTCGCGTTGACGGCGGTCGGCTCGCTGATCCTGCCTCAAGGACTGCCATGACGAGCCCCGTGATGCGCGAGCAAGGTGGGGGCGGGGGGAGCGGGGGGGGCACCGGCTTCGTCGTCGAGCTGGAGAAATACTCCGGGCCGCTCGATCTGCTGCTGCACCTGATCCGGGAAGACGAGGTCGACATCACCGATCTCCCGATCGCGAAAATTGCCGACCAGTTCCTCGCCGTGATCAATGACCTCGGGCTCAATCAGGCCGCCGATTACCTCGAGATGGCCGCGCGACTGTTGCGCATCAAGGCGCAGATGTTGCTGCCGCGGCGGCTCGGCGACGACGAATGGGAAGACCCGCGCGCCGAGCTGGTACGCCGGCTGCTCGAGTACCAGCAAATTCGCGAGCTCGTCGAATGGCTGGGTCATGCGGCCGATGTGCGGGCCGAGCGGTTCGGGCGGGGTTACGAGGCGCCGCCGCCCGATGCGCCGCCCGCGCCGCTCCAGATCGATCTGAATGACCTGCTCGGCGCCGCCGAGCGCGTGATTGCGCTCATCCCCGAGCCCATGCTGCATCGTGTGGTGCCGCGGCCGCTGGACGTCGAAGGCGCCACCGCGCGCATCACGCAGCTGCTTGCCGAGCGCGAGACATTCGGCTGGCGCGATGCTGTCGGCCCGAACGCCACGCTGGTGGACGTCCTGTCGACATTCATCGCCCTGCTCGAGCTGGCCAAGCGCAGCTCGCTCACGCTGTCGCAGCCCGAACCATTCGGCCCCATGGTGATCACGCGTGCAGCCCCTCGCGAAGCTGCTTGAAGCGGCGCTGTTCGCGGCATCGCGGCCCCTCACCCTCGAGGAGCTGAGCTCGCTCGCGCCGGGTGAGAACGTCCAGGCAGCCCTAAATGAGATCCGGAGCTATTACCAGGACGACCACGGTGTCGAGCTCGTGGAAATCGCGGAGGGATGGCAATTCCTGACGCGGCGCGAGTACGCGGAGACGATCGAACGGGCGCAGTTCGCGCTGCGGCCCCGGCGGCTTTCGCCGGCCGCGCTCGAGACACTCGCGATCATCGCGTACCGGCAGCCGGTGGGACGGCTCGAGGTCGATGAGATTCGCGGGGTCGATTCGGGCGCGGTCATGGACAAGCTGGTCGAGCGCGGACTCATCGAAGTCGTCACGCGCGGGGAGGGCCTGGGGCGCCCGCTGCTCTATGGCACCACACCCTCGTTTCTGGAGATTCTCGGGCTGAAAGACCAGGAGGACTTGCCGCGGCTCGAAGAGCTGTCGGTCGCCCTGCGGCGTCCCACGCCCGCCGACGAACCCGAATGACCCTCATGCGCCTGCAGCGCGCCATGGCGCGCGCGGGCGTCGCCTCCCGCCGCAAGGCCGAAGATTTGATTCGCGCCGGCCGGGTGACGGTCGACGGCCAAATCGCCACGATCGGCATGAGCGTCGATCCGGATTCCCAGAAGATCACGGTCGATGGCCGTGCCGTTCGCAGCTCGACGCGCACGACTTGGCTCGCGCTCAACAAGCCGATCGGGCTCGTGGTCAGCCGCTCCGATCCCGAGGGACGGCGCACCGTCTTTGGTCTCCTCCCCAAGATTCCCGGTCTCACGTACGTTGGGCGGCTGGATGTGATGACGTCGGGTCTGCTCCTGCTGACCACCGACGGGGGCGCGGCGCACCGGCTCATGCATCCGCGCTACGCCGTGCCACGCACGTATTGGCTGGCCGTGCATGGCCTCGGCGCTGAGGCGATCCGAGCGGCGCTGACACAGCGCATCGTCATCGACGGCCGCGCGGTGCACATCGTATCCTCGCGCGTGCGGCCCGCGGGCAAGTCCATCGAGATCGAGCTGACGCTCGCCGAAGGCCGCCAGCGGATCGTGCGGCGGATCGCGGAAGCGCTGGGTCTCAAAGTCGAATGGCTGCATCGCGTCGCGTACGGTCCCGTGCGGCTTGGCAAACTCGCCGAGGGGAAGTGGCGCGAGCTGACTCCTCAGGAGATCGGAGCGATCGAGCGGCTGCATGGAGCTCGCTGACCGGACGGTGATATTGCTCGGTGGCAGTGGCCTGGTCGGCCACGCCATGGCGCGTCGCCTTCTGGCCGCGACGCCGCCACCCAAGCGCCTTGTGCTTGTGGCGCTCTATGAGGACGAAGTGCGCGCGGCGGCGCGAGCTTTGGAGCCGTACCGCGGCGGCGTCACCATCGATGTGGAGTGGGGCAACATCTTTGCGCCGGCAGCCGTCGCGCGACTCGATCTCGCGGTCGTATTGGGCAGCTCCGAGCATCGCGCGCTGGTCCTCGGCGATCTGTTCGGAGAGCTGACGGAAGCGGTCCTGGAGCGCAGTCTGCTGTTTCAGCTCCTGATGAAGTACAAGCCCGCCGCGGTCGTGGACAGCATCAACACCGCGACCGCGTTTGCGTATCAGGACATCTTCCAGAGCTCGCGTGAATTACTCGAGCGGGCGCATGATGACGGCGTCGCTCGCGCGACGATCGAGCAGCTTCTGCTGCGGATGCCGATGCCCCAGCTGGTCCGTCATGTGCAGATCATTACCGAGGGGCTGCGCCGCGCAGGCACGCAGACGTACGTGAAGATCGGGACAAGCGGGACCGGAGGAATGGGGTTCAACATCCCGTATACGCACTCGGAGGAGCGGCCGAGTGCGACGCTCCTGGCCAAATCCGCGATCGCAGGGGCGCATTCGATGCTGTTGTTTCTGCTCGGCCGTACACCCGAGGCGCCCGTCACCGTGGAGATCAAGCCGACCGCCTCGATCGCCTGGCGTGAAGTCGCCCACGGCCCCATCCGTAAGAGGGGCAAGTTCATCGCGCTGGTCGACTGCGAAACGCCCATTCCACTCGCCACCGCATTCAGTCGCGGTGCCACGGGCTGGCGCGACCTCGGCAGACCGCTCACGGGCGTGTACATCGACGTCGGCGAAAACGGTCTGTTCGCGCGCGACGAATTCGAAACCGTCACGGCGCTCGGGCAGATGGAGTTCATTACGCCTGAAGAGGTGGCCGATTATGTGATGATGGAATTGCAGGGCCGACCGACCGGCAAGGACATCGTGGCCGCGCTGGACGCTTCGACGGCGGGTCCGACCTACCGGGCCGGGCTACTGCGGCGCAGCGCGGTCGGCCGGCTGCGGGGCTTAGAAGCAAAGCACGGCACACGCGGGATCGCGTACGAGATGCTGGGTCCGCCGCGCCTGACCAAATTGTTGTACGAGGCGTACTTGTGTGGCCGGGTCCGCTCGAGCGTCCGCGCGCTGGCGGACAGCCGACCAGCAGATTTGGCGATGGCCACGCAACGTTTGCTGCAGGACGACGGCGCGTTACGGCAGCACATTATCTCCGTCGGTCTGCCGATCGTGCTGCCCGATGGCAAAAGTGTTTACCGCGGCACGGTTGTGGTCGTCCCTCCATCTGACGGCGATCCGCTGGAGGCAGCACCGCGGGGGTGGGTGGACCTGCGGCCCGACCAATTCGGCAACTGGGTCCGGCGCGCGGCGGAGATGGTGCGGCAGGGCGATGCGCGGGCCGCAGGCCCGCAAGCGTCGGGGAGCGACGTGGATTGGAATGCGATCGACCCGGATGAACCGATTGAGCCATCGCGCCTGGCCACGTGGGTCTTTACCGTCGAGGACAAAGGAATGCGTATCAAACGCTGAGTCATGGCGATCGATACTGCCGTAGTAGACCGCGCGCTCGGAGCGCTTGGATCGACATTCCGGCTGACACGCCTCTACCCACCGTCTCACCCTGCGGTGCTCGAGGCGATGAAGCAGGTCAGCGGAGCTCTGCCCGCGCTCGCCGCCCTGGGAACCATCGAGTGGAAAGTCGGCGCCACCGGCTTGCTGTGGCATGGCCAACACCTGCTGCCACGTAACACGCAGGTCGCCGAGCTCGCCGGCCTGCTGTTCGCGCGCGGCGTGCGCTCGCTTCAGGTGAATCCGGGTGTGACGGCGGAGCAGTGGCTCGGGCTCTTCGGTGTGGCCGTGGGCAACGTCTCCCCCGACGACGCGGTGCTTGGCCGCATCACCGTGCATTTGGGTCGCCGCGCCAGCCAGCGCTTGTCCGCGTCCCGCGTACTCGACGAAGCGCCGCCCGCACCCCCAGCGCCTCCGGTTGTTGCCCCTGCGCCGCCCCCCGCCGCCGCTTCGCCGCCGCCGTCCGCGCCGGTGTTCGTGGCCGCCGCGCCCCCAACGCCGTCGGACGTCGTCAGCCCGTCGCGTTCGAGCGCGGTGTTCCGGCCGAATGTGCTCCCGCCCGATGTGGAAGCCCGGCGCGCGGCGCGGGCGTTGCAGCTCGCATCGACACCCGAGGAGCAGCGCGAGATCATCGGGAAGCTCCGAGCCCTGACACCTGAAGTGCTGGGGTTGCGCGATATTGGAGCGATCGCTGAGGTTGTCGCCGGTCTCGATCGCGCCCTGTCGAAGATTCAGGACCCGGAGATCCAGGAAGCGATCGGCGAGGTGGCGGGGATGCTTGCGGATGAAGGTATAGTGGAGCGTATGGTGGCACGGCTCGGCGAGGCGCGCGTGCCACCCGCCGAGCGCGCACATCTGGTGAATGCGGTTGGTGCGCTGGGCGCCGTTTCTGCTGGCCTCGTTGTGGACGCGTACCTGCACGTCGCCCCGGAGCTGCGGGAAGCCTATCGCGCCGCGATACGGGCTGCGGGCGAGCGCACCGTCGAGCTGCTCCAGAGCCGCGCCGAAAGCAAAGTCCCCGAGGTCGTCGCTGCGGCGGCCGAGTTCCTCGGATTGAGCGGCAGCCCGGACGTTATCGAGCCGTTGATCCGGCTGACGCGACATCCGGATGAGCGCGTCCGCGAGGCGGCGCTGCTGGGCCTTGCGGAGCTCGGTGGGCGGGAGATTTCGCGGCCCGCGATGCCCGCGCTCAAGGATGAATCGGTGCTGGTGCGGACCGCCGCCGCTCGCGCCGTGGCCGCCGCGGGTGAGGTTGGCGCGACGACGGTACTGGTCAGGCGTCTGGAGCAGGAGGCGGATGAGGGGGTATTGGCGGCGCTGCTGAAAGCGATCGGGCAGCTCGGGGCCAAGGAGGCGCTCGAGGTGCTCGCCAAGTACGCCGAGCCGGGAGGCAGGCCGCGGCGCACGCCGTTCGTCCGCGCGGCCGCGATCGAAGGGTTGGCGCGACTCGACCGAATGGAGGCAAAAGCGTTGCTGGAACTCTACGCTCGTGATAAAGAGCCGACCGTGAAGCGCGCCGCCGAGGCGTCGCTCGGATGAGCGCGCGCGCGACCAAGACGCAGGACGCGGCGCTCACCCAGAGCATCACGCGCGAAGTCGCCAAGCGCGTGGTGGGGCAGGAGGTCATGGTGGAGCGGCTGTTGATCGGCCTCCTCACGGGCGGTCACATCCTGTTGGAGGGCGTGCCCGGACTCGCCAAGACGCTCGCGGTGCGCACCGTCGCCGAGGCGCTGCGGATCAGCTTCTCGCGCATTCAGTTCACGCCTGATCTGCTGCCGGCCGACGTGATCGGCACGATGGTGTTCGATCAGCGCTCGCAGGAGTTCTATCCGAAAAAGGGGCCCCTGTTTGCGAATCTGGTCCTCGCCGACGAGATCAACCGTGCGCCCGCGAAGGTGCAGTCGGCGCTGCTCGAGGCGATGCAGGAAAAACAAGTGACGATCGGCGGCGAGACATTTTTCCTGGGCGAGCCGTTTCTCGTGCTCGCGACGCAGAACCCGATCGAGCATGAGGGGACCTATCCGTTGCCGGAGGCGCAGCTCGATCGGTTCATGCTCAAGGTGAAGGTCGGATATCCGTCGCGCGATGCGGAAAAAGAGATCGTTGGTCGCATGGCGGGCGGCCGGCCGATCGAGGTGCAACGGATCGCGGAAGCTGAGGACATCCTCGCCGCGCGCAGCGCGATCGCCGAGCTGTTCATGGATCAGAAAGTGGTGGATTACATCGTGGACGCGGTCCGCGCCACCCGCGAGCCGCAGGCGGTGGGATTGGCGGAGCTCAAGTCATTGATCGCGTTCGGGGCGTCGCCGCGCGCGTCGATCTATCTCGCCCAGGCCGCGCGAGCGCATGCCTATCTGCGCGGCCGCGCCTTCGTCGTGCCGGAAGACGTGAAGGCGATGGCCTACGACGTGCTGCGCCACCGGGTGCTGCTCACCTTCGAGGCTGAGGCCGAGGACGTAGACGCCGATCACGTGATCGGGCGAATCCTGGAGGCCGTGGGAGTGCCGTGATCACCCGGGATGTCCTCAGGCAGGTCAAGGGGATCGAGCTCCGGACTCGCAGCCTCGTCAACACGCTGTTCACGGGCGAATACCGCTCCGTCTTTCGCGGGCAGGGGATCGAGTTCGCGGAAGTCCGCGCTTACCAGCACGGCGACGACTTTCGCGCGATCGACTGGAACGTCTCGGCCCGCATGGGTCATCCGTTCGTCAAGACATATATGGAAGAGCGGGAAATCACGCTCCTCCTCCTGGTCGATCAGTCGGGCTCGCTCCACTTCGGGCGACCATACACCAAGGCCGGGCTGGCTGTGGAGGTCGGCGCGGTGCTGGCGCTGGCGGCCGCGCGTCACAACGATCGCGTCGGTGCCCTGCTGTTCGCGGATCGACCGGAGCTCGTGGTCCGACCCGCCAAGGGACGCGCGCATGCGCTGCGCGTCATTCGCGACCTCGTGGCTTTCACACCCCGCGGGCGCGGGACCAACCTCTCCGGCGCGCTCCGCTACGCCATGAAGCTGCTGCGTCACCGCGCCATTGTCGTGGTGCTTTCCGACTTCCGCGCGGAAGCGTGGGAAGAGCCGCTGGGACAGCTCGCCGCGCGGCATGAGGTCGTGGCGATCACGATCGATGACCCCAGAGAGTACGATCTTCCCGACGCCGGCTGGGTTGAGCTCGAGGATGCGGAAACGGGGCAGCGCATTCTCGTCGATACGAGCCACGCGCCGACCCGCACGCGCATCCGCGTCGCGGCCGAACGGATGCAGCAGGAGCGCAGTCGCAAGCTCGTGCAGGCGGGCGTGGACCGGGTCGCGTTGCTCACGACAGTCCCCTACGGTGTGCCGCTGCGCCGCGCGTTTGCGGAGCGGGCAAGACGGATGAGCCGATGATCATCGCGCTACTGGGACTCGCGCTCCAAGGGGGGGCGGATGGGTGGGTCGCCACTCCGAGTCATCCGACGGTCGGCGATACGATTCGGCTCGAGCGCACGATCGCCGCACCGGCGGGCTGGCGAGTGCGCGCGGGCAAGCTGGAGACGCGTCCGGACGCCGAGCAGCTGGGCGATGCCGTGACGATTCCCGCGACGAACGGGTGGACGCTCCGAATGTCGGTTGTCGCCTGGTCGCCCGGACCCATGAGCCTGCAGATGCCTTGGATCTGGCGACTGGCACCTGACGGCACGGCAGACTCGCTCGACGGAGGGACGGCGACATTTCAGGTGGCGAGCGTAATCCCGGACAGCGTGAGAACCCCCGCGCCGCAGCCTGCGCTTGGACCGCTGCGGCTCGATCGCGCGAGTGCCATTCCGGTGATTGCCGCGGTTTTCCTCGCGAGCGGCGTGCTGTTGCTGCTGATCCTCTGGCGCCGGCGCGCACCGCGCACCGTTGCCGTGGGTGACGCGGTGGCCGTCGATCCACCGGTCTCCGATGCACGATGGCTGTCTGCGGGTGAGCCGAAGGCCGTCGCCGCGCGCGCGTCTCAGGGGCTACGTCGCGCCGTGGCGCAGGCGATCCCCGAGGCGCATGAAGCGCTGAGCACCGCGGAATGCCTCGCGGTAATTGAACAGACTCACCCCAACGCGCCCGTGCGTGATTTGCGAGAGCTGCTGGTCGCGCTCGACCAGGTGTCATTCGCCACGGCCCATGGCGTCGACGTCGCACCGCTGGCCGCGAAAGCGCACACGCTCGCGCGGGAGCTCAAGCCGTGAGCTTCGCGCGCCCCCTCCTCCTTCTACTCCTTGCGGCGTTGCCACTCTGGTGGTGGTGGCGCCGGCAGCGCCTCGCGCGTCTGAGCGGCGCGCCGATGAGTGACGTGCGGCCGGCGACGGGGCCCACCGAGCGACTGTGGATCGCGCGGTTGCCGATGTGGCTGCGCTCGCTCTGTCTGGCCGCCTGGATCTTCGCGGCCGCCGGTCCGCGGTTTGGTTCGGCGCGCGCCGAACTGCGCAGTGAGGGGATCTCGATCGTGCTGGCGCTGGACATCTCGAGCAGCATGCTGGCCGAAGACTTCTCGCCCAACAATCGGCTGGATGTCGCGCGGCGTACGGCGGCGGAGTTCGTCCGCGCGCGTTCGTCCGACCGGATCGGGCTCGTGGCCTTTTCGGGCCAGGCGCTCACGCAGGTCCCAATCACGACCGACTACGAGGTGCTCGAGGAGGCCATTCGCTCGCTCCGCGTCGGGATTCTGGAAGACGGGACGGCGATCGGCACGGGTCTCGCCACTGCCGCGAATCGCCTGCGACGCGCCCCCGGCAAGAGCAAAGTGATCGTCCTTCTGACCGACGGCGTCAACAACAAAGGGATTGTCGATCCGCGAACCGCGGCACAGGCGGCACAGGCATTCGGGATCAGGATTTATACGATTGGCGTCGGGACCCAGGGCGAGGCACCCGTGCCCACCGGACAGGGACCGCTCGGCCTTCGGTACGAGACCATGCCGGTCCAGATCGACGAGGCGCTGTTGAGCGACATTGCGCGCATGACCGGCGGCCGGTATTTCCGCGCGACTGACGCGACCTCGCTCTCGAATATCTTCCACGAAATCGACCGGCTCGAGAAAACTCCCGTACAGCACGTGATTTATCACCGCTCCGATGAGTCGTATCGCTGGCCGCTCGGAATCGGGCTGATCGCCCTCGCCCTCGAGCTTGTCGTGGCCGCCACATTTTCGGTGCGGGTGCCGTGATGACCTTCGACGCTCCCATGGTCGCCGTTCTCGCCCCTGTCATCGGCGCCGTCGTTTGGGGGGCTGCCGCCTGGGCGCGCCGATCCCGCCTGCGGCGCGCGGCGGCATGGTCAGAGGCGACGGCGCGGATCGCGCAGGCCGCGGGACGATGGGGTGCGTTGGCTCTCGGTCTCGCCGCCGCGCTCGCCGCCCTCGCGCTCTCGGGACCGCGCTGGGGCCAGGAAGAGATCGTGACCGAAACGCGCGCGCTCAATCTCGTCTTCTCCATCGACATCTCGCGGTCGATGCTCGCCGAAGACGTGAAGCCCAGCCGATTGGCCCGGGCGCTGCGTGAAGCGCGCCGGCTCGTGCAGGACCTCGACGGCGATCGCTTCGGTCTCACGGCGTTCGCCGGAACGAGCTACATCCTATCGCCGCTGTCGGTCGACGGCTCGGCGATCACGCTGTACCTCGATGCGCTGGATCCGGATGTCGCCTCCGAAGGCGGCACGGCGCTGGCGGAAGCCCTGTCTCAAGGAATCGATCTGTTGCAAGCCAGTCCCGAATTGGCCGATCGCGTACTGGTCGTATTCACCGACGGCGAAGCGCACGACTCGGTTCCCGAGGCGGTGGCGGAGGCGAAGCGCCTGGCGGGTTTGGGTATGCACCTGATTCTGGTCGCGGAGGGAAGTCGCGAAGGCGCCAAAATCCCGGTCCGCGACGATCGCGGGACCCTCGTCTCCTGGCAACAGGATGTGAACGGGGCGCCCATCGTCACCAACCGCCACGACGAGGTGCTCGGCGCAATCGCCGATGCCGCGCAGGGAACGATTGTCGCGGCGGAACTCCCCGACCAGGCCGGCGCGATTCGCGATCTCGTTGCGTCGTACAAGCGCGCGACTGCCATGGAGAGCCGGACGCAGCGCGGCCGGCCCCGCGCCTGGATTCCGTTGCTGCTCGCAGGGATCGTGTTGGGGGTGCAGTCGATGACGCGGCGTACCGCGGCGCTGGTGGGCCTGTTGCTCGCGGTTGCGCCAGCCGCACAGGCGCAGCAGCGGCAGCGCTCGCCGGCGGAGAAAGCGTGGGACAATGGTGACGTCCGCGCTGCGGCGGCAAACTACCTCGCCGATTTGAAGGCGCACGAAACCGACGACACCGCCTGGTATAACACGGGGACCGCAGCGCTCGCCGCGGGCGACCCGGCGCTGGCGCGATCGACGCTGACGCGGGCCGCGACCTCACTCGATCCCGATGTGCGATTTCGCGCTCTCTATAACCTGGGCTTGTTGGCGTTGCTGCAGGCGCGAGCGGACAGCGCCAACCGCGACACCCACCTCGCCGATGCGGCGCGGGCCTATCGCGAAGCGCTGCTCATCGCACCGCATCATCTCCGCGCCAAGTGGAACCTCGAGCTGGCGCGGCGTCTGCAGGGCGGCGGCGGCCAGCAGAACAAACCGAACTCACCCCCGCCGCCACCTCCGCCTCCATCGTCCGGCAGTGGAGGAGGCAGCGCGAGCGGCCAGCAGCCGCAACAGAGTGGCGAGAGTCAGGGCGGCGGGATGAGCGAGTCGCAGGCGGACCAAGTGCTCAAGTCCATCGGCCAGGAAGAGCTGCGGACACGCAAGGACCGCGCGGGCCGCACACGCCGCGCCACGCCGGCCGGAGTGAAAGACTGGTGATGCTGGCACTCGTGGCCGCGTTGGTCCTGGTGCAGGGCGCCGAGGTCACGGCGAGCGTCGATAAGACGCGGCTGCGCGTCGGCGAGGAGCTCACCCTGACGATTCGGGCGCGGAGCCGCGTGGCCGATCCCGTGGAGATCATGCTCCCGCCGCTCAACGGCTTTGCCATTCAAGGCTCGCGGGACATGACCGAAGTCGCATTCAGCGGGGCAGGTGGGTCGATCCGCACCACGGTGCGCGAGCTGCAATTGCGCGCGCAGCAAGCCGGAGCGCTGCTCATTGGCCCCGTCCGCGCGCGGCAAGGACAGAGCGTCGTCTCCACCGATCCGATTTTGATCACGGTCGATAGTGCGGCGGACCGCACGACCGCCACGTTGAGTCCGCTGGCGCGCGCCCTGCTCGAAAACACGCCGCCACCCATCTCGCGACGTGAGGATCGTGTCGCGCTGACCGTCCTCGTGCCGAACGACACCGTCTACGTGGGCCAGCAAGTCGACCTCATCGCCGCTGCGTGGATTCCGCGCGAGCTGGGTGAGCGCATGCGGCGGCCGCCCATCCTGACGCTGGTCACGCCCGAAGGCGTATGGGCGTATCCGGTTGCCACCTCGTCTGGAGCGGCGCTGTCGCGTCAGGTGGGCGGACGATGGATGGACGTGTTCATCGCGCATCAGGTCGTGTTTCCGCTCGTGCCGGGCCGGCTGATCGTGCCGCCGGCATCGGTCGAGTATGCGCTGCCGGTCACCTTTTCCTTTTTTAGCCGCGAAGAGCGGTACGCGCTGCGCAGTGACTCGGTGTCGATTACCGTGCTGCCGCTGCCGCGGTCGAACGTTTCCTCCAGTGTCGTTGGCGAGAAGCTGAGCCTCGATCTCGTCGTCGACCCCGCGAGCACGCGGGTCGGCGAGCCCGTCGAGGCCTCGGTGACGGTGACGGGTGTGGGCAACGTCGCCCTCTGGCCCGAGCCGCCGCTCCGATGGCCGACGGGGTTTCGCGCCTACCCGGCGGAGACCGAAGTGCGCATCGCGCCCCAGGCCGGGCGCATCGCGGGCAGCAAGACGTTCCACTTTCTGGCCGTTCCGGACTCCTCCGGCAACTTCGTACTCCCGGAGGTGCGCTATGCCTACTTCGATGCCACGGCCGGTCGCTACGAGACGGCGACGGCCCCGCCGCGCGCGCTCGCGGTCGCGCGCGGCGCCGAGCCGAGGGCCGCGCGGGTGCTGCCGCCGCTCCTCCCAACCCATGGTGAGGGAGCAGTGGATCGCGTTAGCCGTCGCTTGGGATGGCAGGGATGGCTCGCATTGGCGCTGGTCCCTCCCGTGCTCGCATTGGTGGTCAGGGGCCGCTCGCGGCGGAGAGGGGGGGGCCCCGCACATGTTCCCGCACCAGCGGGTCCTACGCTGAGCCCGCTGGGCAAACTCGAGCGCGAATTTCTCGCGACGCTTGCCAGCTATGTGTCCGATCCGTCCGCCCGTGACGGTGATGGACTTGCGCAAGCGCTGCGGGCCGCGGGGGTGGACAGCGCCGTTGCGGACCACGTGAAACGGTTGCGCGATCGGTTGCGGGCGTCGCGCTACGGGCCGCGCGGCCTTGGTGATGCCGCCGAGCTCGGCGCGGAAATCGAGCAAGTGCTCCGCGTGCTCGGCGCAGAGGGATCGGTGGGCGCGCGGCGACCGCATGCGTTGACGGGCGCGGTCGTAATCGTGCTGATGGCCGTAACAGCGCACGACGCGGCGCCACTCCACGGTCAATCCGCCATTCAGGCCCAAACTGCGATTGCCCAAACCGCCAGCGCCGAAGCGCTGTTCGAGGCCGGTGCGCTGCGAGCTGCGGCCGATTCATTTGCGGCGCGTGCAGCACGTGAGCCGCGTGACCCCACGCATTGGTACAACCTGGGTGCCACCCTGTACCGCGCCGGCGCCGACGGGAAGGCGATGGCGGCATGGACCCGCGCCGCGCGTCTCGCGCCACGCAATGCCACGATCCGTAGGGCGCTGCGTCTGTTGCCGGCTCCGGATCCGATCACGGAGGATTTGGTGCACGTCGGCTGGGCCACGCCCGCCGAATGGGGCCTCGTTGCGGCGGCGGGTTGGCTATTGCTGTGGATCGTGGTTGCTTTCGGGGGCCGGCGTCGGATCGTGGTCGTGCTGTTTACGGCTATCGCCGTCACGGCATCGGTGTTGGGCGCATTGGAATGGCGGCGCCGAGATCGACCGGTGGCGGTCGTGATCGCGGACGGCGGGGGCGCACAGGTGCGTGCCGCACCCTATGGCGGAGCGAGCGCACCCGCCACCATCCCCGCCGGCGGCGCGCTGCTCGTGGATCGAACCTACGGAGCCTGGACCGAGGTGCACCGCCAGGACGGAATTCACGGCTGGGTACTGGGAGAGGAGATCGCCGGATTGTGAGCGTAGCCGCTCGGGGGCGGGGCCGGGTTCAGGTTCTTCCCGACACCGTCGCCGATCAAATTGCCGCGGGCGAGGTCGTCGAGCGGCCGGCGTCGGTGGTCAAGGAGCTGGTCGAGAATGCACTCGACGCCGGCGCGCGTGCGGTGCGCGTCGAGCTGGAGGACGGCGGCAAAACGCTGATCCGCGTGAGCGACGACGGCTCGGGTCTGGATCGCGATGACGCGCGTGTAGCGCTGCAGCGGCATGCGACGAGCAAGATTCGCTCGGCCACCGACCTGATCGGCGTCGCGACGTTCGGATTCCGCGGCGAAGCGTTGCCCGCCATTGCGTCCGTGTCGCGCTTCGAGCTGGAAACATGCGGCGATGGCGAAGAAGGTGAAGCGGAAGGTACGCGGCTTCGCGTCACGGGTGGCAAGCTCGACGAGGTGCAAGACGCGGTGCGCCAGCGCGGCACGACCGTGACCGTGCGAGGTCTCTTCTACAATACTCCCGCGCGCCGGAAATTCTTGCGCGCCGGCGCCACCGAAACGCGGGCAGCGGTCGAAGCCCTCACCGTCCTCGCGCTGACGCGGCCCGATGTCGCGTTTTCGCTCTCGAGCGATGGCCGGTCGCTCCTCGACTGTCCGCCGGCGCCTCGCCTGATCGACCGCGTACGCGCATTGTGGGGCGCCGAGCTGGCCGACACGTTGCTCGCGGTGTCCCATCGCGCGGGGCCGTTGGAGGTGACCGGGCTGGTGCAGCGTCCCGCCCAGGCTCGCCCCGCGGGCCGCAAAGGCTATGTGTTCGTGCGCGGGCGTCCGATTCGTGATCCGTTCATTTTGCGCGCGGGGGAGGCCGGTTATCGCTCCACCATCGCTCCGGGTGACCGTCCTTCGTTGCTCTTATTTCTCGACCTTCCCGGCGACGCCGTGGACGTCAACGTCCATCCTGCCAAGCTCGAAGCACGGTTTCGGGACAAGTTCTTTGTCGAGAAGGTGGTTGAAGAGGCCGTGAGGGAGGCGCTCGCGCCGTTGGAAGCGAGCGCGAGCTTCAGTGCGCCAGGGCAGGCGTCGGGTTTCTGGTTTCAGGGGGAGCCAGGATCTGGCGTGATGCCGAGCGGTGTGCCGCTCGAACTCTTCCATGCGGATTCGCTGGCGCCTGACACCAGACACCAGACGCCGCTGCTCCAGCTCTTCGACACCTACATTGTTTTCCAGACCAACCAGGCCGTCAGCATCGTCGATCAACACTCCGCCCACGAGCGCGTGCTCTACGAGGACGTGATGCGTCAGCTCTCGGGTGACGGGGCACCGGCGCAGCGTCTGCTGCTGCCGCTCACGCTCGACTTCAGCCCCCCCGAGCTCGACGCAATCGAGGCGCACCGCGAGCTGCTGGCGCGGATCGGCTATGAGATCGAGCCGTTTTCCGGGCGCAGCATAGTCGTGCACACCGCGCCGAATCCGCATCCGCGTTTCGAAGCCGCCCGCTGTTTGCAGGAGTTGGTGGCCGATCTCGCCGGCGGACGATTCGGGGGTTGGCAGAATCGCCTCGAGCGCTTCGCCGCGACCTACGCGTGCCGCGCCGCGATCAAAGCCGGACAGGCGCTCGACAGCGAGGAGATGCGCCAATTGATCGTACGGCTGCTGTCGGCCACACTTCCCGCCCACGACGTGCATGGAAGACCATCCATGGTCCAGCTTCCGAAGGAAGAACTTGAGCGCCGGTTCGGCCGCACCTGACAGCGAATACCAAACACCTGTAGTCGTCGGCCCCACCGGCGTCGGTAAAACCGCCGTCGCCGCGTCCCTTGCTGCCCTCATGCCGCTCACCGTCATCTCGGCGGACGCCCGTCAGGTGTATCGCGGGCTCGACATCGGCACGGCAAAGCCCGATCGCGAAATTCTGATGCGGGTACCCCATCGCGGCTTGGATGTGGTGGATCCCGGCGAACGGTACAGCGCGGGGCGGTTCGTGCGCGATGCCGCGCGCTGGATCGTGGAAACGCGGGCGCAAGGCCGGCAGCCGATCGTTGTCGGAGGCACAGGGTTGTATATCCGCGCGCTCGCCGAGGGACTATTTCACGAGCCGGCCTTCGATGTCGCGCGCCGCGAGCAACTCAGGGCCTGGTCCGAGTCACTCGAAGGCCCAGACCTCGCGCGATGGGCGGGCCGGCTCGATCCCAAGTTCATGGGCGGCGGTCGCCAGCGCGCGGCTCGCGCCGTGGAGGTCGCATTGTTGACCGGTCATGCGCTGTCGTGGTGGCAGCGCGAAGCGCGCGAGAGCGGAGCCCTGCGGCCCTGGTACATTCATCTCACCGTGCCGCGTGACGTGCTGCACCGGCGACTGGCTGCCCGCGTCGATCGGATGCTCGCGTCCGGCCTCGTTGCAGAGGTTCGGGCGCAGCTCGCGCGCGGTGTGGCACCGGATGCGCCGGGGCTCGACGGTATCGGGTATCGCGAAGTGGTCCTGATGTTGCGAGGAGAGTTGGCCGAGGGTGCATTGCGGGACGCGATTCTGACATCGACACGGCGGTATGCGAAGCGGCAGGAGACGTGGTTCAGGCACCAACTGCGTGGGAATGCGGGCAGTGGGGTGTGGGCGCTCGATGCGACGGAGGATCCCGCGGTGTTAGCAAATAGAATCTTTGAGAAGTGGTCGGAGCAGACCACCTCCCACACCACACATCCCACGCTGTCGTCATGAGAATCGGCATCACCTGCTACCCCACGTACGGCGGGTCCGGCGCCGTGGCCACGGAGCTCGGCCTCGAGCTCGCGCGCCGCGGGCACGAAATCCACTTTGTCTCGTACGCGAGTCCGTTCCGGCTCCGCGGTTTCGCCGAGCGTGTCACGTTCCACGAAGTCACGCAGCTGGAGTACCCGCTGTTCGAGCAGTCATCGCCGTACGCGCTCGCGCTCGCGGTCAAGCAGCACGAGGTCGCCAAGCGCGAGCAGCTCGATCTAATGCATGTGCACTACGCGATCCCACATGCCGCGACCGCCTGGCTCGCCAAACAAATGCTGGATGATGAAGGGCTGGATCTGAAGATCGTGACGACACTCCACGGCACCGACATCACGCTCGTCGGGCAAGACCCCTCGTACTATACGCTCACCAAGTTCTCCATCGAGCAGTCCGACGCCGTGACGGCCGTCTCGGCCTTTCTGCGTGAAGAAACGTATCGCGCGTTCGGGTGCGGGCAGTGCGAAGTGCGGGTCATTCCGAACTTCATTTCCGTTGCCGACTACCATCCCGCGACCGACGACGCGTTCCGTCGGCGGCTCGCGCCGAAAGGGCATCGCGTCCTCGTGCATGTGTCGAATTTCCGCCCGGTGAAGCGCGTCGGCGATGTCGTGAAGATTTTTGCCAAGGTGCGACAGAAAATTCCCGCCACGCTGGTACTGGTAGGCGACGGTCCGGATCGTGACGCCGCCGAGCACGAAGTCGATAGTTTGGGACTCCGCAAAGACGTGCGCTTTCTCGGGAAAGTGGAAAGTGTCGGCGACGTCCTGCGCGGCGCCGACCTGTTCCTGCTACCGTCTGCCACCGAGTCGTTCGGGTTGGCGGCGCTCGAGGCGATGGCGTGTGCCGTCCCTGTCGTCGCGAGTGCCGCCGGCGGCATCCCCGAAGTCGTGGAGGACGGCCAGACTGGCTATCTGGCACCGGTCGGCGATGTCACGGCGATGGCTGAGCGTGCGCTCCGCGTGTTGGAAGATCCCGCCGAGCAGGCGCGCCTCAAGCAGACGGCCGCGGCGCGCGCGCTCGAGTTCTCGGCCGACAAAGTGGTCCCTCGCTACGAGGCGTTGTACGAAGAGGTCCTGTCGTAGTGCCGCTGTTGCGATTGATTCGCCTCCCGAACCTGCTCATCGCTGCTGCCGGCGTCTGCGCGGGCGGCTGGATTGCCGTCCAACGCATCGCGCTGCCCAAGGAGCTCGTGTTCGCGGCGATTTCCGGGTTTGCGCTGGGTGCCGCCGGCAACACATGGAACGACATCCGCGACATCGCCGCCGATCGCGTCAACCGTCCGACTACGCGGCCGCTTGCGGCGGGGCAGGTGTCGCGCGGCATGGCCGATCTGCTCGTGTTTGGCGGCGCGCTCGTGGGGCTTGCCGCCGCAGGCCTCATCAGCGGCACGCAAGTGCTGGCCGCTTGCGCGGCGCTCGCCGTCATGGTCATCTATTCGCCGCTGCTCAAGCCCCGGCCCGTCCTGGGTAACGTCGCGGTGGCGGTGGTGGCGGGGTCGCCGCCACTGTATGGCGCGATCGCGGTCGGGCTGCCGGCGGCGGGTCTTGTGCCGTGGATCCTCGCCGCGTGGCTGCACTTCACGCGTGAAATCGTCAAAGACGTCGAGGATGAGCCCGGCGACGGGGCGATCGGAAGACGCACGTTGCCGATCGCGGTGGGTCGTCGTCGGGCGATGGTCGTCGCGGCGGGTGTGGGCCTGCTCTTCGTGCCGGCGAGCTTGCTGTTGCCATGGAACGCCGGCTATCGCTGGATCTACTTCCTGATTGCGCTGCCGGCGCAGATGCTGGTGCTTATTGCAGCGACGTGGCTGTTGCTCGGCCGGGTCGGTCGAGTCAGTGCGCTCCTCAAAGGTGCCATGGTGATCGGATTGATCGCGCTCGTCGCGGGAAAGGCCGCATGACGCTCTGGCAAGGCATGCTCCTCGGGCTGGTGCAGGGTCTCACCGAATTTCTCCCCGTCTCGAGCTCCGGGCATCTCGTTCTGGTCGAGGCGCTCACGGGGCTGCATTTCACCGACGTCACGGTCGAGGTCTCACTGCACGTGGCCACGCTCGGCTCGGTGCTCGTGGTGTACGGCGCGCGCCTATGGCAGATCTTGGTCGGCGTCGTCCGCGGTGACCGCGCGAACCTGCGCTACGCCATACTGCTGATCGTCGCCAGCATTCCGGCCGGGCTGGTGGGGGTGTTGTTTCACCGTCAGATCGAGGAAGCGTTTCACTCGCTCGTGTGGCTGGCGGTGCAGTTCTTCATCACGGGCGGGATTCTGCTGCTCACCAAGGGTGCGCAGGGCACGCGGACCGAGCCCACGCCCGTGGCCGCTACGGTGATCGGCTCCGCGCAGGCCTTCGCGATTCTCCCCGCGATTTCGCGCTCCGGGGCGACGATCGCGGCTGCCCTGAAAAGCGGTCTCACCCCCGCCGCCGCCGCGGAGTTCAGCTTTCTCATGGCGATTCCCGTTATCGCGGGAGCCGGCGCGCTGGAGGCGAAAGACGCCATTGCCAGCATGGGGCACGTTGGCGCTCTGCCGTGGGCGGCGAGTTTCGTCGCCGCTTTTGCGGCGGGGGTGTGGTCGATTCGCTGGCTGGTACGACTCATTCGCCACGGCCGCTTCTATCTGTTCGCGCCGTACTGCTTCGCCATCGGGCTGTTCACGCTCGCCTACGCGCTGTGGCACGGCTGACCATCGACGACATTCCCACCACCGCGCTGGCACGCCGCTGGGGTGTGCCGCAGTGCGGCGTATTTCGGACGCTGGGATCGAGTCTCGACGCGATCCACGATCTGGGTGCGCAGGGGGCGCCGTCAGGAACCGTCGTTGTGGTGGAGGAGCAGACGGCGGGACGCGGCCGCGACGGCCGCACGTGGCACTCGCCCGCCGGCGGCGTGTGGCTCGGCATGCTGCTGCGGCCGCCACCCCCGCTGCCCGTGCCCGGTGTCCTGTCGCTGCGCGTGGGACTCGTGCTTGCCGACATCGTGGAAGCCGTCCTCGGGATTCGGCCCACCGCGCTTTCGGGACCGCGCGCCGGACTCAAGTGGCCGAACGACGTTCTGGTCGATGATCGCAAGGTCGCCGGGATTCTGTGCGAAAGCCGCTGGCAGGGCGACGCGCTGCAATGGCTCGGCGTGGGCATCGGCATCAATGTCGCCAACGACATTCCCGCCGAGCTGGCCAACCGTGCGGTGTCGCTGAGCGAGCTCCGACCCAGCGTCCGGCGGATCGACGTACTGGATCAACTCGTGCCAGCGCTCATCCGGCTCACGGCGCACGGCGCACGGCTCACCGAGTTCGAGTGCGCGGCATTCGCGCGCCGCGACTGGCTGCGCGGCCGGCAGATTCGGACGCCGCTCGCGGGCCGCGCCGCGGGGATTCGCCCGGACGGCGCCTTACTCGTGGACACGGGCGCGGGCACGACAATGGTGCAGGGCGGCCACGTCGAGCTATCTTAGCCCCCCCGACCCATGCTCCTAGCCTTCGATATCGGCAACACCGAGACGACTGTCGGGCTGTTCGCGGGAGATCGCCTCGAGGCGCATTGGCGGCTGCACTCGACGCCGCAACGCACGCCGGATGAGTGGGCGGCGGTTTTCACCGCGCATCTGACGCAGGCGGGACATTCGACGCAGGAAATTCGCGCCGCCATCGTCGCCTCCGTGTCACCGCAGATTACCGAAAGCCTGTGCGAGGGCGTCGCGCTGGCGACGACGCAGCAGCCCGCGAGGATCGACGGTCGCTCCAAGCTCCCGATGGTCCTGGACGTGGACGAGCCACTCACCGTCGGCGCCGATCGCATCGTCAACACACTCGCGGCCGCGGAGCTCTTCAAGCAGGACACGATCGTCGTCGACTTCGGGACGGCGACGACGTTCGACTGCATCACGGTGGGACGCGAGACGCGATTCATCGGGGGCGTGATCATGCCGGGGCTGCGCACGGCTTCCGACGAGCTCGTGCGCAAGACAGCCAAGCTGCCGGCGACCGAGCTGGTCCCGCCCGCGCATGCCATCGGCCGCCGCACCGAGGACTGCATTCGTGCGGGCGTGCTGTGGGGCACCGCCGATGCGGTGGATGGGTTGGTCCGGCGCATCAAGGCGGAATGGCCATCCAAGAACCGGCCCCTGGTGGTGGCAACGGGCGGGCTTGCTGGTCTCGTCGCGCCGCTGTGCAAAGAGATCGCGTCGGTGCAGCCCGATCTCACCTTGGTCGGCTTACGGATCGCGGCGGCGGCGCTCGGACTGAAGTGGTAACCGACGCGCGCACGCGGAATGCGTGGCGGCGTTGGGGCTATCGTATCCTGCCGGGTGATCTCTACTCCTACATCCTTCACATGCGACCCGCCGAGTGGCCGATTATGGCGGGGCATACGCTGCTCGGGTATGTGCTCGCCGTCGGAATACGGGGAATGGGGAATGGAGCGTGGCTCGGGCAGGCCATTCTCGCGCTCGTCATTTGGGTCGTGTTCCTCAACGGCGGGACGCTCGCCATTAATAGCACGTTCGATAAAGATGAAGGCGACATCGGCTACCTGAACGCGCCACCGCCACTGCCGCGCTACTTGCTGCATTTCAGTGTCGCGCTGCTGGTCGCAGGACAGCTCCTTGCGTTTCTGCTCCCGGTTGGATTCCAGATTGCCTATGCGATGTGTTTCGTCCTTTCCATTCTGTATTCCGTGCCGCCCTTTCGATTCAAAGCCGTGGCTGGAGTGGACTGGGTGATCAACATGTGGGGGTTTGGCGCGCTCACACCGTACGCGTCGTGGGCGGCGACCGGGCGACCGCTCGACGCCGGCCACGCGCTAGTGCTGCTCGCCTTTTGCCCGCTATTTGCCGGGCTCTATCCGCTCACCCAGCTGTATCAATTTGACGAGGACCGGCGTCGCGGCGACCGCACCCTGGCGCTGATTCTGGGGATGCGTGTCAGTCTCTGGGTCGCGATGGCATGTACGGTGCTTGCGTTTGCGCTCCTGGGGTGGGCGGTGCGGCTCCTGGCTGTTGGCGCAAAAGCAGGCGCGCTGGTCTTCCCGTTGATACTCTGGCTGGCGGTCCTGCTTCCGTGGCTCTTCACATTTCCGGCCTGGACGCCAGCCGATCATCAGCGCGGGATGTACCGCGCGCTGGCCGCGTGGGCCGTAACCGATCTGATTGTGATCTATGTGTTTGCTTGGTATTAAATTGAGAGCTATGTAGGTTCGTCCTCCACGACTCTGACGCGAGGTGACATGACCGCCCCAGCCACTGCTGATCGCTCTGATTTTGCTCATCTCCTTACCAGCGGTACGATTGTCGGTGCCGCGATTGCGGTCACGGTCATCCTGTTCCTGCTCGTGTCACGAAATCTCCCCGCCGGCATTCTGACGTCGGTGCTGTTGATGCTCATCGTGCTGGCCGGAGGCGTTGCGGCAGCCTTTCTTCCGGCGTTTTTCGCCAGTTCACGCACGGTGCAGGGCATCGCCAGCGCGGCCGCGATCGGGTTGTGGGGCACCGTCGTGTTCATGGCCATCGACATCGTTTTGCTGCGGCCTGTCAAGGCGTACCCATGGACATGGGACGCAGTCGGCGGCGGCAGCACCTGGTGGTATCTCCCGGTCTGGTGGATGCTCGGAACGTTCATTGCCTGGATGGGCGCGATCGTGACCGCCGGCCGCGCGGCTCGCGGCGGTGATACGTCGATTCTCTCGCTTGCGATTCCTGCATTGAGCGGCGGGCTGGGAGTGGGCTTGGGCCTCGGACTTGGTCCCATCCTTTTCATGCCAGTCGCGGCAGGTGCCGGTTTCGCCGCTACGTTGATCGTGTTTGCCCTGATCGTGCTCGCGCGCCGGAGATAAGCGAACGTGCCGAGATGGCTCGCGCATCTGCTGGTGGTGGTGGGGTGGTTGCTCACCCCTGCCTGGGCATGGGCCGCGTCTCAGGTCGGGTTGTGGCTCGGCGCATTGATCGCGCTGCGGTTTGAAAGTCCCATTGTCATGATGTCGATCGCGGGCATCGGCGCCCTGCTGTTCGGTTTTCTGGTTCTGTGGGTCTGGGTGCGGTTCATGCGCCGGTTGCCGCATCTGCTCTCGCACCACATGGCGCCCCGCGCCTCCGAGGAGCACGCCGCGATTGCGGCCGCCGATTGAGTTTCTCCTTCTCATCGCCGGAGTCTCTCACCTCGCCGCGCAGGGACGCGACGTCGACCTGCGCTACGGTCGCTGGTACCAAGGCAACGAATCGCGGACCTACGAGCTGAGAACCGACGCTCCGCTCGGTGGCATCTTTTCGCACGGCTTCACGGCGCAAGTGATGGTTCATGACAGCCTCGGCCGGCATCACGCGTTCTATGGAGCGGGATGGCAGCTGCACGCGCTCCGGCGTCGGTCGACTGTCGGACCCTATTTCCTGGGCGGCGTCTCACTCGGCGTATCGACGGATACGGCATCGCAGGAGCTCGCCGCGCTCTGGATGTTGGGTGCGGGAGTCGAGTGGCGGCCGATTTCGTGGATGGCTATGGGGTTCGAAACGGCGTACCGGCTCCAGGACATCGGCCCGCGCGGGTTTTGGCGCGCGAGTGCGAACTCGCGTGACGGCATCGGCGCCGCAATCGGCCTTTCCCTGACGATCGGGAAGGGCGTCGACCGCCGGTGGCCGCAGCCCAAGCAGTCTGCTGCCTCGCAGCCGGCGCTCATGATTCCCCCGCCCACGGCGATCACTGGGAATGCCGCCGACGTCGTTCGCACAGCGCTCGATGCGCTCGGCACGCCATACGTGTGGGGTGGGACGGCGGAGAACGGATTCGATTGCTCGGGGCTCGTGCAGTGGGCGTACAGCGAGCACGGAATCCGGTTGCCGCGCACGAGCCGGGATCAGGCGCGCTCCGGCACCGAGGTGACGCCGGTGATCGATGCGTTGCGACCGGGCGACATCCTGCTGTTCGCCGCGGAGCCCGGTGGGGGCGTCTCTCACGTCGGGCTGTACGTCGGTGAACAAACGTTCATCCATAGCGCGAACGCGGGCGTCAAGCTGTCGCGCCTGCAGTCGACTGATACGGATGGCGCGTGGTGGGTTGCGCGCTGGGTTGGCGCGCGCCGCATCGTCCAGTGAGATGGCACGCGCTTGTCGTGCTCGGCGCGCTCGGCTGTGCCTCCCACGGCCTCCCAGGCCTCCACGGTTACAGCATCGTGGTCGAAGAAAAGGATCAGCAGAGCGTCGAGCTCGCCCGCGCCCTGCGCGAGCACGGCGTGAAGGTCAAATCGCACCTGAAGGGCGGGAGCGGCCATACGGCCGAGCTCATCTATTTCACCTTCAGCGATCCGGACGCGCCCCCCCCTGAGACGACCTGGTTACATCTGCGTCTGGCGGATACGCGGTCGGGGGTGATCGTGCGGTCGAGTGCGATTCCGCTCGATTCTGCGACGGCGACGCCGCGTGCCCGCGCCGAGGCCGCCGTTCGGGCATTACTGGCCCCTTGACCTCGCGCCGCCCCTCCGTCAAATTCCTCCCCGTCGTCCATTAGCACTCATCACTCGCGAGTGCTAACAGCTAATCAAATCAAAGAGTTATGGAGGTTCAGGGTAACATGCCAGCAACCAAGACGACCCAGAAGTACAAGGTCCACCCGCTGGCCGATCGCGTGGCGATCCGGCCGATGGAGGAGACCGAGACGATGAAGGGTGGGCTGTACATCCCCGACACCGCCAAAGAGAAGCCGATCCAGGGCGAAGTCATCGCCGTGGGACCGGGGCGGCGCGAGAAGGGTGAGACGATCCCGATGGAGCTGAAGGTTGGGGATCGCGTGGTCTACGGGAAGTACAGCGGCACGCAGGTCGAGTTGGATGGCGAAGAGATCATCCTGATCAAAGAAGCCGACGTCATCGCGAAGCTCGCGTAAGCAGTCCAGTCCCTCAGGGAGGAAGCACAGACATGGCAGCCAAGTTTTTGGAGTTCAGCACCGAAGCCAGGGCCAAGCTCAAGCGGGGCGTGGACCAGTTGGCTGATGCGGTGAAGGTGACGCTCGGTCCCAAGGGCCGGAATGTCGTCATCGACAAGAAGTTCGGCAGCCCGACCGTCACCAAAGACGGCGTGACGGTGGCGAAGGAAGTCGAGCTCGAGGACGAGATCGAGAACATGGGCGCCCAGATGGTGAAGGAAGTGGCGACCAAGACCTCGGATCTCGCGGGCGACGGCACCACGACGGCGACGGTGCTGGCGCAGGCGATCTATCGCGAAGGACTGAAGTCGGTCACGGCCGGCGCGAACCCGATGGCGCTGAAGCGCGGCATCGACAACGCCGTCGAAACGATCGTTGCGGAGCTGAAGAAGATTTCGGTTCCCACCTCGGGGCGGAAAGACATCAAGCAGGTGGCCACGATCTCCGCCAACGGCGACGAGGAAATCGGTGAGAAGATCGCCGATGCGATGGACAAGGTCGGCAAGGACGGCGTGATCACGGTCGAGGAAGCCAAGAGCCTCGAGACGACGCTGGAGACGGTGGACGGGATGCAGTTCGATCGCGGCTACCTCTCGCCCTACTTCATCACCGATCCCGAGAAGATGGAGGCGACG
>DATBFV010000122.1:0-22297 GCA_036558345.1 Gemmatimonadales bacterium | reverse complement strand
TTGCTGTCCGGGCCCCACCACACCACGCCCGGGACCTTGCTGAAATCGCAGCGTTGCGCCCCGGCGCTCTTCGCGACGCAGCCGAGCAGCAATACCAGAGTCGCGCCGCGCATCACGTCTTATTTCGCGGCGTCATGTAGTTCAGTTGAATCTGGTGCCGGAGGTTTTTGATTCGCTCCGTCGGGCGCGAGTGATCGCCGGTGAAGAAGTTCGTGATCTTGTCGCTCTCGCCGTACTTCTGCTTGAACTTCTCCCACAGGCCCGGGCCTTTGGTCGGGTCGAAACCGGATTCATACGCGTAGCGCAGTCCGACGCGGTCGGCCTGATCTTCGTGCTCGCGACTGTAGCCCGTCATGAGCGCGGACAATCCCATCTGACCGCCGAAGGCCGCGATTTGCTGCGCGGTCGAGTTCTTGATCTGTGATACGGCGATGGCGGCGCCGGTGCCGAGAATTTGCCCCAGCGTCCCTTTACTCATCTGGCGACGCATGTGCTCGTGAGTGTAGTGCGTGAGCTCGTGGCCGAGTACGATCGCCATCTCGTCGTCACTCAGCGAGTCCATGAGACCGGTGAACACCCAGATGGCGCCGTTCGCCATGGCCGAGGCGTTCCATTGGTCGGTCTTCACCGCGCGCACGCGCAATGCAGTCGCCGGAATGTAGGATGGCCGGAGCCGGTCCATGATTCGGCGGGCGCGCGTGACGTACGGCCCCGATTCGAGGATGTCACCGATCTTGACGATTTTGCCGCTGTCGGCCGGCTCGAACATCATGTGCTTGCTGACCCAGGCCGACTCAGCTTGGTTACTGGCGGCGATGATCTGCCGCTCGGTGTCGCTGCTGCCGTTGGCCTTGGCCTCGATCCGCTCCGCGATCAGAACGCCCGCGGCATTCCGGTGTCCCGTCACCTTCACTTCGTAGCCCAGGGGAATGGCGGCCAGGCCTTTCGCCCCCTTGACCGTCGTGGTCGAGGCGGCCAGGACCCGCTGCCCGTCCACCATGACGGTGTCGCCGCGCCGGAACTCGGCGTATCCCGCGATCTTTTCGGTCTGGGTGTTGCCGGCAAAGACGAGCGCGGCGCTCAGGCAAGCGATGATCGTGGGTTGGGTCACATGGCCTCGGGTACGTTTAGAGTCGTGGCGCAAGCAACCGGCTAGAATTGACCTTTGGGGTAACCGGCGGCGTCTGTGTTGCACCAAAAGGCGATGCGCCGGAATGCCCAAAGCGGACCTTAAACGGTCCGATGAGACGCTGGATTCTGCTGGTGACGCTGCTGGACTTGCCGTCTGCGACGCTGCTCGACGCGCAATCGCCCGACAGTGTGTCGAGGGACTCCAGCAACCACGGAATTGGCTTCGGATACTTCGCCACCCTCGGTTACAACTGGCAGATCGAGGCCCTGGAGATCGGGTATGTGCAGCATCCCACGCGTGGCCCGGCGGCGCTGGGGATCGCCGGTCGATTCGGAACCTTCATGGAAGAGAGTGCGGTCGTGAGCGCGTCGCGCGGCGCGGTATTCGCCGTCACGGCTTCCGCGCGGACGCACATGCGGAAGATCTCGGAGTTGGGCCACGAAGAGCGCCCGATTCCCATCGGTCTCGACCTGACCTTCGAGGCGACGACCTATTTCGCCGCCAGCTCACCATTCTGGCAGGGATCAAACTGGTTTGCGGTATCAATGCTGCCGTCGTTGCGCGCCGGACGGGGCGCCGTGACCGTGGGTCCGACGCTCTTTTTCGGCGCGCATAGGGCGGCGGTACGCGCGATGCTGGCGATCCGAGTCGAGAAGCTCTGGACGCACCGGCAGGGAAGTCACTGACGACGCTCCTCGCCCCCGACTCGCAGTCGGCGAATCAACGATGCGACCGCTCGGACATGCGGACTCGACTCGCTGCGCCGCGCGAGCAGCTCGAGCCCAAACGGCACACGGAATCCCGCGATGCGCACCGCGACGGTTCCGGTCGGAGGATTCGCCAGCTGCGAGTGAAATGCCACCGTCCAACCTTTGACCTGCGCGACCAATGCCCACACCGTCGCCCGATCGTCGTACGTCGCTTCGATCCGCGGCCGCAATCCGGCGGCGGTCAGCGCCGTCAGCACGCGATCGTAAAACCCGGCGTCGAATGACCGGTCCATGAAGAGGAATGGCGTGTCAGTCAAGTCGGTGGGTGCGATTTCGCCCCGGCGCGCGAGTGCGTGATCGGCGGCGACGAGCGCTGCCTCCAAGGGGTCGTCGAACACGCGTGTCGCGGTGATGCCATCGCTCCGGCCCCGGTTCGTTGGAAACCTGTGCGCAACGCCCAGGTCGATCTGGGCGCCGAGGAGGGCGGTTCGTTGCTCCGGGGTGCTCATCTCCTGCACACGGAGCTGAATGTCCGGGTACCGCTCCGCACACCGGGCCTTCACCTGTAGGAGCAAGTCGGTTGCGGCGGCGGTCGCCACGGACCCGATCACGCACCGCCCCTCCACAGCCCGTTTCGCTCGGCCCGCCTCACGGCTGAGATCATCGACGCTCGCCAGGATCGCTCCGGCATCCGCGGCGAGTGAGGCGCCCGCCGGCGTCAGGGCAACCCCCCGCGCGGAACGCTCGAGCAGTGTGAGACCGAGTGCATGCTCTAGTGCCCGCAGCCGCCGCGACAGCACGGGTTGCGCAATGCCGAGCCGCGTTGCCGCTCGACCGATGCTCGGCAGCGTGCTCACGGTCAGGAGCGCGCGCAGCTGCCGGAGCTGCAGATCGGCGGGTACGGTCCCCGCGGGACGCGGCACACGAAACAGCAGACTGCGCGAGCGCGGCCGGCCTCCCGGCGGGGGTCGCACGCGAGATTCCGGATAGTGCCGCGCGACCTCCCGCATCCGCTGAAGGACCGTCTGCACTACGGCGCGTCGCTCGTCGCGGCGCCACACCGCGGTCATGTCCACGTGGACCGTCACGTCCTTGATCGGGAGCGTGACCGTTCCTGCGGGCGGCGCGTTGGCGGCGCGCGCGCGCGAGATCAGCGTCCAGCCGTGCTCCGTCGCGATCATGAGGTGGGCGGAGCGTACGTCTCCGTCCAGCGCAATCACCGGCGAGCGCAGCCCAGCACGGCGCAGGCTCTGGGCGACCCGCGACTGCGCCGCTGCCGACGCGGTGCCCCGGACGAAGACAAAGGGAAACGCACTCAGATCTTCGAGCGTGACGGTGGTTCGAGTCGCGAGCGGATTGTGTCGTGAGACGATCACCTGATCCAGGGTCTCGGCCCAGAGCGGCTCACTCTCGAGTCCCGGTCGCAACTCGCTTTCGGTGCAGACCGCCACGTCCGCCTGATCTTGCGCAACCGCGTCGGCGGGCGTGGGTTGCTCATAGTCGCGGACCGCGAGCGTGATCCCGGGATAGTCCGATCGGATGGCTTCCTGGACGTCGACGGGAAATCCACGCGCTGCCGCGGCTCGCGTGACCGCGATCACGACGCGACCGCGGCGACCCGCCGCCGTCGCCTCCGCGCCGTCCAGCGCGGTGGCCAGCGCGTGGAGGATCGCAGCTCCACCGCGCGCGAAAACCGCCCCGGCCGCGGTGAGTCCGACCCCCTTGGCATGCCGGGTCAGCAGGTCGACGCCAAGTTCTCGCTCCAGCGCATGAATGCGCCGCGAAAGGGCCGGCTGAGCGAGGTGCACACGCCGCGCGGCGCGGCTGAGCGATTGCATTTCAACGACGGCGGCGAAGCACTGCAGATCTCTGAGCTCCATGCTGTCTCCGCATGGGAGTCCTTCACGATCGGTATTTGCACCAACCCCCGTGTCCCTGGCTATTTGCCCAAAAGGCCTACGAAGGGGAATGCGTGGCGGAGAATGGCGGTACGTCGTTATTGCTGCCCGGGCACGGGGAGCTGGTGCTCGTCGTGGATGACGATGAGACGCTGCGAGCGGCACTCGGTCGGATGCTGAAGAGTCTTGGCTTTACGGCCGTGACGGCGGCAGATGGACTCGAAGCCCTCGAAATCGTGCAAACACTCACGACGCCGATCGACGCCGTGCTGGTGGACGTCGTGATGCCGAACCTCGGCGGACCCGAGCTGATCGATCGGCTTGCGCAGCAGGGCATTCACCCGGCCGTGGTCTATATGAGCGGCTACGAGGATCCAGCGCGCCTCAGCCGCGTCCTCGAGACCCCAAGCATGACGCCGCTGCTGCACAAACCGTTTACGCTGCATGCACTCGTGCTGGTGTTGCGCAATCTGTTGGATCGCCGTGCCAAACGCTGAGCTGCCTGGAGGTATTGGTTCCGCTGGTTGCGGAGGGAGAATCGACCGGGGATGATCAGCCACGTGGTTTGGAGCTGGCCGTCGCAGCCACCAGACCGGAACCGTGACTGAGCCATCCCCGGTTTTACATCTCAGTACGTTCTCAGAGCGAACGTAGGCCAGGCCATTACGCGAATACCGTTGGACTTTGGTCTCATGCTGAGCGTGGCGATACGTCAGGGTCCTGTCCGGTGGTCTCAGAGTCCGACGCGGTAGTTGGCCATCAGCATGAACGACACGCGACCGACAAAGCCCGCCTCCGCGCGCAGTCCCCAATGCTTCCCGACGTCGAACGTTCCGCCGACCAGCAGATTCCACGGATCGGCCACTTTCTTGTTGAGCGAATAGTTGACCGTGGTGGTATCGAGGCCGCCCGAGATCCGTTGCACGAAGTTGTCCACGAGGGCCTTCTGAGCGGGGCTCAATCCCTGATACCACGCGGAACTCTGGTAGTTGTTGAACAGTGAATCGGTCCCGGGCGGGATGACGTCGGCGAGGTTGACCGATCCGAGCGTCTCGTTCTTCATCCCCTGATACATCGTCCCGATCCAGGCCGTCGCCTTCATGCGTTTTTGCTTTTGCCCGACACGAAACGCCTTCCCGATCCGCATGCTCAGGACGTTGACGGGAATCGGATTCGCCAGCAGGCTCGAGCCGCCCCACTGATGGTTGAAGTCCACCACGACGAAGTTGCGTTTGATCCCAAACGCGCCGGTGAGTCCGAGGCCGACGTTGGTGGCCGTGAAGTCCGCCGTGGTCGTGAACGCGACGGGCTCGACGATGTGGACCGTGGTATGCCCATTTCCGGTGCCGACCATGCCGTACACGTTCAGGAAGGGAAACAGCCAGAGATCCGCGCGGGCGTTCACGTTTGTGAGCTTCGCCTGTGCCTTGTCGAACGTGATGAAGCTGGCGGGCTGCGGCGGTTGATTGAATCCCAGCCCCAGGTCTGTGATCACGATGTCCTGGTTTGCGTAGAAGCCGCCGATGTTGAAGCCGAACGGGAGCGGCAGATCGAAGCCTCGCTCGATGGCCTTGCGGCCCCAGATCGGGAAGACCTGATGGTAGCCCGCGAGAATACTGTCGCGCTCCGCCTGCGTCAGCGCGAGATCGGGATTCTGTTGGGCGAGCGCGCGCAGTGGCAGCAGCAACGCGACGCAACAGGTTACGACGCGGTTCATTTGGGAGTCTCCGCCTGACGCGGTCCGCCGATGGGCAGTCCGAAGCCGAGGCCGAAGGTGTCGTTTGCGCCCGGTGCGTCGGACAGCGCGTCTCCGAACGCGTGATACCAAAAGACGCGAATGCGCATGCTGCGGAGACCGAGCTGCGGGGCGAGAGAGAATTCGCCCGTCGCGTTGAACCCGCTGTCCCAGCGATTCACGCGCGACCAGAGGCCGACCGTGTACGACAGGTCATCGGTGCGCGTCACGGTGCCCACATACCGATCCTCGGCGCGCACGATGTATCCGATCTGTGGCCCGATCCCCAGGCCAAAGCGTCCCGCTCGCAGCTTCAGCAGGATCGGAATCGTGATGTAGCCGAGCGTGCGCGTCACCGAGACATCGCGAGCCGTTGCGAAGGCGCTGTCGACGGCGTCCTCGCCCGTCGGGACGAACGGCAGATCGCGTGCGCCGGCCGGTGACTTGAACGTGAACTCGGGCTGAATGGACCAGCGACCGCTGAGCTTCAGCTCGATGAAGCCGCCCAGGTCCCACGATCTCAGCCGCGCCGCGTCCGATAGGCCGGTGAGCGTCGTGCTCACGACGTCGAACTTGATTCCGCCCTGGACGTTTTCCGACGCGAATTTGTCGCCGAACAATAGGACGAGAAGCGCCTGCGAGTACGCCGCGCGCAGCGGCAGCAAACAGAGCGTGATGCCGAGGAGCGCCCGTGGCATCGATCGGATGGTCACGGTGAGTTCTGCGGCTTAGCCGAAAGGTCCGACGCTGAACACGATGCTGACGATCGCAACGACACCCACGAGCAACAGGAGCACGGCCGCGATCAGCGTCGCGGAGATCGGATAGGAGCTCTGCGCGTGAATCAGTCCGTCGGCCGTGAGCTCATCGCACAGCCCGCGCAGTCCCAGGATGAAACGCACGTGCGATCCGATGCCCAGCACCAGCACGGCGATGCCGAGCGTCACGAGCGCCGCGCCGAAATTGCGTGCCGCGTGATCGCCGCTCGTCAGAACGTCGGCCGCTCGCAACCGGCTGAAGAGCTGGTCGATGATGAATCCGAAGCCCATCAGCGACAGCGACGTCCGGATCGAAGACATCAATGTCCGGTCGGCACTGAGCTGCGTGCATTGCAGCGACATCCCGGTCTGCCGTGACACCAGCTCGCTCGCGATCCGGCTCGTGTCCGAGCTTGCGGTGACGCGGGGCTCTGAAATGCTGTTTTTCATAGCTTACGCACCACGCAGCGAAATCCCAGGTCACTCTTCGACGCATCCACCGGCTGGCCGTGACGGGCGGCGGGCCGATACCGCTGGCAGGAGTTGGGCGCACAGAGGTGCGATCCGCCCTTGATGACCTTCAAGCCGCGGACGATCGGGGCCTCGGCCGTGTGCCGGGCCCTGTAGGAGTCCGCAGTCCATTCCCACACGTTCCCCGTCATGTCGTAGAGGCCGTAGCCGTTCGCTGGAAAGGCCGTGACTGGGGACGTCTGCTCGTATCCGTCGTGACGCAGGTTCTGGTGCGGAAATGCTCCCTGCCAGGTATTCGCCATATAGCGGCCGCCCGGCAGAAAATCATCGCCCCACGCGAACTCGGCACCGTCCAGACCACCACGGGCCGCGTACTCCCAATCGGCTTCCGTCGGCAGCGTCTTGCCGGCCCATTGGGCGTAGGCCTCGGCGTCGCGATACGCGATGTGCACGACCGGGTGGTCGTCGCGGCCATCGATCGAGCTACCGGGGCCGTACGGATGGCGCCAATCGGCGCCGCTGCGGAATTCCCACCATTGGGTCCAGTCGCGCAGATCGACGGCTTTGTGGGGTCGCGTGAACACGAGAGAGCCGGGTTGGCGGGTCGCATCGGACGCTTCGGCGAGCGTGCGGTATCCGGTAGCTTCCACGAAAGTGCGAAACCGGCGATTCGTGACGGGAGTGCGGTCCATCCAGAACCCCTCGACGCGGACCCGCTGGACCGGGGCCTCCTCGGGGTAGTGCCGGTCCGAACCCATGCGGAATGTCCCACCGGGAATCCGAATCACGTCCAGTCGGGGCGCGGCCGCCACCGGGAGCGTCATGACGTGAACCTTCGCACGCCTGCGCGCGCGCTCCATCGCACCTTGGTGCAGTGGTCGGCGCGAACCTACTTGGTTGGGGGCGGGGTGTGCGAAGCCAGGACGCGGCTGATGGCGTCCAGCAGGGCAGTCTCTTCGACGGGTTTGCGCAGGTAAACCTGTCCGCTCGCCTCGATGCGCTCGCGCAATGCCGCGTCGTCATGAGCGGTGATGAAAACGATCGGAAACCGGAGTCCCACATCCGCGAGGTAGGATTCCAGGTCGAAGCCGCTCATGCCCTCGAAGTGCACATCGAGGATGAGACAGTGCAGCGTCCAGGCCTGGTGCGTTTCGAGGAATAACTCGGTGGAGGCGAACGGCACGACGTAGAACCCGGCCGAGCGCAGCAGCCGGACCAGAGCCTTCAGGACCGAGGGATCGTCGTCGATGACACCAATCACTGGCCGCGACGGAGGCGTTGTGGGTGTCATACGACCCCAGGTAAGAGACTGCCGCTACCGCGGCGCGATCTGCGCCACTGTAGCTTGATGATTACCTCCCGGGGTGCCGCCGGCGAATATGACCTTAGGTCAACGTAAGACGAGCCGGCTTTGCACCGGCGCTCGGTCGTTCGCTGGAGCGTCGATGGCGGGTCCCAGCTTGACGGCCATGCGGACCAGTTCGGCCACGGACCCCGCTTCCATCTTCTTCATGATGCGGGCGCGATGCACCTTGATCGTGCGCTCGCAAGTCCCCAGCTGTCCCGCGATCTGTTTGTTCAACATCCCCGTAACGACGAGCGCGAATACCTGGCGCTCGCGCGGCGTCAGCCGTCCCAGCCGCTGGATCAGCGCGTTCATCACGCTCTTGAGCTGCCGCGTCTCGGCGTCGAGCGTCAACCCGCGCTGCACGGCGGCGAGCAGCTCGTCTTCATCGATGGGTTTGGTGAGAAAATCCACCGCGCCCACCTTCATGGCCCGCACGCTCGACGTGACGTCGCCAAATCCGGTCGAGAAGACGATCGGAATCGTCGAGCCGGAATTGCGCATGGAGGTCTGCAGATCGAGGCCGTTGATTCCCGGCATGCGAACGTCAAGAATGAGGCATTGCGAGTCCTCGCCCGGGAGTTGGGTGCGCGCCAGAAATGCCCGGGCCGAATCAAAGGTCTGGACGCGGTAGCCGGCTGCGCTGAGCAGCCGATCGAGAGACTTTCGGACCGACGCGTCGTCGTCGACGACGAACACGAGTGAGCCCGCGGCCCCCCCCCGTCCGGACCGCTCGGTGGGGCGTGGCGGCTCGCCCGGTGTCGACCGCGAGACGGATCGTGCCACGCTGGTGCTCCTCATGACTCCTCCTTGTGCACCGCAATCGGTAACGCGACGTGAAAGGTTGCCCCGACATCCGAATTATTCGTTGCCCAGATCCGTCCGCCGTGCGACTCGACCACGGAGCGCACGAAGGCGAGTCCCATGCCGAGTCCCTCGGTCTTTGTCGAGTAGAACTGCTCGAAGATGCGCTCGAACTTGTCCTCCGGAATCCCGGTGCCCGCGTCCCGAATCGAGATGACGCAGGCGCCGTCGCCCAGGCGTGTCCGGATGATCATGCGGCGATTCCCCGGTACCGTTTCCTCCATCGCCTCGAAGCCGTTCATCACGATGTTCAGAAGAACGTGTTCAATCTGCACGCGATCGCACCGGATCGCCGGCAACGGCGCTTCGAGATCGAGCACGAGCGAGACGCGACGCAGCAGACAATCGCCGTGCAGCAGCCGTACGACGTCGCGAATGATGTCGTTCACATCGAGCTCGACCGGCTCGACGTCGTGATGGTTCAGCAGCGCGCGCATGCCGTGAATCAGCTCGCCGGCGCGGCGGTCGTCGGCATCGATGTCGTCGATGATCGCGCGTACCTCGTCGATCGGCGGATCCGGTCGCGCGAGGAAACGGCGCGCAGCCTGCGCGTTCGCCAGAATGGCGGAGAGCGGCTGATTCAACTCATGCGCGAGCGACAACGCAAACCCGCCGAGCGTCCGCACTCCCGCGAACCGGGCGAAGCTTGGCTCCACGGGAACCGTCGTTGCCGCCGCCACGACCGTCGCCTCGGCAGGCGCCGCATCGCCGTTGGAATGCCCGTTCGACTTGACGTGCTGATCGCTGTTCAGGGCGCGGGCCAGAATGGCGCCGACGAATTCGAGCCGCTCCACGATCGCCGTCGTCCATCGCCGCGGCTTGCGTGCGCTCAGCGCGAGCGCGCCCAGCACCACGCCGTTGTACCGCAGCGGCACCAGGAGCGCGGACTCGATCCCGTTGCGACGAAACGCCTGCCGGTCCCGCGCAAGCGCCGGCGGAAGCACTTCGAGACTGTTGAAGCGGACCACCTCACCGCGCTGCACCGATTCGGTGAGCGCCGGGAAATCGGTGGCGGGGTACGCGGACGCGCAACCCCAGGCCTTCGGCATGTGAGCCAGCGCCGGCGGCGGCCCATGACCATTGCCGTTCGCCGCCGGCAGGAGATTGGCGCGATCGACACCGAGACTGTTGGCCAGGCGCTGCAGCCAGCGCGTGATCAGCAGGTCGTGCTCGGCGCGGTCGACCATACCCAGGTGCGACGTCAACTCGGAGACCAGGGTTTCGAATTCGAGACGCTGCTCGAGGAGCTCTTCGGCGCGGCGGCGACGGCGGCGCTCCAGGACGAGGCCGATGATGAGAACGGCCTGCGCGGTGACGACGATGCCCTCCAGCAATGTCGTGCGATAATCGTCGGCGAGTGTCATCAGCGAGCGACGCACGCTGGCGCCCAAGGTCCAGCCCGCACTCCCGGGGATAGCGTCCGTTTCGAGACAAGGGACCGAACTTCCAAGGAGCGTCCAGACCACAGCGCGCAAAACCCAAGGCATCATTGTCATAGATCGGTTGGCAGATATGAACCCTGGCCAGATACCACGACTAGATGCACCTGATTGGCCTTTGGGGCAATAGGGGACTTTACCAAAATGTGACGAAGATTTCTTCAGGGTTTCGTTAGGTCAGGGTATCGCTAAGTGGTTGGTCGAAAGTCTAATAGCACGCCTCATGTGCCCGTGGGACATTGCCGCATCCAACGTTGAGGGAGCAGCCAATGCAGAAACGCTATGCGCTTTTGTGCACACTGTTCGGAGCCTTGTCGGCGGGGTGCTATCCCGGCGAAATCGACACCGCCGCACAAACGGACATCGTGGCCACCTTCCACATGGAGGGCGCGGACTACACCGCAAATCACACGTACGACATGCCCGATTCCGTCGTCGCCGTGGGCGGTCTCGACACCCTGGACCACTCTCACGACACCGCGGTGTTGGCGAAAGTGGCGGCCGAGATGGCAGCGATGGGCTACACGCGCGTGGATGCGACCGTAACCAAGCCGGACGTGGTCATCTTGGTGTCCGCCATATCGGTCGACAATTACGACGTGTGGTACTCCTACCCGTGGTGGCCCTACTGGGGTTGGTGGGGCGGCTGGGACGGCTATTGGCCCTACGGCGTGAATTCCACTTACTACTATCCGTGGTACCCGGTGACCGTTACCGGCTACACGACGGGCTCGCTATTCATCCAGATGATCGATCCGGACGTGGTTCCAATCGACTCGACGCAGGCAACCCCCATCTGGCTCGCAGCGATCAACGGCTTGCTGGAAGGCACCCAGATAGGGACCCGGATCGACAACAACATCACGCAGGCCTTCGCGCAGTCCCCTTATCTCCACACCCAGTGAGGCATGTCATGCGCATCAAGCTCATCGCAGCACTCGTGCTCCTGGTACCCGCGACCGCCGCGGCGCAGCGGACGGGAGATAAGTGGTTTGGAATGACGTGGAGCATGTCGACCGCCACCGGGAACTCCCAGCAGTTCGCGAGCGGCTACAGCTTCCGCGGCCTCGGCATGGAGTGGCGCCAGTTCAAGGGCCCCTCGACGTCGGTCGGGCTCAGTCTGGCCTGGAATCTCATGAACGAGGAGTTCCTCGGGACGTCGAGCATCCGCCAGGTGGATGTGACCGGCCTGCAGTTCCGCTACATCAACGCCTACTCGATCCTCCTCGCCGCGCACAAGTATCTCGGCACCAACCAGGGAAATGCGCGTCCGTTCATCGGTATCAAGACCGGCGCCTATTACATCAACCGCCGCGTGGATGTGGGCATCTGGACCGCGTCCGACAACACGTGGCACTACGGACTCGCGCCGGAGTTTGGAATCGCGATGCCGTTGCGGCACACCGTCGACGGGGAGGCGTTCTATGCCGCGGTCCGGTACAACTACGCCTTCGCCTCGGGCGGCACGCCGTATCAGAGCTGGGTTGGAATCGACGTCGGCATCGCTACGCGTCGTTTCTAGCGGCGCGTAGCAACCCGGCGGGCCAAGCGGCGCTTCCTACTGAATCTCGGGGAGCGCCGCTAGTACTTGTAGCTCGATCACGCGATTCAAAAACCCTTCCAGCTGGAAGAAATGCGCGACCGTCTTGGCGGGGAGCTTCTTGGTAAAGCGTTTGAATTCATCGCGCGCCAACTTCCCCCGGCGCTGGTCGAGCTCGAGTGCGCGTTGCACCAGACTCTTCGCCTGCGCATCGGTGAGGCTGTCGTACGCGCTGACATAATCGTGGATCAGCTGCACCCGCTCGTCATTCAGCTTGGCGGCCTGGGCCTCGTATTCCCGGTACATCGGCCAGAAAATGTTCGCTTGAGAATCGGGTAAGGCGAGCGCGTGTCCGATGATCGTGGCCTTGTCCGCGCGCACATTCGTCCGCAGGAGCGCGATCGCGTTCGCGACGGACGTATCCCTGGACGGATTCTGCGCCAGGACCGCCGCTGGAGGCGCGAACAGACCGACCACGAGAAGCGGCAGGACGAGAGAACTGTGACGTACATGCATGATGGTCTCCCTTAGAATGCTTCGTTGAAGTTGAAGTAAATCCCGTACGATCGCTCACCCACACCGATATCGACCCGTCCGTTGGCGCGTGGCTGGATCTCCAGTCGGTATCCCACGCCGCCGTTAGGCAGGAATCCATGGAAACGGCTCGGCTCCGGTCCGAGCGTCCCGCCGCCGGCCCAGACCACAAAGCCGTGGCGCGACAGCCGGCCCTTGCTGCGCGTGAACATCTCGCGGTACTCGACGAGGCCGAGCAGCGTCGAGCGATCGCGAAACCGTCCCTCGACGTAGCCGCGCAGATCGTATCCGGTACCGAGCATCGACAGCTCCGGCCAGGGCACGCCATGCAGGCCGAGGCGCGACTTCACCTGCCAGGTCAACGTGCGGCCCGGCCGGCCGAGCGGGTGATATTGGCGATAATCCAGCAGGATCGTGCTGTATGCGTTGTCCCCGCCCAAGACGCCCCCATAGCGTGTCGCAGTGATCGCGGCGTACGTGCCACGCCACGCGTTGGCCGCCACGTCTCGGCTGTCGTATTGCAGCACGACACCGAGCCCCGCATTGAAGTTCTCGGGACCGTATTGCTGATAGGCGGGATCCGCGGCCATCTCCTGGCTGACGCCCGTGGCTATGGTGTGGTTCAGCTCCAGCGTCGGGCCGACCAGCAAATGGGGCGCGACAGCGAACACCACGCGCGGATTGAACTTGATCCATTGGCGGTGATACTTGGTCGTCGCATCCCCCTTCGTCGGGCTGAGACCCGCTTGATAGCCGACGCCCCAGTAGTTGTCGTCCATGTCCTTGAGCGAAAAGTCGACGTTGATCCGCAACCGATCTTCGTTCCAGAACGACGACAACGACATGCTCACGTTTACGGCGCCGATCGAGGAGAGCGAAAGCGTGGACGACAGCGTCGAGCGCTGCACGCGGAGGGGATTGGCGCCGACCTTCCACGACATGAGCACGCCCCCGGCGATGAGGTATTGCATTTCCGGGTTGTAGGCGGGAGCGAGGATTGGCGTGATCTTGAACTTGCCGCTATCCGGCACCGGCTGAAACACGCTAACGGGGGAGGTATCAGCGCTCCCCGCCGACGGCTTGGGGTTTTGTCCGGCCGCCGGCACTGTGAGGAGCGCAGCCAACACGCAGCCGAGTGCCGTCGTCGTGCGTCGCACGCGGAGCAGTTTCGCGGCGCTCCGGGAATGCGACTATCGCACCTAGGGGCAACGACTACGCCGGTTGCGAACTCCCGCGGAGCACGATGTGGAACGTCGCGCCGTGATCGGGATTGTTGGCGGCCCAGAGCGCGCCACCGTGGGCGGCGACGATAGTGCGGCAAATCGTCAGACCCAACCCCAGGCCATTACGCTTGGACGTGAAGAACGGCTCGAACACCTGTTCCTCTTTGCCCGGGGGAATCCCCGGTCCTTGATCGGCCACCGCGATCGCGATCTCTCCGCCGGCGGTCGAGCGCGTGACGATCGTGACGTTTCGCTGCTCGCGCGGTTTCTCGCTCATGGCCTCGCACGCGTTGAACACGAGATTCATCAACACCTGCTGCATCTGCACGCGATCGGCCGGCACGCGCGGCAGGTCGGGCGCCAGGACGGTGTGCAGCGGCACCTCGCGCCGGATCAGCTCGGTGTGGACGAGGTCGACGACCTCGCGTACGACTTCGTTGATGTCGAGCGGCTGCAGCTGGAGCTCGCCGCGCTTGAGCAGGGCCTGCAGGCGATGGATCACCTCGCTGGCGCGGCGGTCATCGGAGACGATGTCCTCGAGAATGTCGCTCACTTCAGCCGAATCCGGTGGCTCACGCGACATCAGACGCTGTCCGGCGCGCGCATTCGCCATGATCGCGGCGAGCGGCTGGTTCAACTCGTGCGCGAACGCCGCGGAGAGCTCACCCAGCAGCGCGACGCGACTGAGATGGGCAATCTCGGCTCGGTGCTGCATCAACTGCATCTCCGCGCGGCGGCGATCGGTGATGTCCCGCACGACGATGAGGAAGCACTGCTCGTCGGCCATCGATACCGACTCGGCCGTGACGACGGCACGGATCACCGTGTTGTGGCGCGTTCGCAGCTGCAGCTCGATGTCGCGCAGATGGCCGCGCGTGGCGAGATGATTGGTGACGCGCTGACCGTCGGCGGGATGCAGGAAGAGCTTCAGATCCATGGGCGTGCGGCCGACCGCGGTCACCCCGTTGATGCCGAACAGTTGCGCCCAACGCTCGTTTACGTCCACGATGGTGCTATCGCTGCGTCGTACGATCGCCAATGCGTCGGGACTTGCCCGAAACGCGACGGCGAATCGCTCCTCGGATCGCCGCAGCGCCTGCTCGCCGTGGCGCCGCTCGGCCATCGCCGCGCCCAGCATCAACATCGGGATCTCGGTGAACAGCAGAAACAGCTGCAGCAGCAGTGCGTTCTGACGCGGCGACGACGTATCGAATGGAGGCTGAGCGTGGATCGTCGCCCAGACGGAGAACAGCGCCAGAACCAGCAGTGTGGCGGCTGCCCCGCCGGGGCCGAACCGAACGGCGGCCCACAGCAGGAATGGGAACGGCGCATAGACCAGCACGACCGGCATCTGAGTGTCTGGTACGGCGTGCGTGAAGATGAGCACGCAGGTAAGGAGCAATCCCACGGTCAGCGCGGTCGCCTCGAGCAAACGCCCGCGCGACGTGCGCCACCACTCGAGCGGATCGAAGGTGGCCGCCTGGACGATCACTGGCACGAGCGTCAGCGTGGCCAGCGCGTTCGAGAACACACGGGTGCGCCACAGCTGCCAATAGGGCATCGAACCGAATCGGTTCCAGGTCACGAACGCCGCGTCGAGAAACGATGAGAGCAGGGGGGCAAGCACGACGCCCGCGATGACGAAGAGCGCGAGCTGTTTCAGGCTATCGAGTCGCGGCGATCGATACACGCTGCGAAACACGAATGCCCCGATGAGCGCCTCGCTGCAGTTGCTGATGAACCAGCACAACACCATCCGGAGCGGAATCCCCTCGGGCCACTCGCCCGCCAGGTGCGCGGGGAAGGCGGCGACGAGAACGAGCCACCAGGTCTCCGTCGGGGTCAGCAGCAGTGCGGCGAGGAGTATCGCGTTCGGCGGCCACAACGTGGAGATCGGCTGGGTCGGCATCGTGAGGGCGAGGCCGATCCGGACGCCGAGGTAGTACGCGACGGCGACACTGGCTACGACGCGGATTGTGCGCGCAGGGGCCCACGCCGAGCGGGGGAGCGCAGACAGCATCGGGCACTACGATGACGCTTTCGCCTGCCCTCGGCCAGTCCCGGTGTTTCCCGTAATCCTTTGGGGAGAGGGGAGTCAGGCGATGACACGAAGGGGCAACTTGCTGGCCTCTTCACTCACGCCGATTCATTCGGCGTGTCGACACGCGCACTCTCACAAAGGACGGCGTCCGTGGTCTGTATTCACCGCAGGGCTCTACCTATCGTAGGCATGGCACTCGTCGTCGTCGCGGCCGTCGCGCGCCCGGGCGCGGCCCAGCAAAAGCGAGGAGCCCTGTTCGCGGTCGCGGGCGGCTACTTTGGCACCGATCTCTACGTCGGCGCAAACATCAACAACAAGGTTCACCTCGGCGACTCCTGGACCTACGGCGCCAGGCTCGTGATGATGCCGCAGGAGCGTTACGGCGTCGAGCTGAGCTATATGCACGCGTCATCGGACGTCAGTACGTCCATTGACTCCATCGCGTTTGGGGGGGGGCAACAGGATAGGGGAAATATCAGCGTCGACCAGATCGACCTGAGCGGTCTGTGGACCGGATACCGCTCGCGTACCACCGGCTTTGTGAGTCTGGGGATCGGTACGACGATTTTCACGCCGCACATCCCCAACAGCACTGGTCCCAGCAGCGGCAACGGGGATGCGCACTGGCGGTTTGCATTCAACGCAGGGCTGGGCGCGATCTTCCGGGTCTCTGAGGGGCTCTCGGCTCGCATCGACGGGCGCTACCGCGGCGTGACCACGAATCACGCAACAGGAGGCGGGTCATACTGCTCGTACGGCTATTGCTACGGCTACGCCTCGACGATCTACTGGAATGGTGAGGTGACGGCGGGCCTCGGCTACACCTTCTAGAGGAAGGGTCGCCGTTATATTCGTCGGGTGACTCACACCCGACGGAGATCCACGGTCGTCGTCGATATCGGCGGCGTGAGGGTAGGCAGCGCCTACCCGATCGTTGTCCAGTCGATGACGAATACTGATACTGCCGATCCGGCCGCGACTGCCGCTCAGGTGCGTGCCCTGCATGCAGCCGGCAGCGAGCTCGTGCGGGTCACGGTCAACACCGACGAGGCTGCCCGCGCCGTCCCGGCCATTGTCGCCGAGGTAGACGTTCCCGTCATTGGCGACTTCCATTACAACGGCCATTTGCTGCTGACCAAGTATCCCGCGTGCGCGCGGGCACTCGCGAAGTACCGCATCAATCCCGGCAACGTCGGCACCAAGCGCCGCGACGACAACTTCCGCACGATCATCCAGGTCGCGATCACCGAGGGCAAACCGGTTCGCATAGGCGTGAACTGGGGCAGCCTCGATCAGCAGTTGCTGACCGAAATGATGGACGCCAACGCCCGAAGTGCCGAGCCTCGCGATGCGCGCGATGTCACGATGGACGCGATGGTGGAGAGCGCGATGCGCTCCGCCGAGCTCGCCGAGGCAAGTGGATTGTCGCACGACCGTATCATCCTTTCCGCGAAAGTCTCCGGCGTGCAGGATCTCGTCGACGTTTATCGCAGGCTCGCGCAGCGCTCCGACTACCCCCTGCATCTCGGGCTCACGGAGGCGGGAATGGGGACGAAAGGCGTCGTCGCGAGCACCGCGGGGCTCGCGATCCTGCTTCAGGAAGGCATTGGCGACACGATTCGGGTATCGCTCACGCCGCGCCCGGGCGGAGATCGCACGGAAGAAGTGCAGGTCGCGCAGCAGGTCCTGCAGTCACTCGGGCTTCGCAGCTTCACGGCGCAGGTCACGGCCTGTCCCGGCTGCGGACGGACGACATCCACGTTCTTTCAGGAAATGGCGGAACAGATTCAGACGTACCTCCGTGAGCAGCGCGCCGCCTGGCAGTCGCGCTATCCGGGCTCGGAGGAGTTGCGCGTCGCGGTGATGGGGTGCGTCGTGAACGGTCCAGGTGAGTCGAAGCACGCGGACATCGGCATTTCGCTCCCGGGTACGGCCGAGGAACCTCGCGCGCCGGTATACGTGGACGGCGCGCTCCAGGTGACCCTCAAAGGGGACACGATTGTCTCCGATTTTCTAGGGATTCTCGAGCACTACGTCGCGAAGCGCTACGGAACCCGGGGGGGCTCAGCGAATGGGGGACCCCAACGGCACAACGCGGTCGGGGTGGACCAGGCAGATGTCGCCCTCCCCAAGAATCACGCCTAGCGTCAAAACGTCCGACAAGAACGTAGCAATCTGACGCGGCGGGAAATTGACGACGCCGAGGACGAGCTTTCCGACCAAATCGTTAGGGTTGTAGTACTTGGTGATCTGCGCGCTCGAGTTCTTCACGCCGATGGCCGGACCAAAGTCAATCCGCAGCTTATACGCAGGCTTCTTCGCCTGCGGGAATTCATCGGCCTGGACGATCCGACCCACCCGGATATCGATCTTCGCAAAGTCATCGTAGGTGATCTGTGCCATTTCGGCTCCTAAACGTCCCCTTTTGAGGTCAGGGCGCCGGACGCGCCAAGGCGGAAGAAGGTTGGCACGTGCATTGCCATTCCGCCACAGCGCAGAACATCTCACTCTCACAGGACGGCGTTATGGGGAGAATCGGCAAGGCGGTGCTGGGCTTGGCGCTCGTGGCAACTCCTCTCTTGGGCCAGCGCTCGGCGCTGCGCGAAGTCCGCGAGGACGAGCGCGGCATGATCGGCGCCAGTTTTATTGCAGCGGAGCCACTCGGCGCATACCGTCGCAATGGTGACCTCGGCGCGGGACTCGCGATCTCCGGTCTCACGAGCGGCGGCTCGCTCGCGCTCCGCGTCGAAGGCAGCTGGATGACGTACAATGCCCGCTTCCAGTCATACGGCGTCACGACCCTCACGCAAATCGCGTCACTCGGCGCCGGACCGCAGCTGACGCTCGGCAAGGGCACGTTGCGGGCCTACGGCTTCGCCACGATCGGCGGCTCGATGTTCTGGAATACGGCGAGCTATCAAGGCTGTGGGTGCTACGGCGCCGACTGGTACAAAAACGGGCGTTCCACGGTGACGACGTCGGCGGGTGCCGGTGTGATGCTCGCGCTCTCGACCGGTCGCACGCCCATCTACATCGATGCGGGTGCCCGCGGCCTGCGGCACGACAAGGTCACGTACGTTCCGGCAGACGGTTTGACTCAGAATCCTGACGGCAGCTATAGCGCGCAGCAAGTCACGACGCAGGTGGATATGCGCGTGTATCAGATCGGGGTGTCGATCGGTATTCGGTAACCTCCCCTGCCGTTCCGAGCTTCACCCCTTAACCTGGCCCCGTGTCTTGGGGCCAGGCTCTTTTTTTCCCTTCTCAGACAGGGCGAGCTGACTGAGGTAACGATTGGGTGCATTCAAGAAATCGCGGGTGATCCGGACATGATCGAGTTCCTCGTACGATACCGCACGTACGGGAATCGAATCGAAGCTGTAGATCTGCGCATCCGGAAAAGCGAGCAGCATCGGCGAGTGCGTCGCAACGACGAACTGCGCGTCCTGCGCCACCATGTCACCGATCATGGCAAGCAACGCGAGCTGGCTTTGCGGTGACAGCGGCGCCTCGGGCTCATCGAGGAGATACAAACCGCCCGGCACGAAGCGCGATTGAAACAGCGTGAGGAAGCTCTCGCCATGGGAATTGGCGTCGAGTGAAACGCCGTAGCGTTTCTCCATTTCCACGATTGAGGCGTGGAGCGGTCGGAGCTTCAACCCGAGTGCTGCATCAGACCGCCCGGCCGCCTTGTATTGCTCTGTCGCTTCGCGCTGCTCGAGCAGCAATTCGGCGCGTAGCTGCGCCAGACGTTTGGTGAATCCAAAAAAGTCTTCGGCGCGCAGAAAGAATCCTCGTGTCGTCCGCTTGATCCAGCTGAGCTGGAGCACTTTGCCCAGGCGACGCTGCGCCGCGAGCGAGTCGTCGCGTGACAGTTCGGTGCTCCCAACGGTTGGTAGCCGCGCGGCCGCGGCGATTCCCTCAAGGAGTGTCGACTTGCCCGAGCCGTTTTCGCCTACGAAGAACGTGACCGGCCCTTCGAGCGCCAGTCCCTCGAGCGTGCGGATCGCCGGTACCGTGAATGGAAACGTCTCGTCATCGCCACCACGACGGCGCAGCGATGCCAGATGGACGGGACTCACGGCACCAACATACTTGATGCGGGAGTGTTGCATGGTGCTTACAACACGGGGGGGCAATCACCAAACTGATGGTGCTGCAGCAGCTACGAGGCATCGTAGTGGGTATGGGACTTGCCGTGCACGTCTGTGGAAGGAGAGGACGATGCCCGAAACGCACCCAGTCTCGAACCCGCGGCCCCTCGGTGCGCCCCCGTATGAGCCGATCGTCCGCTTGGGGACGCCCCCGGTGGAAGGGACGGGAGCGAGTCATCCCAATCACCCGATCCTATTTCCGGATGCGAATGACGAGGATGTCGCGCTCGTTCCGCCCCGCCCGACACCTGCCACCGTCGTCACCCCGAAACCGCGCTGGTATCATGGACTCGGCCGTCCTCTAGCCTACGTTGCCTGCGGCATTGCCGGCGCAGTGGCAGTGGCCGCCCTCAACGGGATGATCGGATCTGGGAAGGCGCCGTTCGGCAGTCGCGCGGCCCCGGACTCCACGCCGGGTGCCGGAGCGGTGATGGGCCCGGCCGTGCTTGACCGCCGCGCGGACACCCTGGCGCTCGCGATCTCCGCTTTCAACATGCGCGCGAGCATGTATGACTCCCGCCGCATGTCGTGCAGCGGGCTGCAGCGCGGTCTGACGCAGGTCGAGGACGCCTGGCTCGTGTACAACCTGGCGCGCAAGGACCTGATGGCTGGTGCCGACCCCGTGCGCGATGCGCGTGATCGGAGTCTTTACGCGGACGTGCGCTCGGTAGAAGCACGGTTCGAACGCTCATCCTGCACCCGGCCGTAACATGCGCGTACTCGTGTCCCTCGCCCTCGCGTCAGTCGCAGCGGTCGCCGCAGCCGCAGCCCAGGCGCCGCCACCGCTCGACAAGACCGAGCTGATTCGCCTGCTGACCAACCCGCTCTTTGCCCAGTCTGAAGTCGCCGATGTCGTCCGTCGCAGCTGTCTCACATTCCATCCCTCCGAGCGAGACTGGGCAGATCTCCGGGATGCCGGTGCCGGCGGCGAAGTGATTGCGAGCGCCGCGGCCTGTGATAACCGTCGCAGTCTCGGTGGCTCTGCGAGTCCGTCACCCGAGGAGGCGCAGCCGATCACGGCGGTCGCTCAGCCCGCCGAAATCGTCACGACGGTGGGAACTGGCGCGAACGTCCGTGTGCGCCTGAGCCGCGGTCGCACGCCGCTGCGTCGTACGACACTCGCATTGCGCGGAACCACGGCCCTGGGCCTGGCGCGGGATGCCTCGGCGGTCACGGACGACAGCGGTATCGCTGTCTTCCGACTGCCCGCGGTCACGCGTTCCGGTTCGCATCAGTTCGAGATTCGGAACGGCGCGGGCGCGACCCTGCCCGGTCAGCCCACGGTGCTGTACTCGATACGCGCGGCCAGACCGAACCGCATCCGGCTGACGCCCGATTACATCGCGTTCCGCGGGAGCGACACGACAGCGACGATCGTGGCCGCGGTGACGGACTCGCTCGGCAACCCGGTGCCGGCCGAGCCGGTCGATCTCACCGGCGGGATTGGCGCGCCGCTCAGCGCGGTCACCGACTCAGCCGGGCGCGCAACGTTCACGGTGCTGGCGAACAACGCGGCTCGCGGCAGCACGGTCCAGGCGCGGGTTCGTGGCCTCGCGCCGATCGATATCGAAATCGCGGCCCCCGCCGGACTATCGGGCGTGAACACCGGATTTCTGCCGATCGCGTCCGCCTACGGGCCGGTCGGGAACCCGCTCAGCGAGCCGCTGATTTTCCGGGCCCGCACGGTGCAGGGGACGGCGGCCGTGGGCCGCACCGTCCGCTTCCGCGCGCTGAATGCTCGCGTGACACCGGACGTCGCCGTGCTCGATTCGACGGGGCGGATTCGGCTGGATGTCACGCTGGGCATCCGCGCCGGCGAGTCCGCGATCTTCGCGAGCATCGACTCGGTTGAGCGCGTGATGACGCTACGCGCTGAGCCAGGCCCGATCGATTCGTTGATCCTCGATCACAACGGTGAAGTCGTGAATGGGCGCGCGATCGTGGTGCAGGTGGGTGTGCCCTTCACCCTTCGCCTTCGCGCGCGCGATTTGTACGGGAATGAGACGTCGATCGACGCGCTCGGGCAGGCGCTCAAGGCCGGGCGCGCACGGCTCAACGTTCGGCAGCAGGATTTGCAGTTCGTCAGTCTCGAGCCGGCTGATTCCGTCGCGGCAGTGACGTTGAAAGCGGTGCGGGCCGGGACCTACCAGTTCGTCATCGGGAGCGGCATCACGGCCAATGTGCGCGTGGATGCCATTCCGAAGCCGTAATTTCTCCCGTCAGTCGGCCGCCGCGGGCTCCGGGACCGATTTCCGAGCCCGACGGCCAACGCGGTGCTGTAGCTGGTCGAGGTAGGTGTACACGACCGGCGTGACGTACAGTGTAATCAGCTGAGAGAACGCCAACCCGCCGACCACCGCCAATCCCAGCGGCTGCCGCGACTCGCCACCGGCGCCCAAGCCGATGGCGATGGGCAAGGTGCCCATGAGTGCGGCCATCGTCGTCATCATGAT
>DATBFV010000121.1:0-11323 GCA_036558345.1 Gemmatimonadales bacterium | reverse complement strand
TTGGGGCCGAGTGGGGCTTCACGCGCGAGGTTCACCATCGCGCGAGCGACCGTCTCGGCCTTGATGGGACGATAGCGGCGCAGCCGCCCGAACAGCGCCACCGAAAGCAGCGGCGCTAGCCGCATCGCGATTCGCTCGCCGCGGCGGAACTCGCGCCGCTCGCCAAGGAGCAGCGACGGCCGAAAGATCTGGGTGCTGCGGTAGTGCAGCCGGCCGATGGCGTTTTCGGTCTCACCTTTCACGCGGCTGTAGAAAACGCGCGACGCGGGGTCGGCGCCGATGGCGCTGACGAGGAGGAACTGGCTCGCGCCCGCGCGCAGACCCGCACGGCCGAGTCCAACGACGAACGCGTGATCGACTTGGCGAAATGCCGGCTGCGAACCCGCCTGCTTGATGGTCGTGCCGAGACAGCAGAATACGTCGTCGGTATGCGGCAGGTCGCTGACGCTCTCGAGCTCGCCGAGGTCGAGGACGCGCTGCTCGAGTTTCTGGTGGGTGTGCGGCGTCGTGCGGCGGCCAACGGTGACCACTCGCGCCCAGGTGTCGTCCGCGAGCAGGAGCTGGAGCGCGAAGTTCCCGATCAGGCCGGTCGCGCCGGCGACGAGTGCGGTGCGGCTCAACGGCCTTAAGCTAGTTATTATCCCCCGCGTGGGAATCTCCGCGGCGTTGCAGAATCAACCACTGGTCGCGATGGGGCTGCTGTTCCTCGCGGGGCTTGTGACCAGCCTCAATCCCTGCATCTACCCGATGATTCCGATCACCGCGGGCACGCTTGCCGGCGTGAATCCGGAACGCCGCACGCGTCGCCGCACCGTCGGTCTCACGCTCACCTATGTCAGCGGCCTCGCGCTGTTCTACGCCCTCCTCGGCATGATCGCGGGGATGACGGGATCGCTGTTCGGCACGATCGGCGCGAGCTTCTGGGCGCGGCTCGTCATCGGCAATCTGCTGCTTGTCTTCGCGCTCGCGATGCTCGAGGTGTTTCCCGTCCGCCTCCCGGCGCGCCTCTCGGCCTGGGCCGGCAGCCTCGGCGGCGGCTCGTATCCGGCCGTGTTCTTGTTGGGCGCGACGTCGGGGCTGGTCGCGGCCCCCTGCGGGGCCCCGGCCTTCGCCGCAGTGCTCACCTGGGTGGCGACCACTCACAGCGCCGTCCTGGGGTTCGTCTATCTCTTCGTCTTTTCCCTGGGTATGACGGCATTGCTCGTCGTGGTGGGATTGTTCTCCGGTGCGATGTCGTCGTTGCCCCGGGCGGGCGCATGGATGTCCTGGATCAAACGCGCGGCAGGCGTGGTTCTACTGCTCATGGCTGAGTACTACTTCGTCAAAGCGGGGCAAGTCCTGTGATACCGTGCGTCGTCCGTCGTGCGTCGTTGGTTGCAGTGCTGAGCACCGTTCCGCTGGCTCTCCGCGCCCAGGATGTCATTGGCATTCCGGTTGGTCAGACACCTCCTGCTGTCACACTCGAAAGCCTCACCGGTGATTCGGTTCCGTTGTCGCGATGGATTGGCAAGAAGCCCGTCATCCTAGAATTCTGGGCGACGTGGTGCCCCATCTGCGCCGAGCTGTTGCCACGGATGGAAGCGGCGAAGCAGAAGTATGGGGATCGCGCCGAGTTCCTGGTGGTCGCGGTGGCGGTGAATCAGACGAAAAACAGCGTGCGGCGCCATCTCGAGAGGGAGCCGATGCCGTTCACGTTCTTGTGGGATGGTAATGGCGCAGCGGTCCGCGCGTTCCAGGCGCCCTCGACATCCTACATCGCGGTACTGGATGCCACGGGCAAGGTGGTCTACACGGGTGTCGGTGAGGATCAGGATATCGAGGGGGCTCTAAACAAGGCGGTAACGGGCGGCAAAAGGCGGCAACGGTAAAACCATTGCCGCCCCATGACGCCTGTTGCCGCCCTTGTTAGTGCGCTGCTGAATCCGCCGGCGTCAGCTTCGCTAGCGCAGCGCCCAATTCCGTATACGCCGTAGGATCGATCTCCCGGAACGGCGTCGCCCGATACGCGATTCTGCCGTCCGGTCCCACCACGAACAGGTTGCGGTTCGTCATCCCCGGATATTTCGCGAGCGCGCCGTAGGCCTTGCCGACCGCGAGCCCCGTGTCCTGCGCGAACAGGAACGGATATTCCGCGTCGCGCGCCCAACTATACAGAGCGGTGTCCGGGTCCCCGCTGATCGCGATGAGTACGATGTTGTGTCCGTCTTTGAAGAGCTGTGCGTACTGATCACGGTACGCATTCATTTGGATCGTTCAGCCACGCGTTCGTGCCTTGAAGAAGAACGCGAGCACGACCGTCTTTCCCTTGTAGTCGCTCAGCTTGACGGGATTCTTCAGCAGCCCAAAGCGCGTCGCGCCGGGGATCGAGAAGTCTGGCGCTACGGCGCCGACTTCAAGTGCCGGAGGCGATTGCTGCTGCGCCGCCGGTTGCTGCATCACGGCGGCAAGCACGAGCATGGCGAGCACGGCGGTTCCTTGGTTGAGACCTGCCTAATCTACTTGTGCAAGAGCTTCCACGCCTGGTCCCATCGGTTCAGCTTGAAGCCCACCACGACCCAGAGCATCGCGAGCGGCTCCAGGAGCCGCGCTCCCTCGATACCACCGATGTCGACGACCGGCCAGCCGAATTGTTTGCAGATCGTGGTGACGGTCTGCTTGGCGCCGGCGTCGTTGCCCGCGATGAACATGTCGGGAGGGCCGCCGGGAATCTGTGGGTTCACCATCAGCGTGTTACCAACGATGTTGAAGCACTTCACGACCCTGGACTGCGGCAGCCAGCGCTGGACCTGCTCGCCACCCGAATCGTTGAAGCCCAGCGCCAGCTGCGGGGCCTGACTCTCTTCGAACTTGAGCGGGTTCGTGACGTCGATGACGACCTTGCCCGCGAGATTCCTGGGATCGGTGAGCTTGATGGCATTTTCGGTGCCGGACCATGGCGTGGCGAGCACGGCGAGCTCCGCGAATTTCGCCGCGTCGGCGTAGGACTCCTTGGGATCGCGATGTCCCATCTTCACGTCGTGTCCGTGTTTTTTGAACCCGGCCGCGAGCGACTTACCCACTTCGCCGGTCCCCAGGATTGCGACTTTCATGAGCTCAAGCCTCCTCCGGTGACGCCGTATCGGGTCCGCAGAATCTCGAGGTGATGGCGTTCGTGGCCGGGAATCACGAAAGCGAGCGCGCGGACGCTGATGGGCTTGCCGCTCGCGGTGCCGCGACGCGGCCACGCATCGGCGTCGAACGTGCGCAGCAGGGCGAGCGTCGCCGCCCGTACCGTGCGGAATTCGCCGACAAGATCGGCGAGTGAGCGGCTGTCGAATTTGGCGGCCGGCACGTAGGCACTCTCGTCGAACCCAGGCAGCGGCGTGGAATCGCCGCGCGCGATGCGCAGCGCACGATACGCCATGATGCGCTCGGTGTCGGCGAGATGTCCCACAACCTCCTTGACGCTCCACTTGCCGCGGCCGTAGCGGTACATCGCCTCGGTGTCCGAGAGTCCGCGCAAGAGCGTCGCCGTGTCCTCGATCTGCGCGGCGCAGACCATCACGGGGTCGAGCTCGGGAACGCGCTCGACGTAGCCAACGTAGTAGGACGGGATCTCGTCGGGTTCGGGGCGCCCCACCGTGCGCGTGTTCATGCCTTGCTCCCCGCGAGCTCGGTGAGCGCCATCGCTTTCACGGTCTTACTCTCGCCGGTCATGATGCGGCGATGGTAGTCGACTTGGCCGAGGTGGTAGGCGAGGTGTGTCGCGAAATGCGCGAGAAATGCGCCCGTGGAAGAGTTGACGCCACCGACCTTTTCGGGATAGGGCTTGGCGAGATCGGCCTCGCTGATCTTGCTCATGCCCAATTCCACAGCCGCAATCGCATTGTCGATCTCACGAAGTAGATCCGCGCGTGGCACATCGCGGTCGGCGAACTCCGCGTCCCGATTGCGCACGTATCCGTTTTCGCCCAGGACGTTGCCGATGAAGTACTGGAGATTGCCGGCGAGATGCAGGGCGAGATTGCCGCCCGGATTCGAGACGCCCGGAGGAATTTCCCACAGGTCGCCTTCGGCGGGGTACGATTCGATCTCGCGGCGAAGCGCCTTGAGCTCGCGCAGAATGACGTTGGCGATCCAATCTTTCATTCGACCCTCCCGATACGCATCGCGACCGGCCAGCGGGCCATGCGAAGCTGGTCCAGCGCGCCCCACGCGCGCGTCAGCTCCTTCACGAGCCCGTCCACCGGATCCCGCTGATGGTGCTTCATGAATCGCAGTGTTGCGGACCAGGTCCGGACATAGCCCGCGACATCGTCCAAGCTCATCTGCTGCTCGATGACGAAGCTCGGCGCCGGAAATTCCTGGAATGGAAACGTAATGGTCTGGTAACGCGTCTCGACCTGCCGGCGTTCCGGCGGCCAGAATGGACCCACCACGCCGCTGTAAAACCGCCGCACGATGGCGTCGATCTGTGGAGAGATCTCAAACGTCACGTACGTCCAGATCGCAACGACTCCGCGCGGCTTGAGCACGCGGCGCGCTTCCGCCCAAAATCGCGGCTGGTCGAACCAGTGTACTGCCTGCGCGGCAGTGACCAGGTCGATCGCTCCGTCGTCCAGCCCGCTATTCTCGGCGGACGCAAGGCGATAGGTCACGTTGGACCGCGGGTCGGCTCGCTCGATCTGGGTGATGCTCGGATCGGTCGCCGTCACATGGTCGAATACCCGCGCCAGGCCGACCGCCGCCTGACCGGTTCCCGTACCGGCGTCCCAGGCAGCGTCGCGCGCTGGCGCCGCGTCGGCGAGGAAGTCGAATAAACTGTCCGGGTAGTGCGGCCGGTGCGCCGCGTAATCGGCAGCTACGGCGGAGAAGTGATCTCTGAACGTCACGGGCGTGCGGGGGCCGGGGCCGGGGCCGGGGGCGGGGGCGGGGGCGGTGGAGGCGCGGGCGCGAGCGGGGGCGTCGAGCGCTGCGCATCGCGGCATTCCGGCCATGAGCCCGGCTGGCCATTGGGCGTCGGCGCGAACACAGTGCGCTTCTCGCGTGACATTCTCGTCGTGTCCTGGTCGGCCAGATACACGAGCATGGCCGCGAGCGCGGCGTTGTTCTTCACGTCGTCGAAACTGATTTTGTCGAATGTGTCGCGATTAGTGTGCCAGGTATAGCGGCCGTAATCCCAATCGCCCGAGCCGAGACCAAAACCGGGCGCGCCGCACGAGACGAACGACGCGTGATCTGTGCCGCCGCCCGCCGGATTCCCGGGAAAGCTGAACTTGACATTGCGCGTGATTTCCGCGGGAACGCGCGCCAGATAGCGCGCGAGGGCCGCTGAGGCGTCCGGAAACCCCGACGCGCTCATGTTCTCGACCCGTCCCGTGCCGTTGTCCTGATTGAACAGTGCCTGCAGTCCGCTCACGATTTCCGGGTGGTCCTTCACGTAGCCGCGGGAACCATTCAAGCCCTGCTCCTCGCCGCTCCAGTGACCGACGAGAATCGTCCGGCGCGGATTGGGATACACCAGTTTCAGCACGCGCATCGCTTCCATCATCATGATCGTGCCGGTGCCATTGTCGGTCGCGCCCGAGCCGCCGTCCCACGAATCGAAGTGCGCCGACAACATCACGTACTCGTTGGGCAGCTGGCTGCCCTTGATTTCGCCGACCACGTTGAAGACCGGCACCTCGCCGAGCGCCTGAGACTCAGCGGTCACCTCGATGACGGGCGCCTGCTTGTTCTGGGCCAGGCGGAAGAGCAGCCCATAGTCTTCACAGGCGATGTCCAGCACGGGCGCGCGGTCGGTATAGGCCTGGAAGACTTTCTGCACACCCCAGCCTTGCGACCAGAAGCTGCCGATGATGCCCGCCGCGCCAGCGGCTTCGAGGCGGCGCGAGAGGCCGGCTGCCGCCGACACGCCGCCTCCAGTGACAAACCCGGTGCGTCGCAACCGTTGTTGCCACGCCTGCTGGGCGGCGGTGCGGCGGGCCTTCATGGAATCCGCTGTCGACTGCGTGGCCCACTTTTCCCAGCTGTCGTCGGGCCGGCAGGTCGGCTGCGCGAATGAGACCAGGACGAACTTGCCCTTCGCTTGCGGCAGCCACGCAACCAGGGCGCTGGAGTCGGCGACGTCTGGGAGAATCACGACGGGCGCACGCAGCGGCTTGCCCTTTGGTGTCGGCGGGCTCCAGGCCAGCATCGTGCCTTCGAGCGTGCGCACGCGGGGGGACACGAGGTCGATGTGCGTCGGGCCGCGGCGCCACCCGCGCCACGTGCCGTACTGCTCTTTGCGTGCGGTGATGCCCCAGCTGCCGTACGTCGCGACCACCCAATTCTGCGCTGCATTCATGCCGGGCGACGCGGTCAGCCGCGGGCCGAGCGAGTCGAACAGCACCTGCGCCAGGCGCGGCAGGTCGGAGCTGTCGGTTTCGATCGCCCAGATGCGGCGCAGCACAGGGTCGTCGACGGCGAAGCCTGAGGGCTGTGGGAATTGCGCTGCGGCGCTGGCGGTGACAGCGACGAGGAGGCAGACGGCGGACAGAGGGAATCGCACGAGGCAGCTCCTGAGTGAGTGCGGGTGGAGTGAGAAGTCTGCGTGGTAAGACCGTGCAGTGGAAGACCGTGCGCTAAACCAACCGAATCCGGTATCGTACCTCGGGAACCGCGGTCTTGGGGTAGGTGCCTTTGCCGCCGTCCAGCTCAAACCCCGTGCTCTCATAGAACTGCCGCGCTTTCTGATTTCCCTCGAGCACCCAAAGCGTCACCTCACTGAAGCCGCGGCTGCGAAACTCCGCGAACACCACGTCCAGCAGCGCGCGACCGTATCCGCGGCCCCGCAGATGCGGCAGAACATGCAGTGAGGTGATGTGCCCGACGCGTGCAGGGTCGTCGTCGGCGTCGCGTGTGGAAATCATTTGACAGAAGGCGACAGCTTCACCGTCCTCTTCAATCAGAAACACCGGCCATTCGCGATCGGCGATCCGTTCAGTCCAAAACGAGGTTCGATACGCAAGGTCGGTTCGCGCGATCACGTCAGCGGGCATGATCCCGCGGTAGGCCACATTCCACGACTCGACGTGGATGCGTGCGACCGTTCCGGCGTCAGCAACGTCCGCGCGGCGGATCACCGTCCGAGCTTCGCTTCCCATTCCTCGAGCGAGCGTGGCCAATCCGCCTTGAGCAGTCGCGAAAGTGAGCGGTCGGCCAGTACCCGCCCACCCGTTTGGCAGGTCGCGCAGTAGTTCGCTTCGTTGTCGGCGTAGCGAATGCGCTGAATCGGCGAGCCGCAGACGGGGCACGGTTCCTTGTAGCGGCCGTGCACCGCCATTCCCTCCTTGAAAGCACTGACCTTCTCCGGAAACTTCGCCCCGTTCGCTGTCTCGGCCCGCAGCTTCTCGATCCAGAACCGCGTGGTGCTCTGCATGGCCTGGTACAATCGCGCGATCTCGTCGTCGGTCAATTTTCCCGTGAGCTGAAACAGCGACAGTTTGGCGGCGTGCAGGATTTCGTCGGACAGCCAGTTGCCAATGCCGTCGAACAGATGCGGATCGGTGAGCGCGCGCTTGAGCGTGTGCGACTCGGATTGCAGTCGGGCTGTGAACGCGCCGAGATCCGACGCCAGAATATCGAGGCCGCCCGGATCGTGCGCGGCAAGCCCTGCTTCACCGTCAACGACGTGCAAGGACGCTCGTTTCTTGGGACTCGCTTCCGTAAGCAGGAGCGTGCCGGTCGGGAAGTCGAACGAGGCGAGCCCGACCTTAGCCGGAGCGGTTGCTCTCTCAGGCCGCCACTTGAAGCGCCCCGCGATCATGAGGTGGAAGACGAGGAAGATCTTTCCTTCCATCTCCCAGACGATGCGTTTGCCGATGCGCCTGAGCGCCACGACTATGCGGCCTTCCGCAACAGAGAGCGGTGGGTCGACGGTGCGCAGCAGCGAGGGGCTCACGATCTTGACGCGCTCGAGCGGCTGGCCGATGATGCGCGGCGCCAGCGCCTCGAGGTAGATCGTGATGTCGGGAAGCTCCGGCATGGATTCCGAGCGCTACCAGTGGCCCTTCATCCGCATCGTGTCGCCCAGATAGGCATACTGCAACCGCGCCATGAACACACCGGCGGCATTCTTGATGTCGTCGGGCGCCACGTTCCGCATTCGCTTCACAAAGTCGTCGCCCTTCCGAAAGCCGCCGAGCAGCAGTTCGGCACGCGCGAGAAAGTCGGCCTGGTCGGCAGCCGTGGCGTTCTCGACGAGGTAGTCGAACGAGAAGCTGTTCAGGAAGCGGCGCAGCGCAAAGTAGTCGAACTCCGCTCCCTGCAGCGTGCGCACCGCACCCTGCATGAGCGGCAAGACCCGGTCGGGCTTTGTCGTGCTTGCGTACGCGCCGCCGATCGGCAGGGCCCGATCGAAGAATGGAGCGTACGCGTCATACGACAGGCTATGTTGCTCGCGGATCTGGTAGTTGAGCTGCGACGAAAGCAGCGCTGTGGCGACGCGGAACGCCCAGTAATCCTGCTGATTGGGGGGAGGGCCGCTGAAGTAACACAGGATATAGTCTGTGGGAAGGAGGCGATGCTCCACGAGCCAGCGCGACGGCAACTTGGGTGCGGGCGGCGGCAGCGTCCACTGGTAGGTGCCTTCCGGGAGCCGCCCTAGCGTCGCGGCGATGAGCGATTCCGCGTGGGCGCGCTCGACGTTGCCGACGATCACCAGCAGCATCCGCGACGTAACGAGCTCATCGCGCGCGTACGCGCGGACCTGATCGGTGGTGATGCCGCGCAGGGAAGCCTCGGTCCCCTCGGGATCGAGAGAATAGGGATGACCCGGAAACATCGCGCGCGCGGCGATGACCTGAATCCGCTCATCCGGATCGGTGTAGCGCCGGTGTGCGCTGTTGATGAGACCGTTCCGCGCCTGGTTGATCGCGAGCGCCGTCAGAGTCGGCTTCGTGATCCGCTCGGCGAAAACGGCCCACGCGGTGTCGAAGTCCACGGCCAAACCGGTGAACCCGAATACCGACCAATCGGCGTCCGACGTGATCTCCACGACGCTGCCCGTACGAGCCATCGCACGCTGCGCCTGCTCGCCGGGATAGCGTGCCGTGCCATATCCCGTCGCGGCGAGCAGCAGCGCTTCGATGCCGGCGGTTGCCTCGGTGAGCTGTCGCGTGCCGCCCAGCAGGTAGAGGCGGGCGGCAACGATGTCGGTGCTGCGGTTGACGCGCTGGATCACGTGCAGGCCCGCCACCTGATAGGACGTCGTGAGCGTGTCGGGCCCTGGAATCGACGCGGGAATGCCGCCGCCGCTCGAGCCGGCCGCGACGAGGACCGTGGACGCGAGGGCAACCCACTTCATGGCTTTGCCGCCGGCGACGCGCTCGGGGGCCGCGCGCCCTGGCGCAGCCACTCGCCGACCTGCGCGACCAGAGACCCGGTGCCCAGGACTCCGACCACTCGTGGGGCCCCGACGACGTAGGTGCGCGCGAACCGCCGCAACGAGTCGGCGGTCTGAGTGGCCGCATGCGTGCTGTAGGTCAGGTAATAGTCCATGCCCGCGGTGCTCCACCAGGTCGCGAGACCAGGGGCGAGTCCGGCGGTGCGCTCGCGGGCCAACGCGCCTCGCACCTGTCGGCGTTTGCGTGCGATCGCGAGATCATCGTCCGCCACGCCCTCGAGCAGGTCCAGGTTCTGCAGCTCGTCCTGGAGCGCGAGGATCGCAGCCTTCGCGTTCTGAGGCGTCGCGGTGCCGTGGAAGACGATCGGACCGGTGTGGTTGAGCGTCTCGTAGCTGCCGGTGATCGATTCGAACGGCCCGTCCGCCACGAGCCGGCGCTGAAATGACGAGCCGGCGTCGTTGAATACGTCGAAGAGCACGTCGGCCGCGTACGTGGAGCCGGGATCCGCTGCCACGCTGGGCCCATAGAGCTGCACTTCGATCGTCGCGTCGAGCACATCCTCGGCCACCAGGACTGCGGTGCTGTTGGCGATGCGCGGCATCGGCGGGATCGGACGATCCGCAAACGGATTGGGGCCTCGCTGCCATTTCCCGAACTCATGCTCGGCGACTGTGAAAATGCGCTCGGGATCGACGTCCCCCGTGACGATCAGCGCGGCGTTGTTTGGGATGTAGTAGCGCGCGTACGTCGCCTGAAGGCGCTCCACCGAAATACCTTGCAGTGAGGCCGAATCTCCAGCCGCGTCTTTGCGGTGCCAGGCGCTGCCCCACAGCGCGCGGGAGACCTGGCGCTGCAAGGCGCCCTCTGGATCGGATTCGCCCCGCTGCAGCTCGTTCAGGACGATCGCCCGCTCGGCCTTCAGGTCTCCGTTCGAGAAGCTGGCCTTCTGCATCAAGTCGGCGAGCAGGGCGATCGCCGGCTCGATGTTCTCGGAAGGCACCTGCACGTAGTAGTTCACGACTTCGGCGGATGTCGAGCCGTTGTACGTGCCTCTCAGCCTGGTCGTCTCCATACCGAACGCCGACGGGTTATGGCGAAAGGAACGAAACAGCATGTGCTCGTACAGATGCGCGATCCCGGCGTCATTCGAATCTTGCGTGAACGCGCCGCAGTGGACCGCGACGAGCGCCGTCGCGAGCGGAACGGCCGAATTTTGAACGACGATGACCTCGAGGCCGTTCGCGAGCTTGTCGCGCTGCACGGCGCTGTCGAGGCTCGACTGCAGGGTCGCGTTCACGACGAAGAATGGCAGCAGCAACTGTGCGATCATCGACGCTCGTTAAGTGAACACTTGAAGCGCAACCTCGACCCGCCCAAACGGCGCGCTCACTTGTACTCCCTGGACCATCCCTTTGACTCGCCCGAACATCTCGCGCGCGATCGCCACGCCCTCGGCGAGCGCGGCTTCCTTGCCTTTGTCCTGCGCCTTCCGCATGCGCTGCAGCACCTCGTCCGGGACCGAGACGCCCGGCACCTCGTTCGCCAGGAACTCCGCGTTGCGCAGCGAAATCAGCGGCCAGATGCCCGCCACGATCGGCGTCTTGAACTGCTCGACCTTCTTGAGGAACGCCTCCAGCTGGCGCACGTCGAAGACCGGCTGCGTTACGGCGAACTCCGCGCCCGCATCCACCTTCCACGCAAAGCGCGACAGCTCGCGATCCTGATCGACGGCGCCCGGATTGACGCCGACGCCGATCGCCCACTTCGTGGCCCCGCCGAGTGGATTGTTGCCAGGATCGAGACCCTGGTTCAGGCGATACACGAGGTTCGCGAGGCCGATCGAATCGATATCGAAGACGGCGGTGGCTTCGGGATACGGCCCCATCTTCGGCGGGTCGCCGGTGATGATGAGAATGTTGCGCAGCCCCGCGGCATGCGCGCCGAGGATGTCGGACAGC
>DATBFV010000120.1:0-3781 GCA_036558345.1 Gemmatimonadales bacterium | reverse complement strand
ACCCAGACCTTGTCTCCAAGCGAGTTCTTGATGGCGTTGGGAAACGAGCGCCACGAGTGCGGAAACGCGCGGAGGGTGCAGGTCAGAATCCGCTCGAACTTCAGCATGCTGCGCTCGTAGAACACCACCGCATCGAGATCGCCCGGGTCGATCTTGGCTTGACCAAGGCACCACTCGATCGCGCCCATCGGAAAGCTGGCGTCGTTCTTCCGGCGTGAGAGACGCTCTTCCTGGACCGCGCCGACCGGCACGCCGTCGACGACGAGCGCAGCCGCGGAATCGTGGTAGTGTGCGGAGATTCCCAGAATCTTCATCTCAATATTGGCTCGTGGGTGAATCGTTGAGGCCGCTCGACATCTGACGCCAACCGGGCGGTTCCCGGCGTTCGCTACGCCTGGCCAGCCACGCGAACGGCGGGAGCAAGAGGAAATAGAGGATCGTGAGGATGGCGGTGCCGAACAGCGCCGCCATCGCCGCCGCGACGCGCACGTATCGCTTCCACAACCGGTTCGTGCGCGCCCACCACACCTGCCGTCGATAGGAACGCGGCGAGATGCGCGCGAGCTGACTGTACGTGTAGTTCATGTGGAAGACTTCGTCGCGGAGAATCTCTTCGAAGATCGCGCGCGTGCGTGGGTCGTCATCGACGAGCTCCCGATAGATCGTGAAACGGCCAGCCGCGGCCTTCTCGGCGACGTGCAGGAAGGCGAGCAGGCGATGGTCGGGTTCTCCCTCGATCCGCAAGTCGTCGAGGCCATGTCCTCCGGGAAGCGGGCTGCCGTTGAACAGGCCCGTGGCGCGCGTGGAGCGCGTGCGGAGGAGCGCGGCGCCGCGCTGCCGGAACAGGTCGCCGTGGTGCAGCTCGTCGATCGCGTGCGCCAAGTACAACCGGCGCAACAGCGGGTCCGGCGTCAGCTCCGACGCCCGCAGAATGTCGCGGCCGCCATCGGTCTCGACCTCCGCAAAGGCCAGCAGCTTGCGGACCCGGCGGTCGTAATCGCCCCACACCCACATGTGAACCGGTCGGAGGATTCGATCGACCGGTGCCTCTCGCTTGAGTGCCATCGCGGAATAGCGGTAGCACGTTGGATTCCAGGTAGGACGAAGATCGTCAGTGCGGCTCTGACGACTCCGATGAACGGCATCTCGACCGTGGGCGTTACGAAATCCGAAAAGGCATCCGAATCAACGAAAGAAACAGCGGCGAATCACTTCCCGGCAACGGTTCCGGTGGTTGCCCCCGCGAGCTCACCCCACGCGGTGGTGCCCGGAGTCAGGCCGCCCGTCGCCCCCCACACGACCACATCACCCATGAGGAGCCCGACCGTGTCACTGCCCCACACGACCACGTTCGCCCAGGATTGCGGATCCGTCCACACCAGATCGCTGCCCCACACGACGACGTTGCCGAGCGTGACGTCGTTGCTGCCCCAGACAACGACGGTGCCCCAGGCCTGCTGATTGATCGCGAGGGTGCTGCCCCAGACGACGACGTTCCCCCAGATCAGCTGCTGTTGCCACGCCAGCTGTTTGCCGGCGATCGTCGTCCAGGGGACTGGCGTCGTGTTGAGCCAGGATGTGCCCGTCGCAGCAGATGTCCTTGCCGAGCGTGCCAACGAGATGGCGCCTTGACCATTGATCGCGCCGGCGCCCTCCACGAGCGGGTCGTATTCGACTCCGGCTGGCGAATGAACGGCGAGCGCGCTGTATTGCAGCATCGCCTTGACCGCGTTCGGCGTCAGGGACGGGTGCGTCGGGTAGCTGTTCGCCGTTCGATTGGCTTCGAGCATCAGCGCCACCACGCCCGTCGTGACGGCCGTGGCCATGCTGGTGCCGCTCATGCGGATGTAATCCGGATCGGCATCCTTGAGCTGCGGATACGTTTGAGTGAAGGTTCCCTGCCTGGCCGCAACGGCCACGATGTTGTGGCCGGGCGCGACCACATCCGGCTTGAGGGAGCCGTCGAACCAGCTCGGGCCGCGAGAGCTGTAATCGGGGATCCAGTCGTCGTCACGGGTGACGGTGTTTTCCGTGCGGAGGGCACCCACCGTGATGGCAGACGGCGCGTTGCCCGGCGATGTGATACCGGCGTATCCAACCTCTCCGGTCGTCGGACTCTTACCGTAATTGCCGGCTGCCGCCACCACCACGATGCCGGCACGTGTCGCCCGCTCGACCGCCTGCACGAGCGGGTCGGTTCCAGCCGGCTCGTAGATCGGATGGCCGAGCGACAGGTTGATGACGTCGATCTTCAGCGCGGCGCGATTCGCCACGGCGAAGTCGACGGCGCGGATCACGTCGCTCGTCCACCCCGCCCCGTTCTTGTCGAGCACTTTCAGGATGACGAACTGCACCTGAGGGGCCAGCCCATGATAGGCGTAGGAGGAAGACAGCGCGCCCGAACCGCCGATGGTCCCGGCGACATGCGTGCCGTGCCCGTAGTCGTCGAACGGCGTTGTCGCGATACCGCCGCGCGTGAAGTCGTAGAACGCCCTCACCCGGCCTTGGAATTCCGGCGACATCTCCAGACCGGAATCGATCACGGCGACCCCGACGCCGCGGCCGGATGCGGATCCCGTCAGGCCGAGGGTCTCCCGCAGCACCGCCGGCGGCACGGCCGGCCCTTCCGTGTCGGCGCCGTTCGGCAGCAGAACCGAGCCGACGACTTTGACCAGACCGCCCACGAGCTTGAGCACACCGCCCAGCAGACCGCCGAGCAGCTTCGCGTGGACGACCGCGTCGGTCGAGACCGAGAGAATGGCGTCCTGATCGACCAGCCCGTCGAGATCCTCCGGCGAGACGACTGCCGTCAGCGCGCTGATGGACTCGTGATCGGCAACAATCCGATCACCGCGGCTCGCGAGGCTCCGACGCACGACCGACAAGTCGGTCGGTCGCGTGCGAATGATGACGCGCTGCGGCGTGGAGGCTCCGCCATCAACGGCGGCGCGCAGGTGATTGTCCAGTTTCTCGCGATGTCGTGCGTGGGCTCCGGTGAAGCGTCCCTGCGCCTGGCCACCCGCCGTGGATACGAGAAAAAACGCGATCGCAAGAGCCAGGCTCCGACGCACGATCCCCTTCATTCGACACCCTTCCCCTGACGCCGCACACGGACAATCGGCCCGACGTTCTGAATGGCCTGTCCCTGTGCAACCCGATCGCCAGGGATTTGCGCACACCGCAATCCTGCTGGAAGTTATGAGCGCACGGCTGGTTATCGGGAGAGCGACATGGGAAGCGTGTGCGGGGCCGCTGTGCACGAACGGAACACGAAAAATGCCGGCGTCGCAGCTAACAATCGACGCACGAACGAATTAGAAAGTCACGTCTCGCTTTGGCACATTACTGCACCGTTTCGAGACTGCGCGCCGCGTGCGACCCGAGAGGTTGCGGCGTCACGCAGACGGCGCACTGGCTCGTGGCGTGCGCGGCGGCCTGTGCCAAGCGGCGGTGGTGGTCGTCGAAGGCGGCGGTGTGAGGCGAGTAGAAGCTCAACACGCCGGCGATGCGCCCGTCGATGGCCAACGGCACCGCGAGAGCACTTCTGAGGGCGCTGCGATCGCGCTGGCGCTCGCCAAGATCCAGCCGCGCGTCGGAATTCACGATCGGCTGACCGACAGCAGCCACCCATCCGCTGAGACGTTCGCCCATCGGAATCGGCGTCTCCGCAAGATCCTGCGCCTCGGGTCCGGCCTCGTACACCGCTACGAGCGCGTCGCGCTCCTCGATGCGCGCGTAGAACACGAACGTCGAAGCGGGAATCTGCCCACGCAGGTGCAGC
>DATBFV010000119.1:0-18161 GCA_036558345.1 Gemmatimonadales bacterium | reverse complement strand
TTCAAGGTCCTGGTCCGCATCGATACGCCGCAGGAGATGCTGTACTACAAACACGGCGGAATCCTCGAGTACGTGCTGCGACAGCTCGGGGGGGCCCGCTAGGTCTCCTTCAGGAAAGTCTCCAGCTCGGCCGGGGGGATGGCACCGACCCGGCGCGAAGCCTCCTTACCGCCGTGAAACAGAATCAAGGTCGGAATCCCGCGAATCCCGAAACGCTGTCCGGTGATGGGGTTTCGATCGGTATCGAGTTTGAGGACCAGCAGCTGCCCGGCGCGGCGGTGCGCGGCATCATCCAGCAGCGGCGCCATGATCTTGCAGGGCCCGCACCAGTCGGCATAGAAGTCCACGAGCACCGGTACCGTCGTCTCGGTGATGACCTGGTCGAAGCTCGCGTCAGATACCGCGACGGGACGGTCCAGCAGGATCGGCCGGCCACAACTCCCGCATTTCGGCCGATCCCCGACCCGTTCCATGTTCACGCGATTCAAGGTCGCACAGAACGGACAGGCAATGGTAGCCATGGAGCGCGTTTCGGATGAAGAGGCGTTCATCAGGTCTTCCCGCACGATTCAGCCATGACGTGAAAAATTGCTCGCATGAGCTCCCACAATGTAGGATGGCGCGACGCAACTGCCCGCGGTTTCATCGGCGGAGTCCTCTTGCTGAATGCCGCGGCGCTGCAGGATCGCCCACTCCTGGCGCTGGGCGTCGGCTTCATCGGTCTGATTTTCATCGGCACGGCGTTGTTCCGGACTTGTCCCCTGTATACGCTGCTTCGCATCAATAGCAGTCACTGAAAAATCAGACGCCCCCGATGCGCCTGGCAACCGGGGGCGTCGTGCGTTCGACCGCATCGTCACGCTTTCAGCTTCTTCTCGGGAACGACCTCCAGCTTGATCTCCCGCGGTTTCGCCTTCTCGACTTTGGGGAGCAGGATCGTCAGAACACCGACCTCATAGGTCGCCTTGATGTTCTGAGGATCCACGATCGTGGGCAGCGTGAAGCTGCGCTCGAACGTGCCGTAGGCCCGCTCATACCGATGAACCTTCTCCGCCTTCTCCTCGGCGAACTGCTCTTTCGTCCCCTGGATCGTCAGAACGTTCCCCTCGACCAGAATCTTCACGGCGTCGGGTTTCACGCCGGGGATTTCGGCGACGATCCGCACATGCTCGGGCTCCTCGAAGATGTCCACGACGGGCGTCCAGGCGGTCGTGGCGACATCGCCGAGCTGCCAGTCATAGGCGGCGTCCATGAGGGGCTCGTTGAGAATGCGGCCCATGCGCCGCTGCAGATTGAAGAACATCTCGGCCCATGGATCGCGAGCTACGGGGGTCCTGCGGGTAATCCCTAACATTGTTCACCTCCCTGTGTGATGTCACTTCGCTTGCAAGAACAATGTGGCATGGTGGGGGTGAACAGGTGCTGAAACGGCGATGAAAAGATCCGGCCCCCCGCCGTTTGCGTCGAGGAGCGAGGGGCCGGAAGTGCCGTCGGATTTCGTGTTCCTGTACCGGTTCAGACGCCCGGTGAACATGCGGCCGGCGGCTTCGATTGTGATCCCGCATTGGCCACCCGCCTGGTGACCAGTGCGTATCCTAGCAACCGCACGATGAAGCCACAGTGAATCAACTGTGAGACGATCAGATTTGGCGGACGCGCACCGTCCGCGCCAGGGTTTCGTCGATGGCGATTTCGGCAAAGCCCAGGGCGAGCACGAACGCAGGGTAGCGCTGGACGATCTCGACCTCTCTCCCCGGCAGGATGCCAAGCGCACTGAGCTTTGCGGCCGCCGGGCTGTCGGGATGAGCCAGACACGTGACGCACGCTCGCTGTCCCGAGGTCAGCGTCGTCAACTCGACGGAATCGCAGGTGGTACCGGCGCAGCGCTCAGCTTCGGGCACGGGACGTCCCGCGGGGCATTCGTCCGCCCACCCACCCGACGGCACGCGGGATCCGATCCAGCGCCGCAGCCACTCAGTTGGAGCCATGAGATCTCTTGCGCGTCAGGGCGCGCAGCCACCTGGGTGGCAGGGGGTTTTCGTAGCCGCAACTCGGGCAACGGACGTGATGACAAAACCCAGCAAGCGGGCAGGCCTTGCACACGGGCTGCCCCAGATCCTCGGCGAACTCCCTGGTGCAGAAGCTGCAGACGATCAGCGCGGTCTTCACCAGAACCACCGCAGGACGGTGTTGAGGATGAATCCCGCGCCGAACGCGAACACCGTAATGAACGCCAACATGCCGACGGCGGTCTTCACACCACGCTCGCGCAGCATCATGAGGAACTGCGCGATGCACGGGACAAACAACGTGAGCGTCACGCTCGCCACGGCGAGCTGCAACGGGCTGAGCAAGCCCTGGCGGCTCAAGTCATAGAGCCCCGCCGCACCATAATCGCGGCGGAAGAATCCGAAGATAAACATCCCCGCCGTTTGCGCGGGAAGCCCGAGTGCGGCAACGACCGGACGCATCGCGTGCTGCAAGCCCGCCAGCGCGCCGGTACGGTCAGCGGCCCAGAGCAGGACGCTCGCGAGCAGGAACAGCGGCAGCACCTCGAGGAAGTACCACTGCATGCGGGTCGCGGTCTTCACCAGCACGTTCCCGGCGCGCGGCAGTCGCAACGGCGGTAGCTCCATGTGGAACATGGGCGATGCCCCCGGCAGCACGCGGGCGCCGATCCATCCGACGAGCAGAAAGGTGCCGAGCACCGCGATTCCCCACGTCGCCACAACCAATGGCTGGCCCGCCGTGAGGGCCAGAATCACACCGAGCTGCGCCGAACAGGGGATCGCGAGCGCGAGTAACAACGTGGCGAGGACGCGCTCGCGCCGGGTCTCCAATGTGCGGGTAACCATGGTTGCCATCGTGTCGCACGCAAAGCCGAGCACGACCGGAATCACCGCCCGCCCCGACAGGCCGAGGCGCTTGAATACGCGATCGACCAGCAGGGCGAGCCGCGGAAAGTACCCGGAGTCCTCCAGGACGGAGAAGAACAGGAAGAATGCCCCCACGATCGGGAGAATGATCGCAATGGCGTAGCGCAGGCCGAGCGTCAGGAGGCCGTAGTCACCCACAAACAGCGCGCGCAGCGCGTCACTCGAAACCCCCGCGAACAGATTGGTCAGGAACGGCGTCACCCACCGGTCGAACACGGTGCCTTCGAGCCAGCCGACGACCGTACCGCCGCCGAACCGCCCTACGAACAGGTACAATCCGACGAAGAGCACGAAGAGCAGCATGGCGATGCCGGTCGCCGGCTGGATCAGCATGCGGCCGAGCCGATCGCGCACGGAATCTCTGCTCTCGCATCGTCCTGGTAACGCGACCACGTCCTCCAGCAACACGTCGGCGGTCCGCTGGCGCTCGATGGCAATACGGTAGGGCGCCGGGGCGTCGAATTGGCTGGCCAGCTCGCGCGCCAACGCAAGTGCCGCTCGCCCGCCGTCAGGCTCTGTCCGCACCACCAGCTCCGTCGTATCGACGTCGCCTTGAAGGACCAGAGCCGCTATCGCGGTGCGATCGACGCGATAGTGTCCTGCCAGCCCGTTCCGCACGGTCTGCAGCGCCTGGCCGACGCCGTTCGCGTATACGGGTGGCAACACCGCGGCCGTCCGAGCCAGCGCCGCCCGCCGGATCGCGCCCCGTAGTTCGGCGATGCCTCTCCCGGTGATCGCAACAATAGGGATCACCGGGACAGCGAGCCGATGCGCCAATGGCTGCGCACCAATGCGGATCCCGAGCAGCTCCGCTTCGTCCATCATGTTGAGGGCGACGATGAGCGGGCGACCCAGCTCCAGCAGCTGCAGCGTCATCGGCAGGCTACGGGCGATGTTCTTCGCGTCGATTGTGTGGATCACGACATCGGGCGCGCCATCGCTCACCAGTAGGCGCGCGGCGACACGCTCGTCTTCGCCGATTGGAAGCAATGAGTGAATGCCGGGGGTGTCGATAATTTCCGCGGTCACGCCGTCGAGCTCACTATGCCCGCGCGCGAGTTCGACTGTGGTGCCGGGATAGTTCGACACGGTCACATAACGGCCGGTCAGCCGGTTAAACAGCGCGCTCTTGCCGACGTTCGGCGCACCGACGAGTGCGACGCGGAGCGCGCCGGGAAGTTCTACTTCGGTGGCGTCAAGCGAACACCCGCACGCGTTGCCAACAGGCTGCATTGAGCCATGTTAGAGGCGGGCGGGGGAAGCGTGTTTAAGGGCCCGATGAAGGGCTCTTCATCTTAGCTTGGCGTTGCCTTTTCCCTGCAGCCGCAGTCTTAGAAGTACCGATCACCCGCAAAGGGAGCGTTTATGCGTGTTTGGACCGTAGCAGCCGTACTGCTGATGACATTACCGGTCGCCGCCGCCGCGCAGAGCGCGGCCGCCGGGACAACGGAACCGGACGGCGCGGCGCTGTACCGGCAGCACTGCAAGTCCTGTCACGGGGCGAAAGGGGTTCCGCCCGCGCGGATGGTGACTGTGTATCCGACGCTGAAGACCCTGGCCGATTCGGCCGAGCAGGCGCACCTGACGGAAGCGGCGATCGTCACGGTGCTGCAGCACGGCAAGGGCAAGGACATGAAGTCCTTCGCCGACAGGATGTCGGCGGCGGAGATCGCTGCGGTCGCGAAGTTCGTCAAGACACTCGCGAATCCCGCAGCCGCCAGCGGCCCCTAGGGCCGCCGCGGCGGTGGGAACGTATCGTAAAACTGCGGCGTCCCCCCGGGTGCAGCCGGGAGGACGTCGCGGCCCCGCAGTGTCGACAAGTACTGCGCCAGCTCCTCAATCTCTTGGTGCGTGAGTGCCGGTGGCCCATACGCCGGCATCCGCGACTGTTGGTGGAAGCGGCTCGGCTGTTCAATGAAACTGTGAATCCAGCCGGCTGAATGCCGCACGCCGACCGCCGTGAGATCAGGGCCCTCTTCGCCACCCTGGCCGGCTACGCGATGACACCCAGCACATTGTTGCGACTGATAGAGCGCTCGACCCGCGCGCTGCGTTGAGGTGAGCACGACGCCGGCTTCAGCCGAAGGCGCACGGCCGGCCGCCCCGATCAGAAATCCGGCCCCACCAAGCAGAATCGCCAGGCCCGCTAGCGCGGCGGGGCGATGCAGCAGGTTGCGCGTGCTGCCGCGATCGAAGAACGGCAACCCAACCAGCACCAGCAGCAGCACCGTCGGCACGCCCACCGCAATGACCGCCTCGAGCGAGCCGGGAACGAGCTTCAGCAGCTGGTAGATCGGAAGGAAATACCATTCGGGCCGCGGGATGTAGCTCGTGTCGGTGGGGTCGGCCGGGGCCTCGAGCGGCGCGCCCAGGGCCAGCGCGAGCAAGACGAGCACCAGCACCGTGGCCGCCGAAACGATCGCGTCCTTGCCCAGAATGTCGGGCCAGAACCGCACGCCGCTGCGCTTGGACGCGAGGTAGGCCTTGTGATAGTAGTCGGGATAGGCAGGATCGCGCGTGGTCTTCGGAGCGCCGGTCTCGAGATCGCGCGGCCGCGCCGCGATGCCCTGCCGCACGACCACGGTGATGTGCAGCGCGACGATTGCCGTGAGGGTCAGCGGTAGCCAGAGCACGTGAAAGGCATAAAAACGCGCAAGGGTCGCCGTGCCCAGCTCGGACCCGCCGCGAAGGAGCGCGACCAATGCTCCACCAATCAACGGCGTGGTGCCCGCGATGTTGGTGCCGACCGCGGTCGCCCAATAGGCTTTCTGGTCCCACGGCAGCAGGTAGCCGGTGAACGAAAACCCCATCACGACAATGAACAGTCCCACACCCAGCAGCCAGTTGACTTCGCGCGGGTACTTGTACGCGCCCACGGAGAAGACGCGAATCATGTGGGCGATGATGAGAATCACCATCGCGCTCGCGCCCCAGTGGTGGATCCCACGCAGCAGCCGCCCGCTCGCGACCTGATTGGTCACGAACTGAATGCTGTCGTAGGCGTGGTCCGGCGACGCCGAGTAATACGTCGCGAGCACCGTTCCGGTGATCACCTGAACCAGAAACACCGTGAGCGTCGCGCTGCCCAGCGTGTGCCACCACGTCAGCCGATCCGGTACTTCGCGGTCGAGCAGCTCGCGCTTGGCGCGCGTCAAGTCCAGCCGTTCATTGAGCCAATGAAAGATGCCGGGCATGATCAGACCTCAGCCTTTTCAGGGACGCCGAGACGGAAATCCTGATAGCGGCAGTACAGCACGCCGTTTTCGACCTTCACCTCGAGGCTGTCGAGCGGGCGCGGCGGTGGCCCGCCCAGGACGTTACCCGTCTTGATCTCGAAGAAGCCCGTGTGGCACGGGCACCGAAACACATTCTTTTCCTGATCGAGGAAGTAGTTGCACCCGAGATGGGTGCAGCGGCCATTATAGACGCGAAACGTCTCCCCATCCGCCGTATAGATCCACACGTTGCGCAATCGCCGCGTCTCGACCCACGCGTCGTGCACGGCGTCCACGAAGTCGACTTTGGTGGGCACCTCGGTATCGAATTGATCGATCTCACCCAGCCGGATCCACTTGTCTTCCCGGCTGCGGCGGAACGTCGGAGAGAGGAATGCGCGCAGAGCCGGCACGCCGGCGAGCAGCGCCGACGCGGCGCCGCCGAGCGCGGTCGCCCAGCGCAGGAACTTGCGTCGACCGGCAGAAGCGACCCCAGGCGTCTCAGTCGTCATGCGACGATCTCCTGTTAATTGTCCGGAATGGCGGCGCCGTGACAGACCGTACACATCTGAGCGTTCTTGCGCCGCAGGCGCTCGGCGTCGAACCCGGGGCCGTGCGGGTTGTATCCGCGGCCGGCAATCGACGAATGACACGTCAGACAATCACGCTCGACGTGACACGCGGTGCAGCTCTCGAGGCTCTGGCGCGCCGCCTGACCATGGCCGGCGCTGAACGTTCTGCTGGCATCGTGATAACCGGAACCCAACGCCTTCGTCGCGACGAGGCCCGCGGTGGCATGGCAGCTCTGGCAGAACGCGCCCGTGTTGTGGCAGTCAGTGCAGCGCGACTCACGCGCGTACGCCGCCGCCGGATGGCGGGTGAGGAACCCGGCCGGATGGTAACCGGGCGAGGGGCCCGCCGCGGCGCTCTGGCGGTGGCATTCGAGGCAATCGGTCCGCACATGACAGCCGGCGCAAGTGCCGGGCGCGCTGTTAGCGAACGAGGCGTGCCGCCGCGCGAAGTTCTCCCGGTGTGAGGGCGGCCGCGCCCGGTGCGGCTGCGCCCCGGGGGCGCGTCCCGGACCGGCCGGGTACAGGGCAACGCTGACGCGCTGCGACGGCGCGTGACAGGTGAGACAGCTTTCGCGCGTGTGGCAGGTGCTGCACTGCTTGATGTCGGCGCGCGCCACCCTGCCGTGGCGCTGCAGAAAATCCGCCTCCTGATGCGATGCCGGGGCCGTGAGCTGCACCACGATGGCGCGCGAGCGGGGATCGGGGTCGAGCGCCTGAATCGCCGCCTGCTCCGGCGCGTCCACGTGGCATGTCTGGCAAAAGTCCCGCGCGTGACACACGGCGCAGCTCTGGGCGCCGGCCGCGGCCAGTTTCCCGTGCCCCGCCCGACTCACCCAATTGGCTGCTTCATGGGACGGGGGCTTGGGAAACGCCGCGATGTCGGCGGCGCGCAGTGAGGCCGCGCGCACCAGCGGAATGTGACACGTCGAGCAAAGAGTGTCCGGCGCTGAAGCATGGGCGAAGCCGGGCGCGTGACACTGCATGCAGCGATCGGGTTGCGGGCGCTGCACGGTCATCCACGGCGCACCTTCGGGCGTGTGGCAGTCGGCGCAGGTGAGCTCCTGCGGTCCCTGCGGCGTCTGCCGCGTCATCAACGGCACCAGATCGTGCACGAATTTGAGATTGCTGGGGCGCTCGGCTGGCGGCTGCCAGGCGACGCGCGGCTGCACCGCGCCGTCGTGACACGCGGCGCAGCGCGCCGGCGACGGATAAAGCGCCGAATCGGGATCCTCGGCCCCCGCGTGACACGCCGTGCACGTGGGAAAGAGGCGCGCGTGCTTGGGATGGTCGAAGTTCTGGCCCGCGAGCCGCCCGCTCGCGAGCAGGGCGATCAAGGCAACGACGAGGTGGCGTTTCACCGGGCCGACCGATCCCCTGGGAGCATCCGGATGGCGGGGGGCAGCGTCAGGCCCGCCACTTCGTCCGCGCTGCCGAACGCAAAGCTGAAGCGCACACCGGCGCGGAACTGACGCCAGTCGAACGCGCCGGCATCCGGGCGACGGTGGTCTTCCTGATAACGCTGCACGGTCGCGCTGACGCGCAGGCGCTCCGACGCCATGTACTGGGCGTCAAGCCCGTACACCCGCACGACGGCGTCGTTGAACCGAAACTCGAGCGGCCGATCGGCCGCCGAGGCAAGCAGGATCGCGCGCAGCCGGCGCGTTGGCTCGTAAGTCACTGTCGCGGCCGTTCCCGAAACGGAGGCGCCGGGCCCGTACTCGCGCTGATAGCCGGCATCGACGGTCCAATGCGCCAGCGGCGTGACGGTCGCACCGAGCTCGCCGCGCCAGCCGTCGCGCTTTGTCGCGAACAGCGGCGTCTCGGTGGCCGCTTCTTCGTAGCGGTAGCGCTCGTAGCGACCGCGCACTTCCAGCCGCGTCATCGCGGCGACCGCGACCGAGGCCTGCACGGAGTTGTAGGGAACGGGGCTGAACGCGCCCCAGATCGTCCACAGATCGAAATGGGGACGATAGCGCTTCACGCCGACGCTGCCGCGCATTTTTTGCGTGAGGTAGGTGAGCGCGGCTTCCGCACTCCCCCACCAGCCGGCGGCGATGTCGTAGTCGGCGCCGCCCGAGAGGCGGACGTTCGGCATTGGGCTCACCGCCGCATCGAAGCCGACGCGCTCGGAAACGAACTTGTGGGCCTGGGGGTCCACTTCGCGCTGGTACTCGACCCGGGCGTCCACTGCCGTGGACGTCCACCCGGCGCTCGCTCCCGCGAGCAGCTGCCGCTGGGTGGGCTGGAAATCATCGAGCGGATTGAGTGCGGGGCTCGTCACCGGCAGCGCCACGCCGCGTGCCAGTCCCCATCCGCCGTATGCCTGGAGCTCGACGCGGCGCTCGGCGCGCCACCGGAGAGACCCGCCGTCGAAGCCGGTCATGCCGAGGCGCGACGGGATGATCTGGCGCCCGAGGCGCGCGGTCGCCCGCGGAATCGCGTACTCGGCATAGCCTTCCAGGAGCTGCACGGCGGGGTCGGTTCCCGGCCACGCGTCCGCCGACCCCACATCTGTGGCGGCGCGTCCGCTCATGCGCACGCTGAGACCGGTGACGCCGAATCCCCAGACCGAGAGATCGACCATCGCCGTCATGGGACCGCCGCGGTGCTCGGGACCCGGCCGGAAGAACGTGCAATACGCGGCGCCGGAGTGGCACAGCACGGCAAAGCCATCGGGAGACATCGGGCCCCCGCCGGAAGACGACACCGTGTCGCCGACGGGAATGCTGTCGAGCGTCACGCCGCGATAGGCCGCGGTCTGCCAGCGTGTGTCCACGCGCGCACGGTAGCCCTGCGCGGCAGCCATCGAGGCAACGGCGTGGAGCGCCGCGGCCATCGCCACGAGACGCGAAACACGGACGGCCATCACAGCAGCGCCCACAACACCAGAATGATGAGGAACACCCCGAGCGCCAGAGAGCCAAATCCTACGACCACAGACCACAGATATCCCGCGCGCGACACGGGGGGCGCGGCGAGCGCCTCCAGCGTGCCGGCGGCCTGCCGCCGCTCGTACTCGAGCGGATGCTCTTCTTTCATGTAGTGCGCAGTGGCGCGACCGGTGAAGATCACCACATCGATGGGGAATTTCTCGGGCCTGAGGTGCACGTTGAAGAAGTGAATCGTGAAGATGAAGCTCAGCGCGAGCAGCGCTTCGTCGCCATGCACGATGGTGGCAACGTTGAACGCCCACCCTGGCAGGAGCTTGGCGAAGAACTCGGGGAACCACAGCAGCAGCCCCGACGCGCCGATGATCGCGACGCCCCAGAACACGCCCAGGTAGTCGAACTTCTCCATGTAGCTGTAGCGATCGAAGCGAGGCTGCGGGCCGCGGCCGAAGAACCACTTGAACATCTGGATGACGTCCCGCACGTCCTTGGGCTGCGGCACCATCGAGTCCGGGCCCCAGAAAAAGCTCTTGCGGTTCGTGCTCTTGAGAATGCCATACCCCACCGCGCCGAGGTGGAGGATGAAGTAGCCGAACGTGATGATGGCGCAGATGCGGTGAATCACGCCCGCCGCCTGCAGCCCGCCTACGGCGCGCACGAGCACGCGCGCCCACGGTACGTGCGCGAAGTGCAGCGGCAGTCCGGTGATCACGAGCCCGAAGAACGACACGATGACCATCGCGTGCAGTGCGCGCTGCAGCGGCGTGAACCGCCACACATACGGCCCGCCGCCGCGGTCGGAGGCGCTCAACGGCCGCGGCGTCATTCCGGCGTCTCCCGTTTGCTGCGCCAGCGATTGATCGCGAGCCGCATGACCCACAGGAAGGTGTGGAGCAGGAAGAACGACATGACGCTCACGAGCAGCGTCGTCATGAACAGCCAGCTCCAGAACAGCATTGGATACTTCGCGCGATCCTTGGGATCGCCGTGCGGCTCGTACCGCACGAAGTTCACGTTCGCACGCGAATGGCAGCGCCCGCAGGTGGCCACGCGGTTCTCGACGTACACCGCGGAGCGCGTGTCGGACGCCGGCCGCATGTCGTGGGCGGTATGGCAGTCGGCGCAGGTCGCAGCCAGGGTGAACCCAAGCCGGGTGACCTTGCCGTGATAGGTCTCAAAGTAGGTCTCGTACAGCCGCTCGTGGCACTTGCCGCACTCCTCGACGACGCCCAACAGCCACTGGGGCTGGTCGGCGCGCACGATCTCGTGCGCGGAGTGGCAGTCCACACACACGGGTGCGGGATGCCCGCTCGTCGTCTTCGCGCCGGTGCGGTACGCCACGCCGTGCGCCGAGCTGTCGTAGGTCTCGGCGACGCCGACGTGACAGGCGCCGCACGTCGCGGGGATGTTCGCCCGGTTGACCGAGGAAGACGGGTCGCTCGCGGGGAGTACCTTGTGCGCCCGATGGCAATCGTTGCAGGTCGCCGAGACGACGAGGCCCGCGCGCGTGAGCGCGTTGCCGTGTACCGTCTTGTAGAAGTGGGCGACCGCCGTGCGCGCCAGACTCTTGTCCGGCGTCGCGAAGTAGGTCCCGGTGATCCGGGGATCGGCGTGGCAGCGCCCGCACAGCGCGGCGACGTTCAGAGGATGCGTCGGCGAGCGGCGGTCGGTGGCCGCGTACACCGAATGCGAACCGTGGCATGCCACGCAGGTCGGGGCGTCACCCGCGCTGGCTGCGTTGGCGGCGTGAATCGAGGCCTGCCAGTCCTGCCCTTCGGCCGCGTGGCACGTCTGGCAGGGGACCACGCGCGACGCGGCGCTGTGAGGATACCCGGCGTCGTAGCCGACGTGGCATTGCGCGCAGCGCAACGACGCATGCCGCGAATCCTGCAGGGTCGCAGTGCGCACGTAGAGCGACGAATCGCCGCGCAGCCCGCCCTTCCCCACGAGGAAGTCGCGGTTGCCGTGACACTTCTCGCAGGCGACTTCCCCCCTACTCGCCCCTTGGGCCGCCGCCGGACGGGCTGCCGAGAGCAAGGCGACCATGACGAGCAGCGCGCTCTTCACTCCGTCCTCATCGCGGGGATTTGATGGCACGTCTCGCAGGACCGCGTCGAGTAGTGGCCGCTCGCCTGCTTCACGTGACACGTCGTGCAGATCTGGCGCGTCCAACGATTGATCGTGGGGATGGAGGCGTGACAGCTCGCGCAGCCCGAGTGCGCAGCCCGGGTGTGCTTGGCGAGTACCCCCGTGCCCGCCCGGTGGCAGCTCGAGCAGCTGCGGTCAGGTTGATGATGCTGGTCGTGGCACGTCTCGCACGCCAACCCGCGAGCGCTCATGGCCGGCGGGGTGTGGCAGGTGGAGCACGCGAGGTTGGCGGCGAGGTGTACATCGTGCGTGAAGTCGCCGGTCGCGGTTGTGATGGTCGCGGCCGGCACCACGGCGGCGCCCGCCCCGGTCGCGTGGCAGCGCGAGCAGTTCATCGGACGCACGGGATTGTGATGACAGGCGCTGCAGGCCGCCGGTGACGTGAGCGTCGTGCCGCCGTGCCGCTCGAGGGGCGTGTGACAGTCCGCGCAGCCCAGCCCCCCCCGCAGCACGTGCGGCTCGTGATCGAACGCCATGCCCTGGAACGTCACTTTGGCCCGCTCCACCCCGATGTGACAGCCGAAACAGGCATTCTCGCCAAGCGGCGGGCCGAGGTTCACTTCGGGAACTGCGTACGCCAGCGGACCGGCACGCACCGCCTGCCGCACCAGCTCGACGGCAGCGCGCAGCAGTTGATCGGCGTAGGCGACGTTGTGCGCGGCCTTGCCGACGCGGACAAGCTCAACGTTGTCCTGCGCGAGCCGCAACAGGCTGTCGGCGGTGGCGCGGCCCCGCACGGAGGCGGACCCGAGCGCCGCACGCGCGCCTGCCACGACGGGAGCCACGCGGCTGAGCTTGCGCTCCATCTCGCGCTGCCAGGTGGGCAACAGGTTGGCGTAGCGGATGCCGTGGCACGACATGCACGACGCCTCGCCCGCGAGCCGTACCCGTTCATGCCCCCGCACGGTGGTGGGCAAGCCGTGACAGCCGGTGCACGACACGCGGGCCATGAACATCCGGCTCGGCGACTCGGGTGAGCCGTGGCCGCCGGTGCCGGCGTACAGCCGCCGCTGCGCGTCGTGCACTTGCGCGTGGCAGCTGCGGCAGTCCAGCTCGAACGTGGTCGCCAGGGAGACGACGCGATGCGCGATCGGCGTGTGGCACTGCGTGCACTCGACGTTGTGCTCCGCGATGTGCACGCGATGCACGAGAACGGTATCGCCGTACGCGGCCAGGCGTGCCGGCTCGTTGTGGCAGTTGAAGCAGCGCGCGCGATCGACGTCACCTGTGCCAACCGTCACCTCGCTGTGGCACGAGAGGCAGGACACGCGGTCCTGCACGTACTGCGCGTGGTCGACCACGTATCCGCCCGCGGAGACGACACGCGGCGGCGCGGGATGACAGCCGGTGCAGCCGCCGATGGGCGCGCCCGGCGGCCGGTCCTTGAAGTGGCAGAGGATGCAGGTGGCTTCGGTAACCGCGACGTGATCGCCCTGCACGATCTGGGAATGGCAGCTCGTGCAGCGGAGCTGCTTGCCGCGCCGCAGCTCACCCAGGTGGGCCGTGTGGTCGAAGCGCACGCCCTTGTACATCACGATGCCTTCGACTTTGCGCTCCGAATGACAGCCGGAGCGCAGGCAGGCGGCGTCTTCGATTTCGGCCCACGGCTTCGTGCCGTAGGCGCCAGTGATGTACTTCACCACCTGGTTCGCCGCCTGGAACTTCCCCATCGCCTCGGCGCGGATACCCGGCGCGTAATGGCATTTGATGCAAGGCACGTCACGATGGGAGGAGGTCGCCCACGAGTCATAGTACGGCTGCATGAGGTGGCACGACTTGCAGAAGCTCGGCCGGGCGCTGTACTCCACGAACCCGATCGAACCCACGGCGAGTAACAGCACGGCCGTGATGCCCGCGGGCACAAGCAGGCGAACCAGCCGCGACAGCCGCTGCCGCCGCGTTGGGGGCGGGGAGGGGGGCGGGGGCGGGGGCGACGGCGCGGTCACGGTTTTCCTCGCGGCTGCCGCTCGAGACCGCGCAGCGTCAACCAGGCCAGGATCACGATCGCGAGCGCGAGGAACCAGATGGGCACGAGCAGCAGCTTGTGCTCCCAGCGGCGCTCGTCGGCCACCTCCGCGCTGCCGCGGAGATCCCGCGAGATCGAGCGCACCCGACGACTGAGTTCCTCCAGCCGCTCGAGGTCGAGACTGTGCTGCGCCTTGGCGATCTGGAGATAGGCGGTGAGCGCCGTCTGGTAGCGGAAGCGCGCGTCAACGGTCTGCACACCCGCGAGCGCCAGTCGCCGGATCGCGCTGTCGGCGGCCTGCAGGTCTTCGGTCGCCTGCTCGGCGCTGCGCTGAATCTGCTGGCCAAGCGCCAACTCACCGGTGCCGGCCCCGTGACAGCGGGCACACACCGCCGCGATGCGGTCCATCGGCACGCGCTCGGTGTCGTGGTTGCTATGGCAGGCGAGGCAGCCGGCCAGCTTGCCCGTACGCGCGGCGCGCGCGTGTGGACCTTGCTCGAACGCCTCGCCGACGAGCTGATGGCAGCGATCGCACACGTTCGCGACCTCGGTCACCGTCGGCGGCAGGGCCGAGTGCGACCCGTGACACCCGACGCACGTCGGGGCCGCGAAGTTCTGTTCCTGAAACAGCGCGATGCCGTGCGCGCTGCGGCGGAAGCGCTCCACCTGATCGGTGGCAAGGTGATACTTCCCCATGCGCTGCTTGTCTTCGTGGCAGTGCGCGCAGGTCGTTGGGATGTTGGTCGGGTAGACCGTGCTGCGCGCGTCGTCGGGACGCAGAATCGTGTGCGCGTCGTGACAGTCAGTGCAGGTCGGCGCGTCGAGATCGTGATTCACCAGCAAGAGCCGGCCGTGCCGGCTCGAGCGGAACTCCGCCACCTGGCCCGTAGGCAGCCCATACTGTCGCATCCGGTTCGGGTCCGAGTGGCAGGAGCCGCATAGCTCGACGGTGGCGATCTTGCCCGGCGCCCCTCTGAAGTTGCCGCGGTGCGCCGCCGGAAGCGCGAACGCGGAGGGATCGCCGCCGTGGCAGTCGTGGCACTTGATGCCGCGCTCGGCGTGCACCCCCGCCACGAACGCCCGCCGCTTGTCCGCGTGGCACATGACACAGCCGTAGGTCGTGTCGGCCATCCCCTCGACCGACGGCGCCTGATTCCCTTGTGCCCGGGCGGGGCGGAGCGCGATCAGGCCCGCCGCCGCCCCCACTGCCAGCACCCGCAGGATCGTGCGGCTCATGGCGCGCGCCGTTCCCCGCCCGAATGCTGCACGGCCGCAGCCGGCGGAGCCGCAGCATTCGGCTCCAGGGCCGCGCCGGTCGGCCGGCTGCGCAGCTGGCTGCCGACGAGCCAAAGCACGACGAAGCCGATGAAGAACACGAACCCCAGTGTCGCCACGACCGGGCGGCGCCGTAAATCACGCTCGGGATCGCGATCGAACAGGGGCACCAGCGCGAGGCTGATGCCGAGCAGGCTGAATCCGACGAATCCCCAGGCGCCGAGGTAGTGCGTGAGCGCGCGAGAGACATCCACCACCACCCACGTGGCGATGATGCTGCTGGGAGCTTCCGCCGGATTGGCTGGGTCCCCCACGGGCCGCGGCCAAAACGCTGCGAGCGTAACCATCAAGGCGCACACCACGGCCGCGACGCTGATCGAGCGCAGTAGGTGATTCGGGAAAAAGGGGCGCCCGCTCCCCAGGGCCGGGCTCGTCGCATGCTTGGGCGGAGCGATGCCGTGCCGGCGCAGGACCGTGAAGTGAAACGTCAGCAACGCGAACGCGAACCACGGCAGCACGATCACGTGCACCGCAAAGAAGCGGCTCAGTGTGGCCCCCGACACGATCGGATCGCCGCGCAGCAGTCCGGCCGCCAGCCCGCCGATGATCGGCATCCCGGCCACGCCGTTGAGCGCTTCCGACACCGTCCAGTAGGCCGACTGGTCCCACGGCAGCAGTGTGCCCGTGGCGCCGAACGCCAGCACGATCACGAGCAGCCCAACGCCGACCAGCCAGCTCGTCTCGCGCGGCGGCTTGTAGGCGGCGTCGAAAAACACGCGCGCCATGTGCGCCAGCATGACGAGCACGACGAGGTTCGCGGCCCACACGTGCACGTCGCGCATCAACCACCCCAGCGTCACCTCGGACACGATGTGCTGGATGCTGGGGTAGGCTTCCTGCACGGAGGGGCGATAGTGCACCGAGAGGAGCACACCGGTGAGGACGAGAAGGATGAAAAGCAGGTAGGTGATGCCGCCGAGCGCGTGGCGCCACGTGACGTGCGGGGCGAGCCGGTAATTCAGCGCCTTTTTCAGCGCCTCGTTGATCGGCAGTCGAGCGTCTATCGGCCCGTATAGCAGGCCGAGGAAGCGCGCGATCGTCAGTACGCCGGCGTCCGTACTGCTCTTGAGATCGCTCCAGAATTGCGACGCCCATTGCGCGGCCGCGCGCGCGAGGTCGCGGATCCTCACGACTCGGTCACATACACGGCGCCCTGGCGCACGAACACCAGGTACCGTTGCAGGGGGACCGTGGTCAGGCCGCGCACGACGTTGCCATGCAGGTCATACACGATGTAGCTGCACGGTGACACCACGCGCAGCGACGCGGCATCCCAGTCGAGGATGCAGCCGTCCACGGGCGATGTGCCCTGCAGCGCCGCGTACTCGCCGTCGCCGGCGTGGACGACGAGGAGAATTCGCGGGCCCCAGGTGACGACCCTACTCGCGCCGGCCGGGAAGTCGGCTTGGCGGCCGACGCGCACGGCGGGCTGGAGCTCGGGGATCTGGAGGTAATCCCCTGGGAGCAGGTACACGACCGCGCCCAGCGCCACGAGCACCACGGAGAGAACGACGATGCCCGCCAGCAGGTATTCGTTGAAGCTGGGTTTCCAGGCGAATGCACTCGTGCTTGGACTTGGCACCTGGGTCATGAGGCCTCGCGGCCAGAGTTGTTCATGGAGCCGGCGCAGGCTGAGGGGCCAAAACACCGGCCCCGGTGACCACAAGGATCCCGGGGCCGGGCAGAAGAATCATCGGGCCAATCTACTGCAAACTGACTCGCTGGCCAGATTGCTTGGCCGGGCGCGGGAACGGCACACTGCCCGTCGCTCCCAGCGGACCGGCCAAGATCTGTTTCACCGACGCCGGAACGCTCGGGAACCACGGCTGCGATCCGTACAGGGCAGTCAGCTCCTCGATGTTCGCGCGCAGCAGCGCCTCTGCGAGGAACGGGTTGTGCACGGTATGAGATCTGTCACCGCCCGCCACCGAGGTGCCGGCGACGAAGTTTCCGCTGGCATCCTCGCCCACGGCGCGCACGTTGAATTCGGCCCCGTCCGACGCCGTGATGACCCGGTCTCCCTGGAGTAAGTCGCCCATCTTCATGACCAGGATCTTGGTGTTGTCGGCAACTGCCGCGGTGAAGTACGGAGTGACCTGCACACCGTTGAGCTGGTTCGCGGCGGCCGTGACCGTCGCTACGACAGTGTATTGCGTCGTGCCGATCTGGAGTGTGTTCCCCTGCGCGAGCTTGCCCGTCAGGCTCGTGGCATCGAGGTTGATCACGCTGTCACCCTGCGCCCGGGCGCCATTCGCGAACAGCGTCAAATTGTTGAGCGTTCCCTTCTGGCTCCAGGTATTCTTGAGAATCGCGGGAAGGATGCCCGTGTCGAGCGTGTCGATCCCGCTGCTCGATCCGGCGCCCGTACCCGAGTTCACCCACAGCGTGGTCGTGAGGCTCTGAATCCGCCCGCGCGCCACGGCGAGCAGCCCGGCGGGCTCGTTTTCGCTCGCATGGCAACCCGAGCCCGTGCACGCCTTGAACGACCGTTCCGTTGGCGTGTAGGCGCAGTTCTTGATCGAGTCCGTCGGCGTGATCCCGTCCGGCCCGTAGCAGGGGATTGGCCGGAACAGGTGGCCGGTGGCGAACACGGTCATCCCGCTCGTCGTGTCCGTCGTCGAGAACGGATGCACGTGACAGCCGGCGCAGAGCCTCGGGTTCTTGGTCAGGTTCCCGTGGGTCGCGGTCTTGGCCACCTCAATCAGCACCGGATCGAGGTAGCTCGGGTTCTGATATCCGAGCTCGCCGATGACCGTGGCTCCCTGGGGCGCGTGCGGCGAGTTGCTGCCGCCCGGGCTTTCGACCCGTGTCGAGTCCATGGCCAACGGCTCGGTGCGCCGATAGTGGCACTTCATGCACAGCTGCCGCTCAGGATCAGAGGATGAGAGCGGATAGCGCAACTGCCCCTCGTTGAGCTGGCCGGTGACGGGGTCCTTGGCTGTGCCGTGCGGATCGTGGCAGACGGCACAGGTGATCCCGAAGGCATCGGCGCCGATCGGGTTTGAGCTGCCGACGTATGCGGCCGTCACGCCCCAGGCTTGCAACGCGCCCTGGCCAGTGTGGCAGCGCTGGCATTGTTCCTCAGTGGCGTGGCGCCCCAT
>DATBFV010000118.1:0-10410 GCA_036558345.1 Gemmatimonadales bacterium | reverse complement strand
GTGACGGCGGGCGGCACTGGGAGGCTCCCTCCACCGTCACGGGCGATGCCGTGTTCGGATCGTACGACGATCACGCGCTGTTCGTGGCGCCCGACGGCTCGATTTACCTGTCGTGGCTCGCCGAGGTGAAGCCCGATACGTCGCATACGTTTTTCGCGCGCTCGACCGATGGCGGCCGGACCTGGTCCACGCCGCTGACGGTCGATTCCGATCGCTCCTGCCCGTGCTGTCGCACCGCGCTCGCGGCAGGTCCTGATGGGTCGCTCTATCTCGCGTGGCGCAAGCGATTTCCGGGTGACCAGCGCGACATCGTCGTGGCGCGCTCGCGGGATCGCGGCGTGACCTGGAGTGATCCCGCCCGTGTGCATGCGGACGCCTGGCAGGTCAATTACTGCCCCGATGCCGGACCGTCGATCAAGGTGGGTCGTGACGGCACGCTCCACGTCGCGTGGTGGACCGGCCGCACGGGCCGCGCGGGGACGCAATACGCGCAGTCGCGCGACGGCGGCGTCACCTTTTCCGCGCCCGTGCCACTCGGGCTCGCGAAGTACTCCCGTGCCGCCCACATCCAGCTCGGGATCGGCGAAGGCTCCGACTCCGGCGTTGTCGTGGCAGCATGGGACGACGGCACCCGGGAGGTGCCGCAAATCGTGGTGCGAGTCTCGCGGGATGGGGGCCACCATTTTTCCAGTCCTGAGGTCGTGAGCACCCCATGGAACGAGGCCGGCTATCCGGTCGTGTCACTGGTGTCCGGCGGCGTGCTGGTCGCATGGCAGGAGCGTCCGTTGGAGGCGGCCAGGCAGGACTCGGCGGCGCGTGCATCGCTCGACAAGAACGATCCGCAGACCTATGTGAACGCGGTTGGGGCGATGCAGGTGATGATGCGCAGCGGCATCACCGCCGCGCCGCGGAGCGAGCGATGAATCGTCTGTTCGGATACACGCTCGTGCTGCTCGCCGTTGCGGCGTGCGGCGGTCAGCGCGACGGCGCGTTCCGGCCGATCGCGGTCGGCGACATCATGCCCACCTACGGCGTGCGCACACTGTCCGGCGACAGCGTGCAGATTGGGGCCGGAGAACCGGTGACACTGCTGAATGTGTGGGCGACCTGGTGCACCTCCTGCGAAGAGGAGATGGCCGATCTCGTGGCGCTGCAGCGTGACCTTGCGCCCAGCGGCGCGCGTATCGTGGGCGTCAGCGTCGATGCGGGTGACCCCAGTCGCGTGCGGCGCTTCGCGGAAGAGCAGCGGCTCAATTTTCCGGTGGCACTCGATCGGGAACAGCGCGTGAAGCGCCTGTTTCGCGTGGTTGGCGTGCCTACGACATTCGTCATCGGACGGGACGGGAGGTTGCTCCTGCAACACGTGGGAAACCTGCACCCGCTGCGCGACAGCGTGGCAGCGGTCATTCGCGCGGCCCAGGGCTCGTGACGTCGCGACCGCGGCTCGCGGGAACAAAGCCGCGTCCGGGACCGGTTACGCCACGTGGTGAACTCCTTTTCAACCGCAGTCGCAGAGGTCGCACGCCGTGATCCGGTCATGGCGAAGCTGATCGAGCGCACCAAGCCCTTTCGGCTTCCGCGACCGGACTCGGCCCACTTTGCAGCGCTCGCCGAGAGCATTCTGTATCAACAGCTCGCCGGCGCCGCGGCCGCCGCCATCCATGGCCGATTCGTTGCGCTGTTCGATGGAGATCTTTCGCCGCAGAGCCTGCTGGCACTGTCCTCCAGAAAGCTTCGCGCCGCCGGGCTCTCACGCAGCAAGGTGGCGGCGGTCCGGGACCTCGCCGCCCACGTCGTGGCCGGAACGGTGCCGCTGCATCGCATCGGCCGGCTCTCGGACGAGGAGATCATCACGAGGCTGTCGGTCGTACGCGGCATCGGACGGTGGACCGCCGAGATGTTCCTGATTTTCCAGTTACGCCGGCTCGACGTGTGGCCCGTGGGGGACTATGGCGTGCGCAGCGGCTATGCGCTGGCATATGGGCTGCCCAAGTTGCCGACGCCGAAGGAGCTCGATGCCCTGGGCGAACGCTTCCGGCCCTATCGCACCGTGGCCGCGTGGTATTGCTGGAGAGCCGTGCACGAACACCGGGAACAGCGCAAGCGAACCAAAGGTCAAGCGTCGTCGACGTGGTCATCGACCTATTGAGAGTTGGCCGTACACCGCGATCGAGAGCAAGCCGTGGCCGCCGTAGAACGGCTCGAGGGACGGCGGCACGAGACTGACGGTAACGTAGGCACCGACGCGGGCGGGCATCGCCGCAACGGATGTCACCGCTCGGGCGTATCCCGCCTGCAACGCTTCGACGTCCAGTAGTGGGCCGACCGAGCCCACCAACGACAGCTCTTCATCCGTGCGCTGCACGTACTCCGCGCGCGCGTAGAACAGCTGCCCGGCATGCCAACGGGTTTTCCACTCCACCAGCACGGTATTCGCCCTGCGCTCGCTTCCCACAGGGTCGTTGGCGCTGTAGACCGCTGTGACGGACGAGGAATCGAGGTTGTACAGCACGGCGAAACCCGCGCGACGCATCGCGCCGTGCGTGTGGCCGCCGCTCGCGGCGGGCAGATAGCCGTAAAACGGCATGAAGCTCCATGGTCCCACGAATATGGTCGCCCGCCCCGCATACGAATCGAGCCGCGCGCCCTCATAGAAGAAGACGGTGCTCGCCTCGTCAGGCTGCCGATCGTTGAATGCCGACACCTCCACTCGCAGAACGCGGCCGCCCAATCCCAGCGTCACGACGCCATAGCTCGAGTGAGTCACATCCTGAGCATGATGGCCCAGCGGAACCGACGGGTTCTCCATCGCCGAGGCGCGATGGAGATAGACCGGCGGCCCGAGCGCGGGCCCGCCGATTGCCGCGCCATACAACGACAACGCGGTACTTGGCGTCAGCGGCCGCTCGTAGGCGACCGCGAGCTCCATGATCCACGGCGATGGATGCATGTGATCGGTGATCGTTTCTCCGTCGGCGATGAACGCGACCTGCAACAGCTGCGGGGCGCCCCGCTCGGTCAGGGTCAGAGGCTCGGCACTCACCGTCGTGCGAGCCTGCAATACCCCGCCTCCGAGCGGTTCCCCCACGTCGAGCATGAACCGATTCACCGATCCGAATTGATAGTCGCCGCGCGTCCGGTAGGTGTGGACGTACTGCAAGAACACGTCGCCGTGGAGTGACACGCGCCAGCCGGCCGTGTCGGACATGCGCATCTCGTGCTCCTGAACGATCAGTGAAGCGCCGAGAAGAATGCCGAGCACTAGTACGGATGCACCAGCACGTAAAAGCTGCCGAACCCCTTGGTTGTCGCGGTGGCGGGCTCGGTGAGCGTGATGTGCATCCCGCCTTCCGAGCCCACCGTATCGGTGGGAGTCACGTCAAACAGGAGGAGTGCGCTGTCGGCAACCGACGCTGTCGCCAGACTCATCGGAGAAAAAGTGACGTTCAGCTGCAACGGATATTGCAGCGGTGAGATTTCGCGCCCCGCCGCCGTGTAGAGCTTCAATTTCAGCCGAGTGGTGCGCCCCGCCGGGAGCGGAATATGAAAAGTCCAGTCGTCGTTGCGCGAAACTTCAAAGATGTGGACGGACGCAGCCTCGGCGAGCGCAGCAGACACCGGCCCGCTCGGCTCCGGCTGGCACGCTGCCAGAGCCGAGCAACAGACGGCGATTACGCGTGCCCGGCCCACGCCGTCTCACCCGGCGTGTACGGCACGCAGGGATCGAACCGACCCGGCGTCTCGCGATACCGCATCGCCTGGGTGCAGCCGATCTCCGACGTGAAGTAGCCAAGCAGTGTCAGCTCTTTGAGCTGCCGGAAGTAGTGAGACGGGGCGCCGCGCGCTCGTGAATCCATGTACGCCTTGGCGTCCTTGTCCAACTGCTCGAGAAATGCGAGCCGGTCCGCCGGCGTCTTGGCCATGAAGCCCGCGGCATTGAGCTTCTGCACGCCGTCGCGGAACGTCGCCTGCTGCTGGTCGTCGTAACTATCGGTCACCATCAGCGCCATGAACGCGCCGGTGTGCGCCGCCTTGGCGCCCGGCGTCTTGGTCTCGGGCAGAATCGTGTCGGCGACTTCGTCGAGCAGCGCGATATCCTGCGCCGTAAACGCACCCGCCTGCCGCACGGTGGCGGCGCGGGCGTGCGCGCGCTCGACAGCCCCAAACAGATCGCCCCGTCCCACAACGACGGCGCCTCCCAGCAGCGCCGTCACCTGTTTGATCGCTTCGCGTCGGTCCATGAGAGCCTCTAGAGATTCCGGCGCTTCAGCTCATTGACCGCCCAGTCCGCGGCGCGAGCCGTCATCGCCATGTAGGTGAGTGATGGATTGACGCAGTTGGACGACACCATGCCCGAGCCATCGGTCACGAACACGTTCGGCGCATCCCACACCTGGTTGTGCGAGTTGAGCACCGACGTCTTGGGGTCCTTACCCATCCGCGCCGTGCCCATCTCGTGGATTCCCATCCCCGGCCAGGAGCCCGCGTCGTACGTGTTCACGTCCTTCACGCCCGTCGCCGTGAGCATCTCGGCCATGTCGTTCATCATGTCCTTCCGCATGCGCGCCTCGTTCTCGCCGGTCGCGCAGTCGATCGCGAGCACGGGCATGCCCCACTTGTCGGTCTTGCTCTTGTCGAGCGTGACGCGATTCGCGGGATTGGGCAGCATCTCGCCGAACGCGGTGCCGCCGATTGTCCAGTCACCGGGCTGCGCTATCAGATCCTTGAACGCGCCGCCCACACCGAGCTCGGCGACGCCGCGCGACCAACCCGAGCGGCTCGCGCCGCCCTGATAGCCGAAGCCACGCAGATAGTCGCGCTTGTCCCCGAACAGGTTGCGGTAGCGCGGCACATAGAAACCGGTGGGCCGGCGGCCGTAGTAGTACTTGTCGTTGAGACCTTCGATCGTCCCCGACGCCCCCGCGCGGAAGTGGTGGTCCATCAGATTGCGGCCGAGCGCATCCGAGCTCGAGCCGAGCCCGCCGGGCCACACGTCGGTCGCCGACCGCATCAAGAGCCACGTGGAGTTCAGCGTCGACGCGCACAGGAAGATGATTTTCGCCGTGTAGTCGTTCCACTGATTCGTGACCGCGTCGAGTACGCGCACACCGGTCGCGCGCTTCTTATTCTTGTCGTACAGCACTTCGCTGACGATCGCGAAGGGCCGCAGCGTCAGATTCCCCGTCGCCATCGCGGCCGGCAACGTGGACGACTGCGAGCTGAAGTACGCGCCGAAGGGACAGCCCAACCAGCACGCATTGCGATATTGGCATGGTGCGCGGCCGGGCAGCGGCTGCGTGAGATTCGCGGTCCGTCCAGGAATGATGCGCCGCTTGCCGTCGAAGTGCTGCTTCAGGCGACCCGCGATCAGCTCCTCACCGCAGTTGAGCGGCATCGGCGGCTGGAACTGGCCGTCGGGCAGCTGCGGCAGCCCTTCGCGTGAGCCCGCAATGCCGGCGTGGCGTTCGACGTAGTCGTACCACGGCGCGATGTCGGCGTAGCGGATCGGCCAATCGATCGCGATCCCGTCTTTCGCGTTTGCCTCGAAATCGAAGTCGCTCCAGCGTAAGCTGACGCGACCCCACATGAGCGAGCGGCCGCCGACATGGTAGCCGCGATACCAGTCGAACCGCTTCACTTCCGTGTATGGTGAATCCTTATCCGACGCCCACCAGTCGAGATTCTTCTCGTTGAGCGGGTAGTCGCGCTTCAGCACCGGGTACGCCGCTTCCATCGCGCGCGTGCGCCCGCCGCGATGCGGATAGTCCCAAGGCGCCTTCGTTGCATTGGGGTAGTCTTTGATATGCTCGATGTTTTTCCCGCGCTCGAGCAGCAGCACTTTGAGACCCTTCTCCGTCAGCTCCTTCGCCGCCCAACCGCCGGAGACGCCGGACCCGACCACGATCGCATCGTAGCTCTGTTCCTGCACAATCCCTCCTCTTAAGTCAGGGCCCTCATTTCCCGCAGGACGAGTTCGATCTCTTCAGGCTTGTTCATGATACCCGCCGACACGCGGGCATAGGTGACCTTATACGGAGATGTTGTCGTTCGAATCTTCTTTTGCGCAAGCGCCGTCACCACCAGCGCCGGCGCGAGCCCCTGCACCTCAAAGCACGAGATCCCACCGGACAATGCCGGATCGCGTGGCGTGTGCAACGTAACACCGGGCATGCGTGCCGCGCCGTCCCGAAACGCAGCGTTCAATTCTGCAATGCGAGCCGCGATCCGATCTCGTCCGATCGTGCGATGCAATTCGACCGCTGCGGGCAGCGCGAGCAGGTGCTCGTACGCAATGAAGCCGCCGGGAGAGACGAACGCCGCCTGCGTCGGCGGCAGGTCCGCGCGGTTCGCCCAGGCCCCGAACGTCGTGTCGACCGCATCAGGATCGAAGCTCGGAATCGTTGGTCGCAGCTCCGGCCACGCGTCGGCCCGACCCCACAGAAAGCCGGTCCCACGCGGCGCGAACAGCCATTTATGCGTCCCGCTCGCAAAGAAGTCGGCGCCCAGGCGCGCAATGTCGACATCCTGGTTCGCAAACCCGTGCACGCCATCGACGATGAGCAGGCACCGATCAGCTGCCGTGCGCCCCCGGTTCGCGCGCGCCACCACCTCGGCGATCGGCGCGATGGGCAGCTTGATCCCGGTCGAGGACTGCACCCACGTCACGCCGACGGCGCGCGTCGCGGGCGTGATCGCGCGAGCAATTCGGTCCACGATCTCGTCGGCGCGGGCGGCCGCGGGCGTGTCGAACAGCGCGACGTAGCGCACGCGGCAACCCGACCGCGCCGCCGCATACCGAATCGATTCATGATGCGAGTAGTGGTCGTGTTCGGTCGTGAGGATTTCCTGGTCCTGCCGGATGCGCAGGCCGTGATATGCCATCGCCAGCGCGGTCGTCGTGTTCGACGTCAACGCGAGCTCGGTCGGACTGCCCCCGATGTAGTCGGCCAGCGCGCGTTTGACAGCCGCAAATGGCCGGCCTTCGCGGTCGCTGAAGGCGGCGATTTCGATCCACAGGGCGTCGGAGTCGAGCTTCTTGCGGAAATGGTCGATGGCGTCGGCGACGGGTTTGGGATGCGAGACGAACAGGAAGCTGGAGAGATGGGTCCAATCGGGAGCGAGTGGGAACAGCTCGCGCACGGCCGGCCAGTCGAGCGGGCCGCCGGGCGGCCGGCTGCGCGGGGGCGGCATCAGGGGGCGCACCGAAGGAAACAGCGACGCCGCGACAAACGATTTGAGCAGCTGGCGACGAGCGATCATTTGGGCTCCTCGTTCTGCGCTCCATTCTTCCGGTTGACCACCATGTAGGTGACCGTGTCCCACGCATTGTGAATGCCGATCGACAACAGCAGCAGCAGCATGCCGCCGATCAGGAAGAACGCCCAGGACTGGTCGTGCGACAGCCCCGCCGCGGCGACAAACAGCATCGCGTACGCGGCCATCGGGAGGATCTCATGCCAGATCCAGTCCTCGAGGACCGGTTTGTAGGCTGTTCTCGCTTGGCGGCGCATACGCCGCAGCACGATCAGCACGTAGATGATGCCCGCGATCGCGCCGGCGCCGATGAGGTGAGCGGGATCGCGCAGCCGCTGCCACGGCGCCGTCAGCACCGCGGACAGAAAAAACACCGCGACGAAGTGGATGATGTTGGGCGTGGCAAACGCATTCACGGTGTCGGGCGTGCGCGGCAAGCTGGTGTCGGCAGCCAGCGTGATCACGACGAACATGAGGCCTGTGAGCGCGGCGCCCGACGAGCCGATGAGAAAAAAGAACGTCTCCCACTGCGACAAGACGGCGTGTGCCGATGCGTCCATGATCACACGCGCCCGGCGGGGAGTCCCACCGCGACTACCAGAGGTGTTCGCATGAGCGCTCATCTTACCTCTGGTTGTCGCGGCCGGGAATACTACATGGGTGGGCGCTGCATCATTCTCGTGACCGCCGCATCCACCTTCTTGCGCTGGTCATCGGTCAGGACGGCTTTGGCCTGCGCCGCGGCTGACAGCGCGGCCCAATGCGCCTTGCCCATCGCCGCGTGCGCCTCTTCGAAGTGCGGCCGGATGGCGCTCGTGTCGGGCGAGGCCCGCTGGAATCCACTCGAAACGGCGCCGGCGTGCGTCTTGAAATCGGCCACTGCGGCATCGTGCGCGGGCTTGGCGGCGTCGCGGATGGCGGTGAGCTTGGTGACTTGATCGCTGGTGAGCTTCAAGGAATCGCGGCGGTACAGCAGAGCGTCCGGGGTGTAGGCCATGATGGCCATGAACGGCGCCATCATCTCGCGCATCATCCCCATCATGTCTTGCCCTCGCGGGCCCATCATGTGCCCTGGTGGACCGCGATGTCGTGCTTGGGTCGTGTCCTGCGCCGCGAGCGGCGCGGCCACGAGGCACATGGCCGCCGTGAGCAGGGTAAGCGTCTTCATGGATCGCTCCGGAAGAAAGGGGTCACGACGTATTGACCCTGGAATGTCGTGAAAGGAAACCGCCTTGCGCTATTGTCCCAACAGGAGGACGTTCCGCGGCAGTGACTCGCCTTGAGCGCTGGATCGAGCCCCGCGTCGCCGCACACGCGGTGCCGGGAGAGGAACGGTCGGCGTTTCGCCTGTTGCCTACGGGCATCGATGCGTTCGTCGCGCGCGCCGTTCTGATCGAGCTGGCCGAGCGCACGCTCGATCTCCAGTACTACATCTTTCATCCCGATCGCACGGGCGCGCTCATCGTCGAGCGCCTGATCGCCGCCGCGGACCGGGGCGTCAAGGTGCGGGTGCTGCTCGACGACTGGGGCACCCTGGACAAGAAGGACGAATCGGTCGCCGGCCTGGACGCGCATCCGAACATCGACGTCAGGCTGTTCAATCCCTACACGCATCGCTCCGGACTGCAGCGTCTGGGCGAGCTGCTGACCGACTTCGGCCGCGTCAACCGCCGCATGCACAACAAGCTCTTCGTCGCCGACGGTGTGGCGATGATCCTCGGCGGCCGCAACATCGGCGACGAGTACTTCGGCGTGGCCGAGCTGGACTTTCAGGACGTGGATGTGCTGGGTGCCGGGCCCATCGCGCGGCAGGCGACGGCCAGCTTCGAGGCTTTTTGGAACAGCGCATCGGCGGTGCCGATCGCGCGGCTCGGAAAATTCGCGCCCGACCCGGATTTCTTCCCCGCGGAGCTCGCGCGCATTCACGATCGCTGTGAGGGGTTGCGCGAGACGATCCACAGCCGGGCGCTCGTGGAGTCTCATCTCGCCGAGGAGCTGCGCGCCGACGACCTTCACGTGCACTGGGCGCCGGCCCGGATCGTGGCGGATCCTCCCGAGAAAATCACGCAGCCCGACGGCACGCGCAGCGACGCCTACTTGGGCGGCCAGATCTCACCGTGCGCGCTCGCGACGCGCTCCGACTTGCTCGTCGTCTCGCCGTATTTCGTGCCCGGTGACGCCGGCGTTCAATTCTTGGCCGACCGCCGCCAGGCGGGCGTGGACGTGCGGGTGCTCACCAACTCCCTCGCCGCGACCGATGTCTGGCTGGTTCACGCCGGCTACATGAAGTACCGCCGGCCACTGCTGAAGCACGGCGTGCGCTTGTACGAGCTGCGGCCCGAAGCGGCAGGCGCCACCCGGCCCCGCGCGTCGAAAGCAACCATGGGCTCCTCGCGCGCCAGTCTCCACGGCAAGAGCCTCGTGTTCGATCGCACCGCCGTCTTCATCGGCTCGCTGAACCTCGACCCGCGCTCGCTGCTGCATAACACCGAAGTCGGAGTACTGGCGACCAGCCCGGAGTTGGCCGCCGCGGTGGCGTCCCTGTTCGAGCAATGGTCGAGTCCCGCCATGGCGTACGAGGTGACCGCCGGACCGCACGGCGGGTTGCAGTGGCAGCCCGGCGGCTACACCAACGAACCCGGGGCTGGCTTTTGGCGCCCGCTTGGCGCCAAGTTGTTCTCCCACCTGCCCATCGATTCATTGATCTAGCGTGAGAGTTCATCTCCTCGACGGCACGTACGAGCTGTTCCGACATTTCTTTGCGATGCCTCGCCAGAGTGACAGCCGAGGCAACGAAGTCGGAGCGATCGTGGGCGTCCTCGGCTCGGTCCTCGGCATGCTGGAAGGCGGCACCACACACCTCGGCGTCGCGACCGATCACGTCATCGAATCGTTCCGAAACGACCTGTGGGCCGGCTATAAGACGAGCGCCGGTATCGAACCCGAGCTGTTGGCGCAGTTTCACCCGCTCGAGGATGCGCTTCGCGCGCTCGGCGTCACCGTTTGGGCGATGGTGGAGTTCGAGGCCGATGACGCGCTCGCGGCTGCGGCGCAGCGCGCCGCCGAGTCCCGCGACGTGGAGCAGGTCATCATCTGCACGCCCGACAAAGACCTGAGCCAGTGCGTGCGCGGGCAGCGCATCGTGCAGCTCGACCG
>DATBFV010000117.1:0-1916 GCA_036558345.1 Gemmatimonadales bacterium | reverse complement strand
GCGATGGCCAGCGCCATGTTCACGCCGGAACACCTCGAGAAGTTCCGGCAGGCACAGGAAGTGGACCTGGCCTACAGCGTGCCGGGGCTCGGCCGGTTCCGATCGAACGTCTTCCAGCAGCGCGGGACGGTCGGCATCGTCTTGCGCGTGATTCCCTACCGGATCAAGTCGATCGACGAGCTGGCGCTGCCGCCCGTGCTGAAGAAGATCGCGCAGGAAGAGCGCGGCCTGATCCTCGTGACCGGCACTACCGGGAGCGGCAAGACGACCACGCTTGCCGCAATGATCGACTACATCAACTCGACGCGCTCGACCCACATCGTCACCGTCGAAGATCCGATCGAGTACCTGCATCGCGATCACCTGTCGCTGGTGAACCAGCGCGAGGTGGCGATCGACACGCATTCGTTCGGCCAGGCACTGCGCAGCGCGCTGCGCCAGGATCCGGACGTGATTCTCGTCGGCGAGATGCGCGATCACGAGACGATCGAGACGGCCCTGCTCGGCGCCGAGACGGGCCACCTGGTCCTCTCGACGCTCCACACGCTCGACGCGACCGAAACGATCAACCGCATCATTGCCGTGTTCCCGCCGCATCAGCAGCGCCAGGTCCGGCTGCAGCTCGCGAGCGTGCTGAAGGCGGCGATCGCCCAGCGCCTAATTCCGCGGGCCGACGGCCTGGGGCGCGCGCCGGCCGTGGAAGTGATGGTCTCGACCGCGTTCATCCGCGACTGCATCGTGGACAAGGATAAGACGTCGATGATCCACGGCGCGATCGCGGCCGGCACGTCGCAGTACGGCATGCAGACGTTCGATCAGTCGATCTTCGGGCTCTACCAGCACGGCCACGTGACGCTCGAAGAGGCGCTGCGCTGGTGCTCCAACGTCGACGAGTTCAAGCTCAAGGTGCAGGGCATCTCGACGAGCGCCGAGACGCTTCGGACGGAGACGATGCCCAGTAATCCCGAAATCTTCAGGTTTGGATCATAGGATTTGGTGATTTCGTGATTGGGTGATTTGGTGATTTGGTGTTGGTAATTCGGAGCGCTTGGCAGAATCAGCCTCACGCGGGTGGCCGCGAACGGGGCCGCCCCGCGTCGCGCCGCAGGCGCCATCGCGTGACAGTCTTTCTTGGCGCCGAGCACGACGTGGGGCTGTTTCGCGGACAGGACCCGCAATGGCTGGTTTCGCGACGCGACCTTGTGATTTGAGCGAGTCTCGCAGATCCGCGTATTCCGACGCCCTGTCCCTGCTCGCGCGGCGCGAATTGTCGGTCGCCCAACTCAGAGACAGACTCCACGACCGCCAGCACGATCCCGACGATATCGAAGACGCCGCCACCCGGCTGGTCGCGTCCGGGGCGCTGAACGATGCACGCGTCGCCGCCGCTTACGTGCGCGGCGCGCTGAGCGTCAAGGGACGGGGGCGGCTGCGCATTCAGCGCGAGCTGCAGGCGATGGGGATCGGCCGCGACGTGGCCGCGGAGGCGCTCGCGGAGGCGTTCGGCGATGTCGACGAACGATCCCTGATCAAGAAGGCTCTCGACAAGAAGCTGCGCGGCGGCAAGAAAATCGAGTCCCGCCAGGAGTACGCGCGGCTGTTCCAGTTCCTCGTGCGACAGGGCTTCACGCCCGCGTCCGTCATTGCGGTCCTCCGCGCCTCTCGCAAAGGGTCCGATCCGCTAGAATGATCGGATGACGTCGCGCGAAATTCGCAGCAGCTTCCTGAGTTACTTCGCCAGGAACGGCCACGCGATCGTGCCGAGCTCGTCGCTCGTGCCGGCCGACGACCCCACGCTGCTCTTCACCAACGCCGGGATGAACCAGTTCAAGGACCTCTTCCTCGGCAAGGAGAAGCGATCGTACCGGCGCGCGACCTCGTCACAGAAGTGCATGCGCGTCAGCGGCAAGCACAAC
>DATBFV010000116.1:0-4329 GCA_036558345.1 Gemmatimonadales bacterium | reverse complement strand
GCGAGCGTGAAGATGCCGGCTCCCTCCATGAAGAACGGACGCTTCTCGGGAAAGTACACGGGAAAGCGCTGATTCACCTGCACCTGGAACGCGTCGCTCTCGACTTGGCTGAAGTCCGGATTCACCGTCGCGTCGAGCGTGATCGTCGATGACAACCCTACCTTGGCGCTCAGACCCACTTCGCCCTTGTCGGACGCGTCCCATTCCCCCGGCGCATCCTTTGTCTGATCGCGCGAGTAGGTCGTGGTCGGAATCAGCTCGCGCGGCGGCCGGGCCTTCAACTCGGGGACGACCAGCACGGCGTTCTTCTCGAACACCCACTTGCCCGGCTCGAGGGCGGGCCAGGAGACCGACACGCCAGTACGGCTCACGCGGCGCCAGAACAAGATCCCCATGTGAATGTTCTGACCGCCCTTGAAGCGGATGCTTTGCAGCGGCAGCCGGATCTCGACGCTGTAGCCCGTATCGGTGCGGCGGCCTGCGCTGTCCCAAATCCAGTCGGGCGACTGATCTTCCCCCGCTGCAATGCTGTTGAGGAGATCCATCTGGATGCCGCTCGGATTTACCATCATGTGGTACGAGAGCTGGCCGGTGCCGAGCGAATCGAGACTCAACCCGACCCAGTCGTCGTTCCATACATTGTCGCGCCGCGAGATCGACGTCTTGATCCCGCCCGGGTCAGGGTCGTCGCACTTGAATGCGAAATAGAAGTACGCATCGTCGTAGCCCACCCAGACGGTCGTGTGCTGCGGGATGTGATCGCCGTGGAGCGGGTTGTACGACCCCCACTCGGTCGTCGGTATCGGCGCCTGCGTCCAGGCATCGTCGTCGAGGCTGCCGTCGATGATCGGCGGTGTCGTGACACGGAAGGCCACGACTTGCGGACGAGCGGTGGAGGCGGGCGCCGGCGCCGGCGTCTGCGCCAGCGCCGGCACGGCCATGGCGAGAAGCCCGAGCACAAGAGGAGGATGACGACGCATCCTCCCCTTAGACGAAGTGAAGCCGACTTGCGTTTGCAGGACCCGGAAAACGTCGCTGCCGAGCTCCCTGCGGTGTCCGTGCGTGCGACAACCGTGAATCCCGTCGAGTGGGTGCGTGAGAAGGACGAAGGTCTGATGCGACTGGCTGCGCCGGAGATCGCGTTCAGGACCTGGGCAACTCGCACGGCCGGATCGTCGCCGCACGCCGCGCCGACACCCGGGTCGCGGCCCTAGATCGCGAGCACGCGCACCGTGGGGCTGTCTTCGTCCAGCACCTGCACGAGAGGAGCGACGGCGCGCTTGTCGCCGATCTGACCGAGCGCCCACGGAACAATCGCATTGACCTGGTCGAGACTACCGCTCGAAGGAGCCGCCGTGCTCGAGCGTGTACTCCGCAAGCATCCGTTCACCGCTTCCGCCTTGCGCGGTGACACTCACCGAGACGCGCGTCGCCGGAAGCTGGCGCAGTTGCGCCGCGGAGAACGCGCTGAGGATCTCGCGTTGGCCGGGCTGAATGGCGATGTCGGGGAGTCGGACAATTTCCTCACCGGAGGCCAGGCGCGTCACGATGGTGACGCAGTCCACGTCGGCAAAGTCGGCGCGAATCCTCGACACCACCAGATCGTCGCCCGCCCACACGGCGCAGGGCACGATCCCGGATCCTTCCAGGGTGAACGTGCGGATGCGCACGCCGTCGGCGGACAGGCGGTTGAGAATCGCATCCGTAATGACGGAGTGCAGCCGGCCGTCGCGCGCGACCGCGGCGATCCCGCGAGCCAGCACTTCGCCATCGGCCAGCTCCCGCGCGCAAGCGTGGCAGGTGAACACGTGCTCTTCGATGCGATCCTCCTCGACCTTGGTCAGCTCACCCGCCCAGTAGTCGACGACGTCGGCGAATGCGAGCGGCGCTGGACAACGTGAGCCGGTCATACCGTCCTCGCTTCTTGGAGGCCGACGCAGGCTCGCATGCGCGCGAGCGCACGGTGCCTGGCGACCCGCACGACCGTGGCGGTCACCCTGAGCTCCGCAGCAATCTCTGGTGAACTCTTCTCCGCATAGAACGAAAGCAGGAGCACCCGGCGGTCGCGGTCGGCGAGGACGTGCAGGCAGCGCTCGACGGCCGCCAGATCGATCGAGTCGAGGGCGGGCTCCGCGTAGAGATCCGCCGCATGGAACTGCGCCGTGAGGTTGTCGCGGCGGCGTGTTTTTCGCTCGCCCGCGCCCGCCAGAATCCGGCTGGTGCCGAGGATGAACGAACCGATCTGGTCGGGCGTCCGAATCTCGCCCGCCCGCAGCCGCTCGATCACCACGAGCAGCACCTGCTGCGCCAGATCCTGGGCATCCGACTCGTCGCGCAGGTGCTTCAGGCCGTAGAGCCGGACGCGCGGCGCGAACCGCCGATACAGTTCCGACTCTTCGGCCTCCGCCGCACCGGGCGGGGCCGACGCGATGGCGCGCGCGAGGTCGCCATCGCTGGCGCTGACGGAACGGCTGTCCGCGCTCCAATGCACGAGTGGGACGCTAACAGCCAGCCCGATAGCGGTCAAGTCGCCCGGCGCGCGTCCGCAAACCGGAGGGCTCAGTGACTGGAGGGCCATTGACCAAGGTCGCTCTTCGTGGGAGGCCCATCCAGAAAATTCACGTCCCAGCCGGCATCCACGGTGATGAACACCAGTGCATCGTCGGACGCCCATGCCTGATGGGGCATGCGGGCTGGAAGATAGTTGAAGCCGCCGGGTCCGAGCTGGTGTCGCTGGCCCTCGTGCTCGAAGACGAACGTACCTTTGATCACGGTGTGGGTTTCGTTGGCGCTGTGCCAATGCATCGGCACGTGCATCTGCTTCGGGATCCGAATCAGCAGCTGGGTGGCCTGGGTCTGGGGATCGACGCGCAGAATCGAGATCTGCGGCGAGTCGGCGCCCAGCTCCGGGACCATCGTCTGCCACTGCCGATTCGCGTACGGCGCCTCCTGGCCCGCAGCCGGCGGATGCTGATGCGGAGATTGCGGAGGCAGGGCCAGTGCGACGAAAACGTTGAGGGTCCAGATGAGCGTTCGCATGCTGTGCGCGACTCCTTGTTGGACGCCGTTGTCGTGCGTCTGCAAGGAAGTGCCGCGAGGGGGCGTTGTGTTACAGGTGACCTTCGGACGGGCTCGGCCCGGGGCGGCCGTGGTACAATCGGGATTCGGTCACTCCTGCAGTGGGCCTGTAGCGCAGTTGGGAGCGCGCCTGAATGGCATTCAGGAGGTCACCGGTTCGACTCCGGTCAGGTCCACCAAACCTTCATTTTCGGTCTCGATTTCCCGCGAGTAGCTGAACGCCGGTGCGGTTGCGCCGGTTCCAATAAACCGATTTCCGTCGAACGCAATTCCGTCCGGAAAGAACAGTTGTTGGAACCGTTGCCGCTGGTCCAGTGAGGCTTGGACCCACAGGTCCGCGGCGCGTGGCAGAACGCGATCTGCGAACGCCAGGATGCCTTCCACGTCGAGTTCTTCGAGTTGGCCTGAGTGACGGTCGATCCGAGCGAGCGTGAGTTCCTCGCGCAGTTTCTCAGCGTGGCGGTCGTACGTCTCGATGTCGATTGACCGTTCGAAGAGGAACGCCTCATCCAAGCGGTTCAGCTTGTCTTGAATCGCTTTCGTTGCTCTCTCTGCGTTGGCAAGCTCCTCGCGAACGGCGGCTCTCCGCGCCTTCCAGATCTGCAGCACTGATTCCTTGAGCAGGCGCATGTACCCAGGCGTTGGCTGCAGGAGTGCGAGTTCGTCTGCGAACAGGCCTTCCAGCGTCGCCTTCGTGACGTTCACTGCCCGGCAACCGGGGCGGCAATGGTAGTACGCGTAGTAATCGCTCCGGCCCTTCGACCAGCTGCCCGTCAGACCGCGTCCACAGTACTCGCAGCGAACGAAGCCGCGCAGTGGGAAGTCCGGGTGCGCTCGATGGCGCGGCGCCGTGCGCGCGATTCGTCCCGCCAGTACGGCTTGCACCTGGTAGAACAGGTCCTCGGAGATCAACGGCTCGAAGTCACCGCGCTTGCCTCGAACACCGTACTCGGGTACGTCGACAATGCCTGCATAGAGCTGGTTGCGCAAAAGGACGCCAATCGCTTGCGACGCGAGTGGTTTCCCTCGCCGGTTGGTGAGTCCCCACTTCCGCGCTTTTTTAAGCAGTTGCTCCTTCGTGTGGCGGCCGCTCGCATACTCCTCGAACGTGCGCCGCACGAGCGGTCCCCGCTCGGGGTCATGCATCAAGCTCTTGCCAGTCGACCGCGGCGCATTCAGGTAGCCGATCGGCGCCAGGAACACCCATCGTCCCAGTTCCAGCGCTGCCTTCATGCCCGCCCGCGTGTGATC
>DATBFV010000115.1:0-15878 GCA_036558345.1 Gemmatimonadales bacterium | reverse complement strand
GCCGGCGTTCAAGGCACGTATGCTGGGCCTCTCCGGCTGGTATTCCACCAACATCCTGGGCAATCGCGACGGCGAAGTGCTCGACGATCCCGAGTCGTTCAAGACGAAGGAAGAATCGAAGCTGGGCCTGCTCGAGCACATTCTCCAGCCGGACCTCTATCCCGAATTGTACGGCAAGGTGTATCACAAAGTCCGGATCAACTACTACCCACCCCGTGGCGATAATAAGGAAGGGTGGGACAACATCGACATCTTCGGATGGCTTGGCTATCCGATGCAGATCAAGGTCGATTTCCTGTGCCGCGATTCCATTCTGGCCGCGCCGATCGTCCTCGACCTGGCGCTGTTCTTCGATCTCGCCGCGCGGGCCGGTCTGTCGGGCATTCAGGAGTGGCTGTCTTTCTACTTTAAGAGCCCGCAGTTCGCACAGGGGTTGTACGCCGAGCACGATCTCTTCATTCAGCAGACGAAGCTGAAGAACACGCTGCGCTGGATGATGGGGGAGGAGCAGATCACGCACCTCGGCATCGAGTATTACGAGTACGCGGAGAAATAGGGCGCTTCTTCCCACCAGACCAGCAATACTCAGGAGATAGTTTCGCATGACGAGCTTGACGCCGTTGCTCGCCGTTCTCGGGGTCTCCCAGGCCGCCGCCCCAGCACAACATGCCGCGGGCGGTGAGGCCGCGCTGGTTCTGCCGGATTTGAACACGGCAACATTCTTTGGGATGGGAGGACGCAGCCTGCTCCTCTGGGGGCTCGTCATTTGCGCGCTCGGATTCGCGTTCGGCATCGCCAGCTACATGCAGCTGCGCAATCTCCCGGTGCATCGCGCGATGCGGGAGATCTCCGAGCTGATCTACGAAACCTGCAAGACCTATCTCCTGGGGCAGGGCCGGTTTCTGCTCATCCTCTGGCTGTTCATCGGCGCGATCGTCGCCGTCTACTTCGGCGTGCTGGCGGAAAACATCACGCCGAGCGGCGCGGTGGCGCACGGATATCCCGCGCTCAAGGTGATCATCATCCTGCTGTTCAGCCTCATCGGCATGGGGGGCAGCTACGGCGTCGCCTGGTTCGGGATTCGCGTCAATACCTTTGCGAACTCCCGCACGGCCTTTGCGAGTCTCGGTGGCAAACCCTATCCCTGCTACGCGATTCCGCTGCGGGCCGGGATGAGCATCGGCATGCTGCTCATCAGCGTCGAGCTCGTGATGATGCTCGGCATCCTGCTGTTCGTTCCGGGAGATTACGCGGGACCTTGCTTCATCGGCTTCGCGATCGGTGAATCGCTGGGCGCCGCGGCGCTCCGCGTGGCCGGCGGCATCTTCACCAAGATCGCCGACATCGGCGCCGACCTGATGAAGATCGTATTCAAGATCAAAGAGGATGACGCGCGCAACCCCGGGGTTATCGCGGACTGCACGGGCGACAACGCGGGCGATTCGGTCGGTCCGAGCGCGGACGGGTTCGAGACCTACGGGGTGACCGGCGTCGCCCTCATCACGTTCATCCTGCTCGCGGTGCACGATCCGCTCGTCAAGGTTCAGCTCCTCGTGTGGATCTTCGTGATGCGTGTGATGATGCTGATCGCCTCGGGGGCGTCCTACTATCTCAACGCCGCGTTCGCCAAGGCGCGGTACGCCACGGCGGACCATATGAACTACGAGGCGCCGCTGACGACCCTGGTCTGGCTCACGTCGCTCGTGTCGGTCGCGCTGACCTTCGTCGTGTCCAGGCTCGTCATTCCCAACATCGGCGGCGACGCGACGCTGTGGTGGAAGCTGTCGCTGGTCATCACCTGCGGCACGCTCGCGGGTGCCATCATCCCCGAATTCGTGAAGGTCTTCACCTCGATGCGGTCGCGGCACGTGCGCGAGATCGTGACCTCCTCGCGCGAGGGCGGGGCATCGCTGAATATCCTCTCGGGATTCGTCGCCGGGAACTTCAGCGCGTTCTGGATGGGGATGGTGATGATGGTGCTCATGGCGCTCGGATACGGAGTGAGCACCATGGGGCTGTCCGCCTTGATGATCGCGCCGGCGGTGTTCGCGTTCGGCCTGGTCGCGTTCGGCTTCCTGGGCATGGGCCCGGTCACGATCGCGGTGGACTCGTACGGGCCCGTCACCGACAATGCGCAGTCGATCTATGAGCTGTCGTTGATCGAGCAGGTACCAAACGTGCGCGCCGAGATCGAGCGGGATTTCGGATTTCGCCCCGACTTCACGCGCGCCAAGGAGAATCTCGAGGAGAACGACGGCGCGGGGAACACATTCAAGGCGACCGCAAAACCTGTGCTCATCGGCACAGCGGTGGTCGGCGCCACGACGATGATTTTCTCGATCATCGTCGCGCTGACACGCGGGCTCGAGCCGGCGCTGCTGTCGAACATCTCGATTCTGCACCCGCCGTTCCTGCTCGGCCTGATCACGGGCGGCGCGGTGATCTACTGGTTCACCGGCGCGTCGACCCAGGCTGTGACCACGGGGGCGTACCGGGCCGTCGAGTTCATCAAGGCGAATATCCGGCTCGAAGGGACGACCCGGGCCTCCGTTGCCGACAGCAAGAAAGTGGTGGCGATTTGCACGCAATACGCGCAGCTGGGGATGTTCAACATCTTTCTCGCCGTCTTTTTCGCGACGCTCGCGTTCGCGTTCGTCGAGCCGTACTTCTTCGTGGGCTATTTGATTTCGATCGCCCTGTTTGGGCTCTACCAGGCCATCTTCATGGCCAATGCCGGCGGGGCGTGGGACAACGCCAAGAAGATCGTGGAGACCGAGCTGAAGCAGAAAGGCACGGAGCTGCACGCCGCGACCGTCGTGGGCGACACGGTCGGCGACCCGTTCAAGGATACCTCGTCCGTCGCCATGAATCCGATCATCAAGTTCACCACGCTGTTCGGGCTCCTCGCGGTCGAGCTCGCGGTGTCTCTGACCGCGGAGCGCGGCGCGACCTTGACCCTCGCGCTCGCGGGCGCATTCCTCGTGATCGCCCTGGCGTTCGTGTGGCGGTCCTTCTACGCGATGCGGATCGAATCGGCCGCGGCGAAAGCGCGGGTGCGCTAACGAGGACCACGTGACGAGCACCCAGATCATCGTCACGGCGCTCGGCGCCGTCGCCATTATCTGGGTGCTCTGGTTCTTTCTGCTTTCACGCGGCAAGGCCACCCTGGCGACCGCGGATACGGGAGGGGTACAGGAGGTCCGCGTCGTCGTCAAAGGCGGTTACACACCTGACACGATCGTCGTGCAGGCCGGAAAACCGGTGCGGCTGCAGTTCTATCGCGACGAGACCGCCGACTGTTCGGAGCGGGTCGTGTTCGAGCGTTTCGGGATCGACCAGCAACTCCCTCCGTTTCAGACGACTGCGATCGAGTTCACTCCCGAGCAGCCCGGCGAATATCCGTTCCGTTGTGGCATGAACATGCTGAAGGGGCTGCTCGTCGTTGAGCCCGAAGGCGAGCGGCGTGCGGCCTCCTCGCCTCACAAGTTTCACGACGGTAAGCATGAGTAAGACTCGAATCGTTCTGCCCATCGAAGGCATGACCTGTGCGAGCTGCGCCGCGACGGTCCAGGAGGCGCTCGAGGGCGCGAGCGGCGTCACGTCCGCCGGTGTCAACTTCGCGACCAACAAAGCAGCGATCGAGTACGACGCCGCACAGACGAACGTCGCCCAGCTGATTAGAACGGTGCGCGACGCCGGCTACAACTGCGGCAAGGCGAGCGTCACCTTCGGCATCATTGATCTGCATTATGCGCCGAGCGTCGCGCCGCTCGAGCAGTCGCTGTCCAGGGTAAACGGCGTCATTCGCGCCGTCGCGAATCAGGCGACCGAGGTCGTCACCGTCGATTACATCCCCGGCGTTGTGAACGCGGAGGACTTGGAGCGCGCCGTCGCCGCGGCGGGCTTCGAGGTCGCCGCGCCGATTGCGGCAGAGGACCCGCTGGAGCGCGAGCGGATCGCGCGCGGCCGGGAAATTCGCACGCTCACCTGGAAGTTCGTCGTCGCCGCGGTCGTCGCAGTCGTGAGCATGGTCGGCTCGATGCTCCTCATGGCCGATCGCCCCATGGGTGAGGGTGGCACCATGAAGCAAGTCGACCTGATGGGCAAGCTCCTGATGCCGGCGGCCGTGTGGCTGCGGGACTGGGTCGCGGCGCAGGGGTGGGTCCTTCAGCTCGACTGGATCAAGTGGGGTCTCGCCGCGCTTACGCTGCCGGTTGTGGTCTGGTCGGGCCAGCAGTTCTACAAGGGCACTTGGAGCGGATTCCGGCACCGTACCGCCGATATGAATACCCTGATCGGTGTGGGAACGGGCGCGGCGTATCTCTACTCGCTGGTCGCGACTGTGGCGCCGACGCTGTTCCTGCGTGCGGGGCTACCCGCCGACGTTTACTACGAGGCCGTCGCGGCGATCATCGCGCTCGTATTACTCGGCCGTCTGCTCGAAGCACGAGCCAAGGGCCGCACCTCCGAGGCCATTCGCCGCCTTGCGACGCTGCGCGCGAAGGTGGCGCACGTCCTCCGCGAGGGCGCAGAGGTCGAGATCGCGGTCGAGGCCGTCGTCGTCGGCGACATGGTGATCGTGAAGCCGGGCGAGAAAGTGCCGGTGGACGGCATCGTCACTGAAGGCGGATCAGCCGTGAACGAGGCGATGCTGACGGGCGAGCCGATGCCCGTGGGGAAGAAGCCGGGCGACGAAGTCATTGGGGGCACACTGAACACGACGGGCAGCATCACGTTCCGCGCGACGCGCGTGGGTAAGGAAACCGCGCTCGGCCAGATCGTGCAGCTCGTCGAAGACGCGCAGGCCACCAAGGCTCCAATCCAAAAGCTGGCCGATCGCGTCGCGGGTGTGTTCGTGCCGGTCGTCATCGCCCTCGCGCTGGTGGCGTTCGTGGCGTGGTTCGATCTGGGCCCCGTGCCGCAGGTCAGGGCCCTGGTGTACGCGATGGTGGCGTTCGTGACCGTGCTCATCATTGCCTGTCCCTGCGCTCTCGGACTGGCCACTCCGACGGCAATCCTGGTCGGCACCGGCAAGGCGGCCGAGTACGGCATCCTGATCCGGAGCGGCGAAGCGCTGGAGCGCCTGGCCAACGCGCGAACGGTGCTGCTCGACAAGACCGGTACCATCACCGAAGGCAAGCCTACGGTCACGCACATCGTGACGGCGAAGAAACCGGACGGCACGCCGATCAGCCCGGCGGACGTGCTCAAGTGGGCGGCGTCGGTGGAACAGCGCTCCGAGCATCCGCTCGCTGTCGCGATTTTGAAAGCGGCGCAGGACAAGCAAGTGTCAGTGCTGCCGGTCGAGAAATTCGCCGCGATGGAAGGACGGGGAGTCCGCGGTACCGTGGACCGCCGGATCATCGAGGTGATCTCGCTGCGTCACGCTCGCGAGCGCAGCCTCGAGCTGGGCTCCCTCGGCGCCGACGCGGACCGTCTGGCGACGCAGGGGCGCTCGCCGGTGATTGTCGTCGTCAACAACACCGTGTATGCCGTGATCGCGATTTCCGATCCGATCAAAGCGACCTCCAAGGCGGCGATCGAGCTGCTCAAGAAGCGCGGCATTCCCGTCATCATGGTCTCGGGCGATTCGAAGAGTGGCGCACAGGCCGTCGCCGCCGAGGTCGGGATCGATGAGGTCATGGCCGAGGTGTTGCCGTCGCAGAAGGCGGATCTCGTGAAGAAACTGCAGCGTCAGGGGGGCGGAATCGTCATGGTCGGCGACGGCATCAACGACGCACCGGCGCTGGCACAAGCCGATGTCGGCGTTGCGATCGGGACGGGCACCGACATCGCGATGGAGGCGTCGGACGTGACGCTGATCCGCGGCGATTTGAGCGCCGTGTTCACGGCGATCGAGCTGGCCCGCCGCACGATGCGCACGATTCGCTGGAATCTGATCTGGGCGTTTGGATACAATGTGCTGCTGATTCCGCTGGCGGCGGGAGCGCTATATCCTGTCACCGGCTGGCTGCTCTCGCCGGTGCTCGCGAGCGCCGCCATGGCCTGGTCGAGTCTCTCGGTCGTGCTCAACAGCCTGACGCTGCGATCGTTCAAACCTCGAGGAGTCGTGAGTCATGCGTTACTTCCACAGAACTAGCGCGAGTCCCGAAGCGGTGCTCGATGTTGCGAAGACGTTCTTTGGCGGGCGGCTCGCGCCCGCCGAGGAACACCCCAGGCGCCGCGCGTATCAAGGGACCGTCGGGCGGATCACGATCAGCGCGCGGCCCGAGGGCGGGCACTACACTCTCGTCGAAGTGGCGAGCGATCAGGTCGGCGAATCGGAGCTCGACAAGCTCGCCAAGCGCTTTCTCGCGGAAGTGCACAAGCTCGTCGAGCCCGCGCACGTCATGCGCGGCGCGTACTAGCCCGCGACTTTCGCGACGTAGCCGGCTTTGTTGACCGCAGACACCAATTGTTCGGTGGTCACCTGGTCGTCGTTGAAGTCGACCTCCGCTTCGCCATCCTGCAGGTCGACGATAGCCGAATAGACGCCGCTGATCCCCTTCAAGGCCTTCTCGACTTTGGCCTGACAGTGGCCGCAGGTCATTCCCGTGACACGCAGTTTCAGGTTCGCCATGGCTCCTCCCTCCCAACTATAATTTAGGGCCATGGCTCTTCCCGCGACTCGGCCGACAGGTGCCGCGCCCTCCGGTGCGGCCGGAGCAGCGCTGTCCACCGACCAGCTTCTCGAGATCTACTATTATCTGCGGCTCACCCGCACACTCGAGGAGCGCCTCGTCGCGCTGTACCGCCAGACCAAGGTCATCGGCGGCCTGTTCCGCTCGCTTGGTCAGGAGGGCGAATCGGTCGCAACGGCCTACGCCCTGGAACGGGGACGCCACAAGGACATCCTGTCGCCCCTCATCCGTAACCTCGGTTCCATGCTCGTGATGGGGGCTCAGCCGATCGAAATCCTGCGGCAATACATGGCGAAAGCCGACAGTCCGACTCGCGGCCGGGAGCTCAACGTCCATTTCAACGATCTGGAAAAGGGGTACCTCGGCCAGATTTCGCACCTGGGCGACATGATTCCCGTGATGGCAGGGATCGCACTGAGTTTCAAGATGCGTAGAGAGTCGCGCGTCGGCCTCGTATACATCGGCGACGGCGGGACGTCCACCGGCACATTCCACGAAGGTTTGAACTTCGCGGCCGTGCAGCGCCTGCCTCTCGTCGTGATCGGCGAGTACAATCACTGGGCCTATTCCACTCCGCCGGAGAAGCAGTTCGCGGTCAAGGATCTCGCTGAGAAGGCGAAGGGGTATGGCATCCCGGCCGTGACGGTCGATGGCAACGATATTTTCGCGGTCTACGAGGCCACGAAGTTCGCCGCGGATCGCGCGCGGCGCGGCAAAGGCGTGCACTTCATCGAAGTGAAGACCTACCGCCGCAAGGGACACGCCGAGCACGACGATCAGCACTACGTCGCCAGGGACGTGCTGGAGCTCTGGTCGAAATCGAACGATCCGATCGATCGCTACACGCAGCGCATTCTGGCGGCCGACCTCGTACCAGAATCAAAATTGAAGGACATCGACGAGCGGGTGCGTGTCGAAGTGGATCAGGCGACGGACGCGTGCGTCAACGAGCCGCCGCCTGATCCCGAGAGCGCATTGCCGGGCGTCTACACCGATCCGCCGGCGGCAGACAAACTCTGGTTCAAGAGCCTGTAATGGCCGAAGTCACCTTCCTCGAGGCGCTCCGCCAGGGTTTGTGGGAAGAGATGGAACGCGACGAGCGCGTGTTCATCCTGGGCGAAGACGTGGGTCTGTATGGCGGCGCCTTCAAGGTCACCGATGGCTTCGTCAAGAAGTTCGGCGAGTCACGGGTGATCGACACGCCGATCTCCGAGGCCGCGATCGTGGGCGCCGCGGCCGGCGCAGCCCATATGGGACTCCGCCCGGTCGCCGAGATGCAGTTCATCGACTTCATCTCGTGTGCGTACGACATGCTGACGAATTACGTCGCGACCGCGCGCTACCGGGCAGGCTTGTCGACACCGATCGTGGTCCGCGGCCCTTGCGGCGGGTACGTACGTGGAGGTCCGTTCCACTCGCAAAATCCCGAGGCCGCGTTCCTGCATACGCCCGGCCTCAAGATCGTCTATCCGGCGACAGTGCGGGACGCGAAGGGTCTGATCAAGGCTTCGATCCGCGACGATGACCCCGTCCTCTATCTCGAGCATAAGTGGTTATATCGGCGGATCAAAGAGCAGCTGCCGGAGGGCGAGGAGATCCTCACGCCGATCGGTCAGGCGCGGGTCGCGCGTGAAGGAAAGCATCTTTCCATCGTCAGTTACGGCGCGACGCTCTGGAAGTCGCTGGAGGCGGCCGAGCAACTGGACAAGCAAGACGGGGTGTCGGTGGAGGTGCTCGATCTGCGGACGTTGCTCCCGCTGGACGACGCCGCGATCGTGAACACCGTCAAGAAGACGAACAAAGTGCTCATCGTGCACGAAGACACGCGCACCGGCGGCATCGCGGGCGAGATCGCGGCGCGCATCAATGAACAGGCGTTCGAGTGGCTCGACGGCCCGATCATGCGCGTAACGGCGCACGATGTGCCATTGCCATATGCGCCGACCCTCGAGGACTTCGTGTTGCCCCAGACCGATGATATTGTGAAGGCTGCACGCTGGCTGGCTGCGTACTGACGGAGATCACATGGCACGCGTAGATGTGTTGATGCCGCAAATGGGCGAGTCCATCGCCGAGGGCACGCTCAGCAAGTGGCTCAAGAAGATTGGCGATCCCGTGAAGCGGGACGAGCCGCTATTCGAGATCTCGACCGACAAGGTGGATGCGGAGATCCCCGCGCCCGCCGCGGGCACGCTGGCGGAGATCAAAGTGCAGGAAGGCCAGACCGTGCCTGTGCAAACCCTCGTTGCCGTGCTGGAGACCGAAGCGGGCGCTAAGCCGGCGAGCGCGCCGCCATCGCCCGCAGCGGCTCCTTCCGCGACAGCCCAGCGGGCGCCCGCTCCTTCAGGAACCGCTGCGGTCTCGGCGTCGCGCGAGTCGCCCAAGCCACAGGCTCCGACTCCGGCACCGACTCCAGCTCCCGCAACTGTGACGCAATCCGGCGACGGCGATGGTGGCGTCCAGACCGCGGAACAGCGGCTACGCACCAAATCGACGCCGCTGGTTCGCAAGATCGCGGCCGAGCACAGCGTGGACATCTCCCGCATCCCGGGCAGCGGGTACGCGGGTCGTGTGACGAAACAGGACATCCTGGGATACATCGAGAAGGGTCCTGCGCCTGGCCAGGCACCTGGCCTCAGGTACCAGGCATCGGCTTCGGGCACAATCGAGCATCCCGCCGCCGAGCCCTGGCCCGGTGACCGCGTGGAGCCATGGTCCAAGATCCGCAAGATCACCGCCGACCACATGGTGATGTCGAAGCGGGTGTCGGCCCACGTGGCCAGCATGTTCGAGGTGGATTTCACGCGCGTCGCGCGGTTGCGCGGAACAGCCAAGCACACCTACGCGGAACGCGGCGTCAATCTCACGTTTCTCGCGTTTATCGTGAAAGCGTGCGCCGACAACCTTCGGAAGCACCCGATCGTCAATGCGGCGGTGTCGGGCGACAGCACGATCTATCGTGGCGATGTGAACATCGGCATCGCCGTGGCGCTCGATTGGGGTCTCATCGTACCGGTGATCAAGCACGCCGACGAGCTGTCGTTGATGGGCCTCGCGCGTGCGATCAACGACCTGGGCGAACGCGCCCGCACCAAGAAGCTGTCGCCAGATGACATTCAGCGCGGCACCTTCACGATCACCAATCCGGGCGGTTTCGGTCCCTATGCCGGCATTCCAATCATCAACCAGCCGCAGGTCGCGATCCTCGGTGTCGGCGCGATCGAGAAGCGCCCCAAGGTTGTGACCGGGGCCGACGGCACCGATTCGATCGCCATCCGCACGATGGGCATGTTGACGATGTCGTACGATCACCGCGTTGTCGACGGCGCCGACGCGGACAAATTCCTGGCCGACGTGAAGAAGCTGCTGCAAGAGTTTCCCGAGGGGGCTGTGTGAGCATGGCAAAAGTCCTGACCGCCGCACGCGTGCGCGTGCCTGCTCAGAACGAGACCGAGTACGTCAACACGCTGCGCGAGCTGAGCCAGTTCGCCGAGGCGCGGGGCCAGAAGATCTGGCTCTTCCGCAACGCCAAGGATCCGCGGCTGTTTATCGAATTCTCCGAAAGCCGCTCCGAGATGTCGCACCGCGCGCAGGCGTCGCGGCTGCCCGAGGAGATCAAGCTCGAGCGCCGGCTCCAGGCCCTGGCGACGTACGCGCCCGACGCGTGGGAGCTGTGGAGCGAAGTGCCCGTCGCCGCGACCTCCGAGGCCTGACCCGATGGCCCGACGCGTCGTGACGATCGATGGCGAGCGCTGGGAGGTCTATCCCTCCGGCCGCGTGACGGTGTACGGCCGTGATCAGTTCGGGCTCATCTTCGAGCAGGGGGCGGGACCACAGCGCCGCCGCCGCGTCACGCATTACTCTCCGGTCGGATCTCGCTCGCCCGAGCGCGCCTTCCGCGAGCTGTCGGAGCGGGAGCTGCTCGAGCTGTTCCATCAGTCCCAACCGGGCTGGACCGCGCCCGAGGTCGATTACGCCGCACATTGATTTGCATTGCCACTCGACGGCTTCGGACGGGGAGTGCGCGCCGCCGGAGGTCGCGCGGCGTGCGCAAAACGCCGGCTTGGCCGCGATCGCGCTGACCGACCACGACACGACAGACGGCGTCGCGGATGCGGCGTCAGAGGGCAGGAAGCTGGGCATCCGGGTGATCCCCGGATGCGAGTTCAGTGTCCGCGCCCCCTGGGGTGAGCTGCATGTGCTCGGGCTGTTCCTCGCGCCGGAGAACGAGCGACTGCAGGCGTTCTTGCGCGACACGCGGGCGGCGCGGCGCCGCCGCGGTGAGCAGATCGTCTCCAAGCTCCGGGATATGGGCGTCGCGATCGAGCTCGAGGACGTGCGGGCCCAGTTGATCGGCGGTGACGGCGGAGCGCTCGGGCGGCCCCACGTTGCGCGCGCGCTCGTCGATTGCGGCGCCTGCGACAACATCAGCGACGCCTTCCGGCGCTACTTGGGCCGCGGCCGCGCCGCCTACGTGGAAAAGCCGCTTCCCAAGCTCACCCAAGTCACCGCGCTCGTGCACGAGGTCGGAGGCCTGGCGGTCGCGGCGCACCTGGGCGATCACGGCACCGAGGCGCAGCTTCGCATCTTTCAGGACCAGGGACTCGACTGCGTCGAGGTTCGCCACCCCAGTCACGCACCTGCGGTGGAGCAGCGCCTCACCAAGATCGCCGAGCGTCTGGGACTCGGGATCAGCGGCGGCTCCGACTGGCATGGCGAAAGTGAGTACGGCGATACGCACGCGCCGCTGGGCGGCATGCGAGTGCCGGACACCTGGCTCGAACCGCTCGAGCATCGTCTCGAGCTCATGAAAAGGAAACGCGATGAGCGAGCCGCTTCCGATCGGCAGTAAGGCCCCGACCTTCAGCGCGCCGGCCTCGGACGGTCGGACCTATGCGCTCGCCGATCTCTTGAAAAACGGACCGGTCGCGCTGGTCTTCTATCCGGGCAACAATACCCCCGGCTGAAACCGCCAACTCTCCGCCGTGCGCGATGAGATCGCAAAATTCACTGGGGTCAAGATGCAGCCGCTCGGTGTGAACCCGGCGAATATCGACAGCCACAAGAGCTACGTCGAGAAGTTTCGCTTCAACTTCCCACTGCTGTCCGATCCCGACCGCACGATCGCGGGCGCGTATCATGCGCTGAAGGACGACGGCAAGGGAATCCAGCGCACCGTCTACGTCATCGGGCGCGACGGCACCGTCCGCTTCGCGCAGCGCGGCGCCCCGCCCGTGGATGACATCGTCCGTGCCGCCTGACTTTCGTGGTAAAGTCGTCCTCGTCACCGGCGTCGGAAGGGTGGGGCAGATCGGCCATGCCGTGGCCCGCGGGTTTGGGCGCGCCGGTGCGAAGCTGCTGCTGGCCGACGTCAACGCCGTGGGACTCGCGGATCGAGTGAAGGAATTCGGCGCTGAAAACATCGCAGCCAAGGCATCGGCCGGGGATCTGACCCAGCCCGAGGCCGCCCGCGCGGCGACCGCGATGGCGCAGGCGCAATTCGGCGGCCTCGATGTCGTCGTCAACGTCGCCGGTGGCTTCTTCAGCTACGGACCGTTCACCGAAGTGAAGCCCGAAATTGTCGACCGTGAGCTTGCGGTGAACTTCAAGACGGCGTTCTACATGTGTCAGGCGGCGGTGCCGCTACTGCTCGCGCGCGGCGGCGGCGCCATCGTCAACTTCGCATCGATCGCCGTCGTTCGTCCCTTGATGCACATGTCGGCCTACAGCGCGGCGAAGTCAGCGGTCGCCGGACTCACGCGCGAGCTGGCCCGCGAGTATCGCGACGCCGATATCCGCGTGAATGCCGTCGCTCCCGCCACCGTCCGCACGGCCGACAACGTGGCACAAATGGGTGACACCCAGCCGCTCGTCGAGCTCGAGGAAGTCGTGAACACCGTACTGTTTCTGGCCAGTGATGAGGCGAGCGCGATCACCGGCCAGATCGTTCCCATCGCGGGGAAGGTCTACTAATGCGACTGGAAGGCGCCGCCGCGCTGGTCACGGGGGCCGGCGCCCGCATCGGCCAGGCGATCGCCATCGGCCTCGCGCAATCGGGGTGCGACGTCGCCATCCATTACCATGGCTCCGCAAAGGGCGCCGAGGACACCGCGCGCGTGGTGCGCTCGACCGGCCGTCGTGCCGAGCTGCTCCAAGCCGATCTCCGCGATGCGAATGCAGCCCGCGCGCTCGCCGATTCCGCCGCACGCCGCCTGAACCGTCTCGATGTGCTCGTCAACTCCTCGGGCGTCATGGTGCAGGAGCGCGTGGAAGAGGTCACGCCCGAGAGTTGGGATGCCACGTTCGACCTGAATCTGCGCGCGATGTTCTTCGTCTCGCAGGGGGCGATTCCGCACCTGCGGCGCGCGAAAGGGAAGATCGTGAACATGGCGGACATTGCGGGCATGGAGCCCTGGCCCGGCTATGTGCCGCATTGCATCAGCAAGGCAGGCGTCATCATGTTGACGAAAGGACTGGCGCGCGCGCTCGCGCCCGACATCGCCGTCAATGCGATCGCGCCGGGTGCGGTGCTGCTGCCGGAGCAATGGGACGACCAGGCGCGCAATCACATCGTCGCAACGACGCCGCTCAAGCGTCTGGGTTCGCCCGACGATGTCGTGTCCGCCGTGCGATTTCTGCTCACCGGCACGGACTACGCCACCGGAACGATCCTGGTGGTCGACGGTGGGAGACTCATCCGCTGAGAGATGTGGTCGTCGTGGGCGGTGGCTGTTACGGCACGTTCTACGCGACGCAGCTGGCCAAGGCCAAAGCGCGCGGCAAAACCGCTTATCGCACCGTCATCGTGGTCGATCGCAATCCCGATTGCCAGGCGAGGCGCGAGCTCGGCGACGCGCCGGATCGGCGCTTCGTGGTTTCCGATTGGACAGCCTTCTTCGACGACTGGCTTGCCGACGCACCACGCACGACGCACGACGCACGTGAAGATCAAATCGTCCCGTCACCCCATATGCCGCACCTCATGTTCGACTGGGTGCTGCGCCGCGCCCGCGCGCGTTGGCCGCATCGCGCGGTCACGGTCGAGCCGGTGCCGGGCGCGTTGCAGACGCCCTACGATCGCGCCGGCGCAAATCAGACGCGCTATGTCTCCTGGGCCGACTGGGTGTGCCCCACGCACTGCATCGAGCCGGCGCTCTGCCCGGCGATCGGCGCGCCTCGCACCTGGGAGATGAGCGACACGGTGCGCGCGCTCGCGGACCAGCTCCGCGCGGGCGGCCGGCCGGTGCAGGGACCGGCGCTGTTTGTGTGCAAGCATCAGGTCTTCGGTGTCGGAATGTTTGCCGCCGACGCCGTGCGCGCCGGCGATCGCCTCGTGGCTGAAGCGGGCGCCACCGGTACCGTGGAGATCCTCGTGGGCACGATCTCCAGTTGCCACGGCGCCCTGAGTCTGTTGCGGATTGCTGATGGCTGACGACCGACGGCCGATGGCTCCCGAAGATCGCCGTCGATTTCTGGAAAACGCCCGTGAGCTTTTCAACACCGGCGAGTATTGGCTCGCACACGAAGCGTTGGAAACAGTTTGGCGTTCTATTATTAGAGAAGACGAAGCGCGCGTGTGGCAGGGCTTCATTCAGGCCGCCGCTGCGCTGCTCCACCGGGCCCGCGGGAACCGGCACGGCACCGTCGTCGTTGGAGCGGCGGCGCTCGCGAAGCTGGCCGGACCGCAGCCTCCCGAGATCGAGTTCGACATGGTGGCCTTTCGCGCGCAGTTGGCGCGCGCCCTGGCGGGGGAGGGCGATCCTCCGCGATTGGAATTCATGAGCGCATGACGAAGCGCGAGGCACTCACCTACGACGTGATCATCGTCGGCGCCGGTCCCGCGGGACTGTGCGCCGCGATGTATGCCGGGCGCGGGATGCTCAAGGCGGTGACGATCGAGCGCGGCGCCCCGGGCGGCGAGCTCCTCAACACCGACCTGATCGAAGACTACATCGGTTTCGAGAGCATCAAGGGGTGGGAGCTGGCGCAGAAGATGACCGAGCATGCCAAGAAATTCGGTGCCGAGATCGTCACGGATACAGTGGACCGCATTCACCGGCAAGCCGATGGCTGGTTCGATGTCGAGACGGCCCGCGGCAATACCTATCGCAGTCAGGCCGTCATTCTCACCGCGGGCGGCACGCCCACTAAACTCGGCATCCCCGGCGAGAAGGAATACGCGGGCCGGGGCGTGTCGTACTGCGCGGTCTGTGACGGCGCGTTCTTCAAAGGCGAGCGCCTCGCCGTGGTGGGCGGCGGCGATGCCGCCGTCGAGGAGGCCGACTATCTGACGCGATATGCGAGCAAGGTGCACCTCGTTCATCGTCGCGACGAATTCCGCGCCTCACAGATCATCCAGGACCGCGCATTCGCCAATCCCAAGATCGAAGTCATTCGCAATACGGTTGTGCCCGAGATCGTCGGGAATGAGCGGGGCGTCACGCATGCCGTGCTCGAGAGCAGGACGACCGGTGAGCGCGTGAATTTGGACGTCGGCGGCGTGTTCATCTTCGTGGGATTCAAACCGAACACGCAACTGGTGGATGGGCACGTCGATCATGACGCCGGCGGCTATCTGATCACCGACAATCGGATGATGACGTCGATGGCGGGGCTGTTCGCGGCGGGCGACGTGCGAAGTCAGCTGACGCGCCAGATCACGACGGCGGTCGGCGACGCGACGACGGCGGCCATCGCCGTCGAGAAGTACCTCAAGGCGCTGCGTGAAGCCGACGGCAAGCCGGTGTCCCCCCCCCGCAAGTGAAGATCGTCCAGATTCCCAACGGCATGTTCGCCGAGAACTGCTATGTCGTCATCGACGAGCAGGCGGCAGAATGCGCCATCGTGGATCCGGGCGAGGAAGCCGGTCTGATCCTGCACAAAGTGGCGGAGTCCGGCGCCAAGCCGGTCGGGATCTGGCTGACGCACGCGCATCTCGATCACGTGCTGGGTGTGGACCGGGTGGCGGCCGACACCGGTGCGCCGGTGTGGCTGCACCCCGCGGACCGCCCGCTGTACGATGCCGTGCCGGACCAGGCCGCGTGGTTCGGGTTGGCGCCGCCCGGCAGACTGCCGGCTCCCGATCGCGATCTCGCCCACGGCCAGCGTCTGCGCGTGGGCGGCGTCGAGTTCGAAGTCCGCCATACGCCGGGACATTCTCCCGGGAGTGTGTGTCTGGCCGGGCCGGGAGTCGTGCTGAGCGGGGACGTGCTCTTTGCCGGATCGATTGGCCGCACT
>DATBFV010000114.1:0-27549 GCA_036558345.1 Gemmatimonadales bacterium | reverse complement strand
CTCTTCCAGCAAACCGAACCCAAGCGCGGCGGACTCGGCGGACTGATGCAAGGTCTCGTGCGCGCCGCATCCTCGGGTACGCGGCTCGAGGTCCTGCAGGCAGGGCCCGACGTGATCGTCGTGTACACGTTGATGGGGCTGCGCGCACTCGATGCGAAGACCGGCGCGATCCGGTGGTCGGCCTCCCTGCCGATGGCGCATTCCGGCTCGCTGCCGCACCAGGTCAGGCTGTTCCCGTCGCTCAGAAAGAATGATCGGATCTACGTCGGTTATGACGATCGGCTCATGGCGTATGGCTTGGCCGATGGTCACGCACTGTGGGCGAAGCCGGCGAATATCGATGGCTGGATCCGCGACATTGTCGAGCACCCGGCCGGCATCGTGATGCTGCCCGAATCACCACCGGCCGATCAGGCCACCGGCAACGTCCGCATCGTCAACGGCGTCGTGCAGACCGGCCTCAACATCGCGCGCTACGAAGACGGCACCATGCTTGCGGCAAAACCGCTGCGCATGCACGGCACGGTAAAGGATGCGCTGCCTACGGGTGGTGATGCCCTGGTTCTCGCCATAGATGCCGACTCGAAGACGTTCGTCAACGTCCTGAATGTCCCCACAGCAGCGCTGCGCCTGCAGAAAGATGTGAAGATCAAAGGCCAGCTCGACTACGCCGAGCTGATTCCCGCGGGACTGCTATACATCTCGCGCTCCGACGCCGCGACCAATGGGGAAGTGAACGTCATCGACCTCTCGAGCGGCGAGCCGAAATACAAAGACGCGATCGAAGGCGGGAAGAACTCCGTCGTGCTGCACGCGGTGGATGGCGGCACGCTCTACGTCTACGCCAACAAGGATCACCATCTCTATGCCGTCAACCGGCAAGACGGCAGCTATCGCGCGGTCGGTCCCGAGATCCGGCTGCAAGGCGACGAGGACCCCACCGCGCTCGAGGTCCGCACGCCGGGCCTGGTCCTCACGTCGGCGCAGAACATGGTGATTGTGGATCGCGACGGGCAAATCAAGCAGCAGGTCTATCACCCCGCACCGCAGCTCCCGGGACTGATGCGGGCGCTCTATCGGATCAACTCGGTGCGCGCGGGCCTCTACGGGGCTGCGGCGACGTCGTATGGTGACGCGTTCGCGCAGGCTTCGCGCTCCAGCAGCGACACGGTCGTCAAACGGGTGACCGCGGAGCTCGCGACGGCGTACTCACAGGGTGGGGCACAGCTGACCGGCTATTCGCAGCAGGCCGCCGCACTCGCATCGAAGCGCTTCAAGGCCTCCCTCGCCACGCCGAGCGCCGTGTTCGTGCTGACGCGCGCAGCGGAAGGCAATGGGAACGTGCTACTGCAGATCGAGAAGGACACCGGGCAACCGCGCGCACGTGTAGACCTCGGCAAACAGCGCGAACCGGTGTATGCGGTCGACGATATCTCTGGCATGCTGTTCCTACAGACGACTCCGGGGACGTTGGCGGGATATCGTTTATAAGCGAATGTCGAATGACCAATGATCAATGATCATTGATCAATCGATTTCATTGCCCGTTGACCGTCGTTATGGAGAAAATCGTACTGGTGACCGCCGCCGCCCCACTCGTCGAGGCCTGGAGGGTGTAGGTCCCGGCCTTATCGACACGCAAATCGTCGAACGCCGTGATCCCGTTGACCGCGCGTCGCGATGTGGTGCCGGACAGCGAAGCGCCCGTCGAGTTGTTGGTGAGTCCGATCGAGACCGTGCCGGTAAACGTCGTATCGGTCGCGCCGAGTGAGTCCTGCGCCACGACTTCGACCGCTGGGCTGATGACCTGACCGGCATTCGCGGTGTTCGGCTGCACAAAGAATGAGAGCACCGGCGGCGCACCACTGCCATTGCCGCCATCCCCGCCGCTCACACCGATGATGACCGGTCCGGTTCCGCTGACGCAGCCGCTGATGACGAGCGTGATCAGCGACCGGACGATAGATGAATGAATGAATCGCATATTGGGCCTACCCATACCACCCGCCGCCCGTGCGGCAGGTCACCAGACTCGACTGCAAAGGCGAGCTTTTTTGTTGTAGTATGGGGGCCATGCCAACACAGGTTGAAGGCCGCCGCGGCGACGCCGTCGGCGTCAAAATCGACTTTCGCGATGGCCGCTGGATCGTCCCCGACCATCCCATCATTCCGTTCATCGAAGGCGACGGCACCGGGCCCGATATTTGGCGTGCCTCGGCTCGCGTGTTCAACGCAGCCGTGGAAAGGACATCCGGCGGCCGACGCAGCGTGGTGTGGCGCGAAGTTCTGGCGGGGGAAAAAGCGTTCAATCAAACCGGCAGCTGGCTGCCCGAAGAAACGCTCAACATCATTCGCGAGCATCGCGTGGCGATCAAAGGCCCGCTGACGACACCCGTCGGCGGTGGGATCCGCTCGCTCAACGTCGCGCTGCGGCAAATTCTCGATCTGTACGCCTGCATTCGGCCCGTCCGCTACTTCGAGGGCGTGCCGTCGCCCATGAAGGATCCGGGCAAGTTGAACATCATCATCTTCCGCGAGAACATCGAAGACGTCTACGCGGGGATCGAGTACAAGGCGCAGAGCGCCGAGGCCGATGCCGTGATCGAGTTTCTCACGCGGAAGTTTGCCGCCAAAATCCGCGAAGGGAGCGCGATCGGTATCAAGCCGATGTCGAAGTTCGGCTCGCAACGGCTGATCGTGAAAGCGATCCAGCACGCGATCAAGCGCCGCCTGCCATCGGTCACGCTCGTGCACAAGGGCAACATCATGAAGTTCACCGAAGGCGCATTCCGCGATTGGGGTTATGAGATCGCGAAGCAGCGCTTCGGTGATCAAGCGGTCGCCGAGGCCGACGTCGGCAAGCGCAAAGAGGATGCCGGCAAGGTCATCATCAAGGACCGCATCGCCGATTCGATGTTCCAACAGCTGCTGCTGCGCCCCGACGAGTACTCGGTCGTCGCGTCGCCGAATCTGAACGGCGACTACCTCTCCGATGCGGCGGCTGCGCAGGTCGGAGGACTCGGCCTGGCGCCTGGCGGCAATGTCGGCGACGGCTATGCGGTGTTCGAGGCGACGCACGGCACGGCGCCAAAATATGCCGGTCAGGACAAAATCAATCCGAGCAGTGTGATCCTCTCGGGCGTGATGATGTTCGAGGAGCTCGGCTGGGACGACGTCGCACGCGCAATCGTACGCGGCCTCGAAGGCGCCATCGCGTCCAAGCGGGTCACCTACGACCTCGCGCGCCAAATGCCCGGCGCGACCGAAGTCTCCACTTCCGCGTTCGCAGACGCCATCGTCGAGCATCTGTCATGAAGACTCAAGTTTCGACGCGCCCGCTCGCCGGCATCGAGACGCCATTGGTGGCCATCATTGTCGCCCAGGGCGCGCACACACCGTTCAAGGACGCAGGGGTGGAGCGCGCGATCGCGTTCGGCGACTACAAAGGGAAGAAGGACGAGACCCTGCTCGTGTACGGCTCCGGCAAGACGGAGCGCGTCCTGCTTGTAGGCATCGGCAAGGCAAGCGAGGTCACCCGCGGCGCGATCCGCCGCGCAGCGGCGATTGCGACAAAGAGGGCGCGGGGGCTGGGGACTCGGGCCTTCGCGCTCACGGTGGCAAAGGAAGCTCGAGGTGGTCTGGGCGCAGCTGAGCTGGCGCAAGTACTCATCGAAGGCGCGGCGCAGGGCAGTTGGCAGTTCACGGAACTGAAGAAGCCACCCGAGGATCCCAAACCCGACCTCGAGTCGGTGGAGCTGCTGTTCGATGCCGCCGACAAGAGCGGTGCGGAAGCTGGCCGCCGGATCGGCGACGCGATTGCCGCAGGCTACCTCTTCACGCGCAACCTGCAGATGCAGCCCGGCAACGTGTGCACGCCCGCCTATCTCGCCGAGCAAGCCCGCAAGCTGGCTGCGACGCATGGGTTTGGTGTCACCATCCTTGACAAGGCTCAGATAAGGAAGGAAGGGATGGGCGCGCTGTTGGCCGTGGCGCAGGGCAGCGCCGAGGAACCCCGCTTTATCGTGCTGGAGTATCAAGGAGGCGGCGGGAGCGCGCCAGTCGCCCTCATCGGGAAAGGCGTCACGTTCGACTCCGGCGGCATTTCGATCAAGCCGGCCGCGAACATGGAGGACATGAAGTTCGACAAGTCGGGGGCGACCGCTGTGCTGGGCACGTTCGAGGTGCTGGGGCACCTCAAGCCCAAAATCAACGTCGTCGGCCTGATTCCCGCGACGGAAAACCTGCCGTCCGGTACCGCGCTCAAGCCCGGTGACGTCGTAAAGAGCCATCTCGGCAAGACGATCGAGATCATCAATACCGATGCGGAGGGAAGGCTGATTTTGTGCGACGCGTTGTCGTATGCCAGGCGCTTCAAACCGGTGGCCGCGATCGACGCCGCGACGCTCACCGGCGCCGTCGTCGTCGCGCTCGGCCACCATGCCATCGGCATGCTCGGCAACGACGAAGCGCTGCTCGCCGAGGTGCGGGACGCGGGCGAGCGCGCAGGCGAGCGCTGCTGGCCGCTGCCACTGTGGGACGAGTACCGCGACCTCCTCAAGTCCGACGTTGCCGACGTCAAGAATTCGGGCGGGCGCGCCGCCGGCACGATCGCGGGAGCGTGGTTCCTGCGCGAATTCGTAGAAGGCTTTCCCTGGGTGCATCTCGATATCGCGGGCACGGCCTATCTGGAAGGCGAAGGCGCAAGCCACGCCAAAGGGCCGACGGCGATCGGAGTCCGGCTGTTTACGGAATTCTTGTTAAAACGCGCCGGCGCGTGATTCCCATCCGGGCGGGACTCCTTGCTCTCGCCCTGATGCCGGCGGCTCTCTCGGCTCAGGTTGATACAACCCGCCGCGCGACAACCCCACGCGATACCACCGTGCGCGATACAACCGTACGCGACACCACGGCCGCGCCACGCGACACGACACCCGCCCTTCTGCCCACGCTCCCGCCGGCCCTCGTAGGCGGGCCGCTGCCCCGCGGCGCGCGCTACACCTTCACCATGGACTCGATTCTGCTGTCGAGCGCGCGCACGCTCAGCGATTTGCTCATACACATCCCCGGTGTCTACGTCGCGCGCGGCGGGTGGTTCGGCCAGGCCGAGATCGTGCTATACGCCGGCCGTGGTCCCGCATCAGTCGAGATCTACTGGGACGGCATGCGGATGCTGCCGCTCGGCGGCGACTCGCTCTACCTCGATCCCGCACGCATTCCGCTGGGACCGATCGAACGGGTCGATGTCATCATCCTGCCCGCGTCGTTGCAGGTCTACCTGGTCACCAACCGCTATCGGTCCACGACACCGCAAACCCAAATCGGCGTCCTCACCGGCCGGCAGGACATCGCGGGATATCGCGCCGGGTATGCGAAGCGAACGCGCTCGGGCTTTGGGGTGAACCTGATCATGGACTGGTCCAGCATCGCAGCGGGTCCTTCGGGCAATACCAGCACGCCGTTCGGCACTGCCGACCTCTGGCTCAAAGCGGAGTACCTGCCGCCCAAGGGACGCTGGGGGGCGTCCTATCAGATCTCGAGCAACAGCTGGCACCGCAACAGCGACGGCACGCTCGTCGAAGCGTGGCGGCAGGAGCGCCGCGATCATCTATTGGAGCTGTTTGTCGCGTCACGTGCTGACGGAATGGGCTGGCGACTCTCGACGCAGCTCGCCGAGAGCGGCATCAGTCACGGGACATTTGTGAACAAGCGCGGCATCTCCGTGGGCAGCGTCGAGGCGAGCTACGTGACGAATCGGGCGACTGTGGCCGGCACCGCCAGATACGGTACGGGCGGCGCACCGAAGCAGTTCGAGACCCGCGTCGGGTTGATCCCGCTGCCGGGCATCACGGTCGCGGGCAGCATTCGTCAATCGCTCTACACGGAGGATCGCAAGGGCGCGCAGGCCTACGGTATGGCGGGCATCGCGTTGCCGTTCGGCTTCTCCGCACGCGCCGAGGGCACGTGGCGCAAAGATCCGCAATCGCCATTCGTGGCTACTAGGCTGGTCAACGAGCAGGTGGACGTCGCGGCCTGGCTACGGCTCGACCACCGGCTGTTCTCGATCGAGGTCGGTCGGGGACATCGCGACCCGTTCGCGCCATTCGGATTTGCCGAGGGCATCAGCACCATCGATTCGCTCGCTCCGACTCCTGCCACCGATTTCGTCGCAGCTCGCGGCAGTGTGCGCGTTGGTCCGGGATTGACGTTCTCAGGCTGGTACTACGATCCGGTCGTCGGAGGCGGCGACTTCGAGCCGCCGAATCACGGACGCGTGTCGGCGACGTTCTACTCGAAGTTCTGGCGCGTCTTCCCGAGCGGCATCTTCGCACTCAGAGCCGAGCTGGCGATGGAGTCCTGGAGCCGCTCAGGACGTGGCGGCATCAGCGCCGGATCGCGGTTCGGCCTGGCGGGGGCGACCTTCACGGAGATGAACATCGAGATGCAACTGGGCGGTGCCACGCTCTTCTGGGACTCGAAGAACATCAACCTCACGCACGCCAGTTACATCCCGGGATTAGGCTATCCGCAGGTCGCCCAGCAGTGGGGCGCCCGGTGGTTCTTCACTAACTAGCGTCCCCCGTTACATTTAAGGCCCTGTGCCGCGCAGTATGACAGGCTTCGGCGCTGCCGAAGATCGGGTGCTCCATGGACGGCTGCGAATTGAGATCCGCACCGTCAATCACCGGTATTTCAACCCGCAGCTCAAGCTGCCGGCGGATCTGGCCGGTGTGGAGGTTGAGCTGCGCGAGCGGCTGCGCCAATTGCTCGCGCGCGGGCACGTGGCGGTCACGGCTCGGTGGGTCGAAAGCCCCGGGCCCGAGCGCGCAGTGACGATCGATCTTTCACGCGCCCGCCAGGTTGTCGCGGCCGCGCAGCAGCTCAAGAAAAAGCTGAAGCTCAAGGGAACGGTGGATCTGGCGTTCGTCGCTCGGCATCCCGACGTCCTGACGGCAACGAATGGCGGTACCGAGCAGCCGGTGCAGTGGGCGGACGTTCAAGCAATAGTGGAGCGCGCGGCACGCGAGGTGGTGGCGATGCGCGAGCGCGAGGGCCAGGCGCTCGCGGTCGAGCTGAGCGCACGGCTCAACGCCCTGGAAACGGCGGCGCGCATCATCGAGGAGCAGGCGCCGGCGCGGCTCAAGGCGGAGCATGAGCGGCTGAAGCAGGCCGTGCGTGAGCTGACGAGCCAGGCCACGGTGGACGAGCAGCGCCTGGCGCTCGAGATCGCGCTGCTCGCGGACCGCGTGGACATCACCGAGGAGCTGGTGCGGTTCCGTGCGCATGTGGCGGCGGCACGGGCGGCGCTCGCGTCCGACCAGACGGTGGGCAAGCAGCTCGGGTTTTTGGCGCAGGAGCTGTTGCGCGAAGTCAACACGATGGGGTCGAAGGCGAACGACGCGCGTATCACGCAGACGGTGATCGCGATGAAGGGTGACCTCGAGAAGTTTCGGGAGCAGCTGGAGAATTTGGAGTGACCCCGCGCATAGTCGTCCTGTCGGCGCCATCAGGCGGCGGCAAGACGACGATCGCGAAGGCGCTCCGCGAGCGGTATCCAGACCGGTTCGGCTTCTCCGTGTCCGCCACAACTCGCAAGCCGCGCGCGGGCGAAACGGACGGGGTCGACTACCGATTTTGGAAGCCCTCGCAGTTTTTGGATGGCGTGAACCAGGGACAGTTTCTGGAGCACGCGCAGTACGGCGGTGAACTGTACGGCACGCTGCGGAGCGACGTGGCGAAGATTCTCGACTCGGGACGTCACGTGCTGCTCGACATTGAAGTCAAAGGTGCCGCGCAGGTGCGGAAGCTGGATGCGAACGCGCTCACGATCTTCATTCTCCCGAGCGATCCACGCGTCCTCGTGCAGCGGCTCGTGGGGCGCGGAAGCGAGTCGCGCGACGAGATCCGGCAGCGGCTGGAGCGAGCGATCGAAGAGATCAGCGAGGCCAGCGCGTTCCATCAGTGGATCCGGAATGATGCGCTCGACCAGGCAGTCGAGGCCGTGCTGAAAGCGAGCGAGCAGCCTGCTAGATTTGTGCGAGATCCCAAGGATCTCCCATGGATGAAGCAATATTTGGTGGATCTCGAAAACGAGCGGCATCGGCTCTGAGATCAACAGCCCTACTCGAAAGGTGACGCAATGCGGATCGTGACACCGGCGGAAGTCGCAGGACAGACCCAGAACAAGTACCTCGGCGTGCTCGTCGCGGCGAAATTCGCGCGCTTCGTGAACGACTTCCCGCGCGACCGGTCGGTCGACTGGGAGGAGAAGCTCACCACGCGCGCGTTCGACGAGCTCGTACGCGGCGGCCTGAAGTACCGCCTGGTGCGGCGGCGGCGCCAGCAGGAAGCCTGATGCCGTTCACGCACCCCCCCCGGCACGTCGTCCTTGGCGTGTCGGGCGGAATCGCGTGCTATAAGAGTTGTTTTTTGGCGCGCCGGCTCACGGAAGCGGGCGCCACCGTCGACGTGGTGCTGACCGCCGCGGCCGCGGAATTCGTCCGTCCCGTCACGTTCGAAGCGCTGACGGGGCGCCCGGTCCTCACCTCGCTCTGGGAGCGAGGCCGGGCGCTCGCCCACATCGAGCTCGCGAAGCATCCTGATCTCGTGATCGTCGCGCCCGCGACGGCCAACCTCCTCGCGCGCGCGGCGATGGGGATGGCGGACGATGTGCTCACGGCGCTGCTGCTCGCCCGGGCGAGTCGGCCCGTCCTCGCCGCACCGGCGATGAACGATGCCATGTACGCCAATCCGGCGACGACGGCCAACATCACGACGCTGGCGGCGCGGGGCTGGCACTTCATCGGTCCTGAGATCGGCGCGCTTGCTGAAGGACCGAGTGAGCGACCGGGGCGGATGAGCGAGCCTGACGCGATCTTCGCGGCGGCGGAACGGTTGCTCGAGCCAGGTGGCAACAATCCCGGCAAGAGCAAATGGTCGGGGAAGCGCGTCGTCGTGACCGCGGGTCCCACACGCGAGCACCTGGATCCGGTGCGCGTAATCACGAATCCCTCGAGCGGCCGCATGGGCTATGCTCTCGCCGAAGCTGCGCGCGCGCGGGGCGCCGACGTGGTGCTCGTCAGCGGTCCCACCGAGCTGACGCCGCCCACCGGCCTGAAGACGCAGCACGTCGAGACCACGGAACAGATGCAACAGGCGGTGCAGGGGCTCGTCGGCAGCGCGGACGCGTTGATCATGAGCGCGGCCCCGGCAGATTACCGGCCCACGGCGCAGTCCACCAAAAAACGGCCGCGTAACAACGGCGCCTTCACACTCGAGCTGGAAGCGACGCCCGACATACTTGGCTCGCTCAAGCGGCGCAAGGGGATGATCGTCATCGGCTTCGCGCTCGAGACGGGCAACGGACTCGCGAACGCGCGCGCGAAGATGCAGAATAAGGCGCTCGACTTTTGTGTCCTGAACGACGCCACTGAGCCCGGCGCCGGATTCGAGGTCACGACCAATCGGGTGACGATCCTGGGACCGGGCGGCAAGCAAGTCGACCTGCCGCTCCTCCCCAAGCGCGACGTGGCCGATCGAATTCTCGACGTAGTGGAAGAGGCGCTTTGACTGACGCGCGGGCTCTCATTGCTGAATACCTAAAACAGCAGCGACTTCTCGGCGGGGACTCGGTGATTCTGCCCGAATCCCCCCGAGCAGAGCGCGTGGAGCAGGGAACTGTCGCTGCAGCTCCTGTTCCTGCGCCAATCGATAAGCCTGCTCCCAGCTCCGCGCTCCCCGCTCCGGGGATTTTCTTCGATCCCCCCAGCGCCGACCTCTTCGCCGCGGATCCCATCCAACAGGCGGCACGTCTCGAAGATGTCGCTGCAATTATCGCGGCATGCCGTAAGTGCAAGCTGTGCGAGGGCCGCACCAACACGGTCCCCGGCGAAGGGCCGGCCAACGCGCGTCTCGTGGTGATCGGCGAAGGGCCGGGCCGCACCGAAGACGAGACGGGACGGCCGTTCGTCGGCCGCGCCGGCGAGCTGCTCACGAAGATTCTCGACGCGATCAAGCTGCCGCGCGATCAAGTGTTCATCTGCAACATCGTGAAGTGCCGGCCGCCGGAGAATCGGCTGCCGCAATACGACGAGATCGCGGCCTGCCTGCCGTTTCTCTACCGGCAGATCGAGCTGGTAAGACCCAAAGCTATTCTCGCCATGGGAGGAACCGCCGCCCAGAGCTTGCTCAATACCAAGCAGTCGCTCGGTGCCCTGCGCAATCAGGTTCACCGGTTCCGCGGCATCCCCGTCGTCGTGACCTATCACCCGGCGGCACTGCTCCGAAACCCCAACTGGAAGAGACCAACCTGGGATGACGTCCGTATCGCCGCTCGCCTCCTCGACAGCTGAGAAGGCAAGCGAGTACGCCGGCCGCCAGACTCCGTGGAGTAACGAGGCGGAGCAGGCGGTTTTGGGCGCCATGATGCTCGACCAGGATGCGGCGCTCAAAGCCGCCGAGATCCTGGACGACACGATGTTCTACAAGGAAAGCCATCGCCTGCTGTTCCGGTCGATGCTCTCGCTGACCGAGCGCGGTGACGTGATCGATCCGGTCACGCTGCGGGACGAGCTGCAGCGCCGCGGCGATCTCGACCGGGCGGGCGGGATGGAGTACATCGCGGCGCTGATCGACGTCGTGCCGACCGCGGCAAACGTCGATTACCACGCCAGGATCGTTCGCGACAAAGCGGTCCTGCGGCGGCTCGTCGAAGCCGCCACCGGCATCATCCAGGACATCTACGACGGGCACGGGACCGCGGGCGAAGTGCTCGACAACGCCGAGCATCGCGTGTTCCAGGTGGCCCAGTTCCGCCGCGCCGAGGAATTCATCCGGATCAAGGAGCTGATCTGGCCGACGATGGAGCGGATCGAGCAGCTCCAGGCCGGCGCCGGCGCACTCACGGGAGTGCCGAGTGGGTTTGTCGATCTCGACCGCTACACCGCCGGCTTCCAGCGCTCCGATCTCGTGATCCTCGCCGCCCGCCCGTCCATGGGGAAGACGGCGCTCGCGCTGAACATCGTCCAGCACGCCGCCATCGAGCACAACACACCGATCGCCGTCTTCTCGCTGGAAATGTCGAAGGACCAGCTCGTGCAACGGCTGCTGTGCTCGGAGGGACTGGTGGATGCCCAACGATTGCGCCGTGGGCAGTTGCGCGACGACGACTATCCCAAGCTTGCCCGCGCCGCCGGTCTGCTCGGCACCGCGCCGATCTGGATTGACGATTCGGCCGCGCTCACGCCACTCGCCATGCGCTCAAAGGCACGCCGGTTGAAGGCGGAGCACGACATTGCGCTCGTGATCGTGGACTACCTGCAGCTCATGCAAGGACCCGGCGACGTCGAGAATCGCCAACAGGAGATCTCGTACATCTCCCGCTCGCTCAAGGCGCTGGCCAAAGAGTTGGACGTGCCGGTCATCGCGCTGTCGCAGTTGTCACGCGCGCCGGAGCAGCGCGGCGGCGAGCACCGCCGGCCGCAGCTCTCGGACCTGCGCGAATCAGGCGCGATCGAGCAGGACGCCGACGTCGTGTGCTTCATCTATCGACAGGAGTTCTACGACGGGCCGGTGGATCCCAAGACCAACGAGAGCATCGAGGGTCTGGCAGAGGTGATCGTCGGCAAACAGCGCAACGGGCCGACCGGAATGGTCAAGCTCTTCTTCAAAAAAGAGTACACGCGCTTCGACAACTTCACCGGCCGCGAGGCTCCCGTCAGTGTCCAAGGGTAAGTCCGTGTTTCGCTGCACCGAGTGCGGCGCCGACCAGCCGAAATGGGGCGGGCGCTGCGACGCGTGTGGGGCGTGGAATTCACTGGTTGAAGAGGTGATTCGACGGAATGTCGGAAGGATGGAAGGACGGAACGTGGCGAGTGGCGCCGCGCCCGTGCGTCTGTCCGAGATGCAGTCCACGGCAGCCACACGCTGGAAAACAGGACTCGCCGAATTCGACTTCGTGCTGGGCGGCGGCATCGTCCCAGGCTCCGTCACGCTCGTCGGCGGAGAACCAGGCATCGGCAAGTCGACATTGCTGATGCAATGCGCCGCGCGGCTCGAAAGTCAGGGCGTGTCCACGCTTTACGTCTCGGGCGAGGAGTCGCCCGAGCAGCTGCGGCTGCGCGCGGACCGGCTGCACGAGAACGCAGGCGCGATCCATGTCCTTGGCGAGACGCGGCTCGAATCGATCATTCATCACGCGACGCAACTGAAGTCCGCCGTCGTGCTGCTGGACTCGGTGCAGACGACCTATACCGAAGAGCTCGAGGGCGCGCCGGGGAACGTCGGCCAGGTCCGCGAATGCGCCGCGCGGCTGATGCGCTTCGCCAAGGAATCAGGGCCCGCGGTGCTGCTCGTCGGTCACGTCACCAAGGGCGGCGGCATCGCCGGGCCCAAGACGCTCGAGCACATCGTCGATACCGTGCTGTACTTCGAGGGCGAGACCACGCTCGATCATCGCATGCTGCGCGCCGTGAAAAACCGGTTCGGCTCGGTGGACGAGATCGGCGTCTTCCAGATGACCGGTGCAGGACTCGAGCCTGTCGCCAATCCTGCCGCCGCATTTCTCGCTGGACGCTCGACCGGTGCATCGGGCTCGGCCGTGACCGCGCTGATGGAGGGGACGCGCCCCATGCTCGTCGAGATCCAAGCGCTCGCCTCCAAGGCTGGATTCGGCACGCCGCAGCGCGTCGCCACGGGACTCGATCAACGCCGCCTCTCGCTGCTGCTCGCGGTGCTCGAGCGGCGGGGCGGCCTGCCGTTCGGAAGTCTCGACGTCTTCGTGAACGTGACGGGCGGCGTCCGGTTGATCGAGCCGTCGACGGATCTGGCCGTCCTGGCCGCTTTGGTTTCGACGGTCCATGACCGCCCCGTGCCGGCGGACGCGTTGTTCCTGGGTGAAGTCGGCCTGGGCGGCGAGATTCGTCCCGTCGCCGGCGTCGAACGTCGCCTCGCGGAGGCGGCACGCCAAGGCTTCCGCCGCGTGTTCCTGTCGAATCGCTCGAAGGCCAGCAAAGAGCTCGAGGTCATCGGGCTGGAGGGAATCGGTGAGCTCGCCCGCCGGCTCGCAGCCTGACGTCGGCGTGGTCGTCGTCGCGGCCGGGGCTGGCGTGCGGGCCGGGCCCGGTGAGCCGAAGCAGTTCCGGCCCATCCTCGGGGTGCCGATGTTGCTGCGCGCGCTCCGGGCGTTCATCGGACATCCGGACGTGCGCCAGGTGATCGTGGCGCTGCCGCCCGAGTACGCGCAACGCCCGCCGGAATGGCTGGCCAAGCTGCGCGGCGAGCGGCTGGCGTTCGTGCCCGGCGGCGCACAGCGGTTCGACTCGGTGCGGGCGGGCCTCGAGGCGTTGCCGCTCGACGTGACGATCGTGCTCGTGCACGATGCCGCGCGACCGTTCGTGAGTCGTGGCACGATCGATGCCGTGATTGCCCGCGCGCGCGCCGGCGTCGGCGCCGTTGCCGGCGTTCCGAACTCCGACACGTTGAAGGAGATTGGACAGGGCGCGCCTCGCCCCACGCCCCGGATCACACGCACGGTGGACCGGGAACGGATCTGGCGCGCGCAGACACCACAGGGCTTTCCTCGCCAGATGCTGGGTGACGCGTACCGCCAGCTTCGCGCCGAGCCGGGAACGACGGCGACTGGGGTGGCGCCGAGTGATGACGCCGAAGTGTGTGAGCGAGCAGGGTTTCCGGTGGAGCTGATTCCTGATTCGCCGTACAATTTCAAAATCACCACGGCCGACGACTTCCGGATCGCCGAGGCTCTCGCGCGTGAATTGCGGTGAAACCGCTGCCCTTTCAGACGAACGCGGAGGTTCGAGCCGCGATTCCGCGTGTCGTGGAGCATCTGGGGCGGGGCGGGCTGCTCGCCTATCCGACCGAAACAGTGTACGGGCTCGGTTCGCGCGTGGTGCAGGCCGATGTCGCGGCGCTCGCCGCCATGAAGGGCCGCGCCGCGAGCAAACCCTTCCTCCTGTTGATCAGCGATCGCTCGATGGCCGAGGCGCACGGACTCGCCTTTAACGCCTCGGCCGACGCGCTGGCGCGCGCGTTTTGGCCCGGTCCCCTGACGCTCGTGCTGCCGGGCGGGTCCGGCCGCCTGCCGGATCTGCTCCGCGGGCCGGACGGAGGCATCGCCGTGCGTTGGACGTCGCATCGCGACATCGCGCAGCTCGTCGCCGCGCTCGGCGCGCCACTCACGTCCACGTCGGCGAACATCCCCGGCCAGCCGCCCGGTCCCGGCGCCGACGCGATCGCGCGCGACTTCGCCCCCGCGGTCGAATCGGGACAGCTCCTGGTGCTGGACGGTGGCGTCCTCGGGAACCGGCCACCGTCCACCGTGGTTGATTGCACCAAGCCGCAGGCGCAGATCGTGCGCGAAGGGACGCTCAGCGTCGCCGAGCTGCGGCGCGCCGTCGGCCGGCTCGCCCCATGATTGAGAACGTCCTGTTCGTTTGCACCGGGAATATCTGTCGCAGCCCGCTCGCCGCGTCGCTGCTCGAGCGCGCGCTGAAAGAGCGCGGCATCGAGGTCACCGTCGCCTCGGCCGGGACTGGCGCCTGGGACGGCGCTCCCGCATCCGAAGGCGCCTACCTCGTAGGCCTCGAGCGCGGCCTCGATCTCTCCGGACACCGCGCGCGCCTCCTCACCCGAGAGCTCGTGGAAGACGCAGACTTGATTCTTACCATGGCGCGCCATCATCGCGCGCGAGTCGACGAGCTCGGTGGCGAGGGGAAGGTCTTTGTCCTCGGCGAGTACGCGGGGCGGGGCGGCGACGAAGTCAGCGACCCATTTGGCGGTGATCTCGGTATTTACCGCGATACCTGCCAGGAATTGGAGTCCCTCGCCGCGGCTGTTGCCGACCGACTCGTGGCCGAGAGCAAGCGTGGAGATCAGCGCTAAGACGCGTTTGCTCATGGTCATCGGTGATCCGGTGGCCCATTCACTTTCGCCGGCGATGCACAACGCGGCATTCCGCGCCCTCGGACTCGACGCCGTTTACGTCGCAATGCGTGTCTCCAACGACGCCCTGCCGCAGGTGCTCGCCATGCAGGCGGCCACGGGTGGAGCCGGGAACGTCACGGTGCCGCACAAGGAGGCGGTCGAACGATCCGTCGCGCGGAAAACGGATGTCTGCGTCCGCGTCGGTGCGTGCAATACATTCTGGGCGGAAGATGGCGTGCTGATCGGCGACAACACGGACGTCCAGGGCGTCAGCGCGGCCCTCGAAAAGATTGGCGCGACGAACACCAAGCGCTGGCTCGTGACCGGGACCGGAGGCTCGGCGCGCGCGGTGGCGGTCGCGGCTGCGGACCGCGGCGCCACGCTGTTCGTGCGCTCGCGCGACCGCGCCCGCGGGCAGGCGTTTGCGACGTGGGCGAGCGGCATCGGTGCGAAGGCAACCGCGGCGAACACACCGGTCGAGGTCGATGTCGCGATCAACGCGACGCCGCTCGGCCTCACCGGGCACGACCCACTGCCGATCGACATCAACCATCTGCCGGGCGTCCAATGCGCTCTCGATCTGGTGTACGCCCCCGGTGAGACGCGCTGGGTTCACACGTTGCGCGAGCGGGGCGTCGTCGCCGCCGACGGGCGCGAGATGCTGGTGCAGCAAGGTGCCGCGGCGTTCGAACGGTTTTTCCCGGGAGTGGATGCTCCGGTCGAGGTGATGCGTGCCGCTGTCGTCCGTGCGCTCCGCCGTTGAACAGTTACTCCTGCCGGCAGAATGCCTCCTGTGCCACGCCCTCCTCAGCCCACGCGACGCCCACCGGCTCGTGTGTCCGGTCTGCCGCCATCGCTGGAAACCGGTGCGGCCCCCGTGGTGCGAGCGCTGTGGCCAGCCCGAGCCGCACTTCGGTCCGTGCCGTCTGTGCGCAGCGTGGCCCGCCGCCCTCCGCACCGCGCGATCGGCGGTCTGGCTGACTGAAGGCGCGCAGCATGCGGTACACGCGCTGAAGTACGGCGGCTTGTCGCGCATCGCCGACGATTTGGCACTCCCGATGACCGCTCTCAGGCCCCAGACCGACGAACCGACGACGCTGATTCCGATTCCTCTCGCCCGAGCGCGATTGCGCCAGCGCGGCTACAACCAGAGTGAACGTCTGGCGCGCGCACTCGCCAGAACGTGGCGGATTCCCGTCACTGTTGACCTGCTCGTCCGCACGCGGGACACGCCGACGCAAACGGCGTTGACACCGGGGACGCGTCTGGCGAACGTGGCGGGGGCGTTTGAAGCCCGGATTGCGGATTGCGGATGGCGGATCGGGAACCATTCGATCAAATCCGCAATCCGAAATCCGCAATCGACGATCGTGCTCGTAGATGACGTTTTTACCACCGGAGCGACACTCGCCGAGGCAGCCCGGGCGCTCGAGAAAGCCGGCGCGACGACGATTCATGCAGTCACATTCGCGCGCGCCAACATTCCAGACTTCACGTAAGGGGAGACCATGGCAGTTCGGGTTGGGATCAATGGGTTCGGACGGATCGGCCGCAACGTACTGCGCGCCGCCACGACGGCGAAACAGACCGACATCGAATTCGTCGGCGTCAACGACATCACCGACACGAAGACGCTGGCACATCTGCTGAAATACGACTCCGTGCACGGCCGCTTTCCCGGCACGGTCGAGGCGAAAACCGATGCGCTGGTGGTGAACGGCAAGACGATCAAGGTCTCCGCGATCAAAGAACCCGAAAAGCTGCCCTGGAAAGATCTCGGCGTGGAGTTCGTGCTCGAGAGCACAGGTCGATTCACCGACAAGGAAAACGCGTCCAAGCATCTGGCCGCCGGCGCCAAGAAAGTCGTGATCTCCGCACCGGCCAAGGGTGAAGACATCACGATCTGCATGGGCGTGAACAACGACAAATACGATCCCGCCAAGCACACGATCATCTCGAACGCGTCGTGCACGACCAACTGCCTCGTGCCGATGGTGAAGGTCGTGATGGATGCCTTCGGCTTCAAGCACGGATTCATGACGACAGTGCACAGCTACACCAACGACCAGCAGATCCTCGACCTCCCGCACAAGGACCTGCGCCGCGCGAGGGCGGCGGCGTTGAGCATCATCCCGACGACCACCGGTGCGGCCAAGGCGACCGGTCTCGTGATTCCGGAGGTCAAGGGCAAGATCGACGGCATTTCGCTGCGGGTGCCCACGCCCGACGTGTCCATTGTCGAGCTCGTGGCAGACGTCGAGAAGACCACCACCGCCGACGCGGTGAATGCGGCATTCAAACAGGCGGCGGCGTCCGGTCCGCTGAAGGGAATTCTGTCGACGAGTGACGAGCCGCTCGTGTCTACGGACTACATCGGCAGCCTGTACTCGAGCGTGATCGACACGATGTCCACGGCCGTCATCGATGGGAATCTGGTCCACGTATCCTCATGGTACGACAACGAAATGGGCTATTCGGCCCGCTGCGTGGACCTGCTCGCGTTCATGGGAACGCGGCGTTGAAAAAGAAGAGCCTGCGGGATCTGGCCCCGCAGGCGCTGGATGGCAAGCGGGCGCTCGTGCGGGTCGACTTCAACGTCCCACTCAAGAACGGGCAGGTCACCGACGACACGCGGCTCCGCGCCTCGCTGCCGACCATCAAGTATTTGCGCGACAAAGGCGCCCGCGTCGTGCTCTTGTCGCATCTGGGACGGCCGAAGGGTGGAGCCGACCCGCAGTATTCGCTGAAGCAAATCGTTCCCGACCTGGAAAAACTGCTCGGTGCACCGATCGAGTTCATCTCGGACCCCACAGCTGGCGTCGCCGCGACCCGCCGGCTCACGCGCGGCGGTGTCGCCCTGGTCGAGAACACGCGGTTCTGGCCCGGGGAGGAGAAGAACGATCCCGAGCTCGCCAAAACCTTCGCCGCGCTCGGTGATCTGTACGTGAACGATGCCTTCGGCTCGGCACACCGCGCGCACTCGTCCACCGAAGCGGTGGCGCGTCTCTTGAAGCCCGCGGTCGCGGGATTCTTGATGGAGAAGGAGCTGCAATTCCTGGGACAGCTGCTTGGCGACCCCAAGCGGCCGTTCATCGCGGTCCTCGGGGGTGCGAAGATCTCCGGCAAGATCGACGTGATTCGCTCGCTCCTGCCGCGAGTGGATGAGCTGCTCATCGGCGGCGCGATGGCCTGCACCTTTTTCGCCGCGATGGGCCTCGAGGTTGGCACATCCTTGGTCGAGCCCGACCGGATTGCGCTCGCGAAAGAGCTGTTGGCGACGAGCGGTAAGAAGCTCATTCTTCCGCGCGGAGCCGTGATCGCGCCATCACTCGAGCGTGCGAAGGAAAGCCGCTCCGTCGCCGCCGACGGTGTTCCGAAAGGCTGGGCCGTGTTCGACATCGACGAGCCTACTCAGCACGACTACCGCGCCCGTCTGCTCCGCGCCAAGACGATCTTTTGGAACGGCCCGATGGGTGTGTTCGAGACGCCGCCGTTCGACGCCGGAACGCGCGCGGTCGCCACCGCGCTCGTCGATGCCGGCAGGAAGGGCGCGGTCACAGTCGTGGGCGGCGGAGATTCCGTGGCCGCAGTCGCCGGAATGGAAGACCAGATCACGCACGTCTCGACCGGGGGCGGCGCGTCGCTCGAATTCCTCGAAGGCAAGGAGCTGCCGGGCGTGGCGGCGCTGGAGAACGCGTGAGACCGCTCGTCTTTGCGGGCAACTGGAAGATGAATGTCGGTCCGGTCGAGGCCCGCGAGTACCTGCGGGCATTTTTTGCGGCCGGCGAAATGCCGCACGAGCGCTCGGTGTGGTTCTTCCCGCCGGCGCTGTCGGTCGAGGCGGTCGCGCAAGGCATCGCCGGCCACCGCAACGTCTTGGTGGGATGCCAAGACATCTATTGGGAACCCAAGGGCGCCTTTACCGGCGCGATCTCCGGGTCACTCGCCAAGCAAAGTGGCGCCCGCCTCACTTTGATCGGGCACTCGGAGCGTCGCCACGTGTTCGGCGAAACCGACGCGGATACGGAGAAGAAGGTCAGCGCCGCACTCGCGGCAGACTTGCAGCCCGTACTCTGCGTGGGCGAGACGCTCGAGCAGCGCGAAGCCGGAGACACGTTGAAGGTGGTCACTCGGCAGCTCGAGGCTGCGCTGGGCAGGCGCGACGGCAAGGCGCGGGTCACCATCGCGTACGAGCCCGTGTGGGCAATCGGTACGGGACGGAACGCGACGCCGAAGGACGCGGCGGAAGTGCACCGGGCGATTCGCGGCTGGCTGAAAGACCGTGCGGTCACCGCCGCGCCGTTCGTGATTCTCTACGGCGGCAGCGTGAACCTGAAAAACACCGCCGAGCTGTTGGCCGAGCACGAGTTGGACGGCGTGCTGGTCGGCGGGGCATCGCTCGATCCGCGCGGGTGGGCCCAACTTGTGCGCACCGCCGTGGCCTAGGTATCTTGCCCGCCGCATGTACGGAATCCTGGTCGGTATTCTCATTCTCGATGCGCTGATCCTCGCCATTGCGGTTCTCTTGCAGGCAGGGCAGGGGGGCGGCCTCGCGTCCATGGGTGGCGGCGCGGGCACCGAGACGATCATGGGCGGCCGGCAGGCGACCACGCTGCTCACCAAGGTTACGTGGTGGACCGCCGCGATTTTCCTCTTCCTGGCGCTCGTGCTCTCGTTCATGACGCAGTCCGGGTCGGGTCCGCGCTCGGTGCTCGAAGGCGCGGGCCAGGAACAACAGGCACCCGCGCCGGTAGGCAACACGCCGCTCCCCATCGAAACTCAACCCACGGCTCCGCCGGCGCCTCCTCCGGCGCCCGCCGCGCAGCCGAAACCGCAGAGCAATCGCAGACCCTAAGCTCCAGCCCGCTTACGTCCTGCTCGAGGACGGCGCCTGGTTCCCCGGAACGGCGCCACTCCCGTTTGAGCCAGCCTACGCGGAAGTCGTCTTCACTACGAATCTGAGCGGATATCAGGAGGTCTTCACCGACCCCTCCTACCTCGGCCAGATCGTGGTGATGACTGCGCCGATGATCGGCAACTACGGCATCAATCCGGAAGACGTCGAGTCGGACCGGCCGCGAGTCGTCGGCGTCGTGGTTCGCGAGCTCTCGGCGACGCCGTCGAACTGGCGCGCGACCGGCACGCTGCTCGACTGGCTCGCCGCGGCAAAAGTCCCGCTGATCGCCGACGTCGACACGCGCCAGCTCACGCGCTACATCCGCTCGCGCGGGGCGATGCGCGGCGTGCTGGCGCTCGGTGAGAAGCCGACCGATGCGATCAAGGCCGCACTCGCCGCCTCACCGTCAATGAACGGACTCGACCTGGCGAGTGCCGCGACGATCCCCGAGGCCTACACGGAAGGACCCCGCGACGCGGCGCATCACGTCGTCGCGTTCGACTTCGGGATGAAGCGCAATATCCTGCGGCTGTTCGTCCAGAAAGGCTGCCGCGTCACTGTGGTCCCCGCCGCGACGACGGCCGACCAGGTCCGCGCGATGAAACCGGACGGTGTGTTTCTCTCCAATGGCCCGGGCGATCCGGCGGCCGTCGGTTACGCGATTGATACGATCCGAACCCTGGCCGATGGAACGCTGCCCATCTTTGGGATCTGCCTCGGCCATCAGTTGCTGGGCCTCGCCCTGGGCGGCGAAACGGTGAAGCTCCCATATGGACACCGCGGCGGGAATCATCCGGTACGCGATCTCGCGACGGGACAAGTACTTATCACGTCACAGAACCACGGATTTGCCGTCCGAGGCGAAACCGGCAGCGTTCCGGGCGCCAAGGCGCTCGAGGTGACCCATTTGAACCTCAATGACGGCACTGTGGAGGGCATAAAGCACAGGGAGTACCCCATTTTTGCCGTCCAATACCATCCGGAAGCCTCTCCGGGGCCCCATGACGCTCAAGGACATTTTCAACAATTCCTACAAGCTCTTGACGCCAAATAAGTAAGCCCCTATCATAGCCCCCGACTTTTGCAACCCGGCGACACGCCAGCAGTTACGGGGGGGCCAATGACGAAGGCCGATCTGGTCGAAAAGGTCACCGCACAAATCGCTCGCACCGCTGGTCCCCTTATTTCAAAAAAGGACTGCGCGCGCGTGGTGGACTCGTTCCTCGATGCCGTAAAGGCCGCGCTGGCTGAGCAGCATAACATTGAGATACGCGGATTTGGAACGTTCAAGATCCGCCAGCGGAAGACGCGGATGGCGCGTAACCCGAGAACCGGTGATCCAGTCGAAGTCGCCGCGCGTCCCGTTCCTGTCTTCAAGCCCAGCAAGGAGTTGCGCGCGATGGTGGCCGACGCGAGCGCGAAGGTTCCTTCGTAAGATGCTGGCTGGTAGGAAGTTGTAATTTGAGGCCTCGGGTCAAACCCGGGGCCTTTAGCTTTATGTCATGATCGCACTTCTAATTAGCCTCCAGCTCCCCGCGCAGACCGTCCGCTACGAAGTCTCCGTCGCCCAAGGCCAGTTTCACGTGTCGGCCGAATTCCCGGCGACTGGCAAGGACACACTGCTCGTCTCGTTGCCCGCGTGGAGTCCCGGCAACTACGAGATCCAGAACTACGCACGCTATGTCCACGGCTTTGGCGCTCGCAATCCGAGCGGCGCACCGCTTCGGTGGGATCGCGGCGACAAGGATACGTGGCGCGTTGTGACCGGGGGCGCCGATCGTGTGACCGTGGATTTTGACTACGGCAACGACAAGATCGATCTCTCGCTCGCGCGCATCCAGGCGGATTTCGCGCAATTCCTCGGCACGAATCTCTTCATGTTCGAAGAAGGGCAGGGTGGGCTCGCGTTACCCGCCGAAGTGCGGTTCCGACTGCCCTCCGGGTGGCAAGTGGCGACCGCGCTCAAAGGCCCGACGAACGATGTCTATCGCGCGGGCGATTATCACGAGCTCGCGGACGCGATGACGTTCCTCGGTCACTTCAGCCTCGATTCACTCCAGACGGACGGGAAGTGGATCCGCATCGCGCTTTGGCCCTCGACCGACTACACGCCGGCCGTCAGCAAGAGCCTTCGAATGGGCATCACGAAGATGGCAGCCGTGCAGAATCGGATCATGGGTGAAGCGCCTTACGAGTCGTATACCGTCTTCTTCAACGTGATCCACGGTCCCATCGATTTCGGTGGCGGCCTGGAGCACAGCTCTTCACAATACGACATCATGCCGGCCGAATCGTTTGCCGACGTGATGTCGGGAAAGCTGGGCGACTTCATCTATCCGCTCCTGTCGCACGAATTCTTCCATCTTTGGAACGTGAAGCGTATCCGGCCCGTCGAAATGTGGCCGTACGACTATCACGCCGAGCAGTACACACCGCTCCTGTGGTGGTCGGAAGGGGTGACGGACTACTACGCCGATGTGACGAACATTCGTTCGGGCCTGTGGAGCACCAACCAGTTTCTCGCGAACGCCACGTCAGACATCGCGCAGGTCGAATCCACGCCCGAGCCGTGGAGCGCGGAAGACGGCAGCGAAGCGACCTGGATCAACGAGGTGTATGTGAATTCCTCGCAGCTCTATTATCCGAAGGGCGCGACACTCGGCCTGCTACTCGACATCTCGATTCGCGATGCCACCGACAATGCGCACACGCTCGATGACGTCATGCGCGCGCTGTACGCGCGCTACTATCGTCAAAACAAGGGATTCTCGACGACCGATCTCCTGAACGAGTTGCGCACAGCGGGCATGCCGGACGTTGATGGGTTCTACCGTCGCTATATCGACGGCCGCGAGCCGCTGCCCTACGACTCCGTGTTCGCCAAAGCCGGACTGCGGCTCAGGCGCGATACGGGGCCGCTACTCGGCATCTCGACCCGGGGCACGCCGACTGGCGACGTACAGGTCGCGGCGGTCCTGCCGGGCAGTGCAGCCGAAGCAGCCGGCCTGCTCCCCGGCGACGTCCTCACATCAGTCGGCGATGTCCGGGTGACGCTCGATGGGAACTGGGCAGCGACATTCCGGTCACGGTATCGCGGCAAGGCCGGGCAACCGCTCCCCCTCGTAGTGCGGCGCGGCACGCAAGGCTTGACACTCAACGCCACAGTGCGTGAAGGGCCAATTGGCGCGGGGACGTTGGAGCGCGTCTCGAGCCCGACACCAAAGCAGACGAAGATCTGGCAGGGCCTGGTGTCGGCACTATAATCGCATATGGCCCAGGTCACGGTCCGATTCTTCGCGCGCTACGCCGAGCTGACGGGATGTCAGACGACATCCGTCGCGGTGCCCGAGAGCGCAACGGTGAGCGATGTGCTCGACCGCGTGCGCGAGACTGTGCCTGGCGCGCGCGAGTTGCCGCGGCGTCCGCTGGCCGCGCTCAATCTCAAACAGGTCAAGCTCGACACCCGGATCAGTGACGGCGACGAAGTAGCGTTGCTGCCGCCGTTGTCGGGGGGATGAGATGAACCAACTCACTCATGCGCCGATCTCCGTCGACGCGCTGCTCGGACAGGTTGAGAGTCCGGAACGGGGCGGGACGTGCGTGTTTCTCGGCACCGTCCGCAACGACGACGATGTCACTGGCATCGAATACTCGGCCTACGACGAAATGGCCGTCGCCGAAATTGACCGGATGCTCGCCGACGCCAGCCAGCGCTGGCCCGACGCGCGCGTCATCCTCCAGCATCGACTGGGACTCGTCCCCGTCGGGGAAGCGAGCATCGCGATCGTGGCAGCCGCACCGCACCGCGCCGAGGCGTTTGCCGCGTGCCGGCATGTAATCGAGGAGGTCAAGAAGCGACTGCCGATCTGGAAGAAGGAGATGCACGCCGACGGCACGGGCACGTGGGTCGATCCATCGGGAAGTCCTCACCCCCTGGCCCCCTCTCCATTCGGAGAGGGGGAACGTCCGACATGATTCGTGACCAGCTGGCGCGCCCCCTCGGCAGCCTGCGCGTTTCCGTCACCGATCGCTGCAACCTGCGGTGCCGCTACTGCATGCCGGAGCAGGAGTACGTCTGGCTCCCGAAGCAGTCCATTCTCACATTCGAGGAAATTGCGCGGCTGGTTGGCGTGTTTACGTCGCTTGGCGTCGAAAGGATCAGACTGACGGGCGGCGAGCCGCTGCTGCGGCACGATCTCCCGGCGCTCGCCCACCTGCTGGCCCAGAACCCGAGCATCCGCGATCTCGCGCTCACCACCAACGGGCTGCTGCTGGCCAAGCAGGCGGAAGCACTGCGGAAGGCCGGTGTAGGCCGGGTGACGGTGAGCCTCGACACGCTGCGGCCCGAGCGGATGCGCGATCTGGCACGGAGCGACCGGCATGCCGACATCCTGGCGGGGATCTCCGCGGCGCGGGCTGCCGGATTCCCGGTGAAGCTCAACACGGTGGTCATACGCGGCGTCAACGACGATGAGCTGATCGATCTGGTCGAGTTTGCGCGGTCGCAGCAGGCCGAAATCAGGTTCATCGAGTACATGGATGTCGGCGGGGCAACCGAGTGGTCGGTGGAGCAAGTGTTCTCGCAGCGCGACATGCTGGCCCGGCTGTCGGCGCATTATGGCTCGATCACGGCCGTGGCGAGTCCCGAGGTCGCCGCGCCCGCCGAGCGGTTTCGGCTGCCCGATGGCACGACCTTTGGCATTGTCGCCTCGACGACGGCGCCGTTTTGCCGTTCGTGTGACCGGAGCCGCCTGACTGCCGATGGCACGTGGTTCCTGTGTCTCTACGCGCAACGAGGGATCGATTTGCGCGAGCCGCTGCGCAACGGCGCCAGCGATGCGGAGCTGGCGGAGCTGATCGACGCGACGTGGCAGGGGCGGACGGATCGCGGTGCCGAAGAACGGCTGGGATTGGCTGAACGCAAGCCGTTATATCAAGTAGAAGGTTTGCGCGCAGATCCACACAGAGAAATGCACACTAGAGGAGGTTAGCGGCCCCGATTAACTTCCCCCGCACCATGCTCAACAAGATCACCGTAGTCGGCGCCGGGAATGTCGGTGCCACCACCGCGCAGCGCCTCGCCGAAAAAGAACTCGCCCGCACCGTCGTCCTCGTCGATGTCATCGACGGCGTTCCACAAGGAAAAGGCCTGGACCAGTGGGAGTCGGCCCCCATCGAGGGGTTCGACACGCGAGTCGTAGGCGCCGCGAACGATTATGGACCAACGGCCGGGAGTGAGGTCGTCGTCGTCACCGCCGGAATCGCGCGCAAGCCGGGCATGAGCCGCGACGACCTGGTCCGCACCAACGCCGACATCGTCAAGCAGGTCTCGGAGCAGCTCAAGCAGAACTGTCCCAAGGCGATCGTGGTAGTGGTATCGAATCCTTTGGACGTCATGTGTTGGGTGACGAAACAGGTGACGGGCTTCCCGCGCGAGCGCGTGATCGGCATGGCCGGCGTGCTGGACACGGCCCGCTACCGCTCATTCCTGGCCGAGGCGCTCGACGTGTCGGTGCAGGACATCCAGGCGATGGTGCTTGGCGGCCACGGCGATACGATGGTGCCGCTGATCTCGTACACGACGGTTTCCGGAATACCGGTCACGCAGCTGCTCGGCAAGGCGAAGCTCGACAAGATTGTGGACCGCACGCGCAACGGTGGCGCCGAGATCGTCGCCTTCCTCAAGACCGGCTCGGCCTACTACGCGCCGTCCTCGGCCGCGGTGCAGATGGTCGAATCGATCGCGCTCGACCAGAAGCGCGTCCTGCCGTGCGCGGCGTGGCTCGAAGGCGAGTTCGGGCTCTCGGGGATGTACTGCGGCGTGCCGTGCAAGCTCGGGAGCAAGGGCCTCGAGCAGATCATCGAGGTCGAGCTGACGAGTGACGAGAAAGCGGCACTCAAGAAATCGGCGGATGCGGTGAAGCAGACGATGGCTGCGGTGACGTTATGACCACATCGGTCCGTGATCTGCAGGAACGCAGCTTCGGCGCGACGCTGCGGCGCGATGCCTGGTGGATCGCCCCCGCGCTGACCGCGCTGGTCCTCGGCAGCTTCGGCATCTACGCGACGTGGGCGGCTTGGGTCGGCAACCACTACGAGTGGGGACCGTACCTGTCGCCGTTCTACTCGCCGCTGATTCAGACGTCGTGGTGGCCCCTGTCACCCGCATTCCTGATCCTGATCTTCCCGCTCGGTTTCCGCGCCACGTGCTACTACTACCGCAAAGCGTACTACCGCGCGTTCTTCCTCGATCCCGTGGCGTGCGCCGTCGGCGAGCCGAGGCACGGCTACAAGGGCGAAACGAAATTCCCGTTCATCCTCCAGAACATGCACCGCTTCTTCATGTATGCGGCGGTGATCTTCATCTTCATTCTTTCCTATGACGTCATCCTCGCGCTCCGCTGGCCCGTGAACGGCGTGCTCGCTGAGGGAACGATGGCGCCCGGACCGCGCGAGTTCGGCGTCGGTGTGGGCACGCTCGTAATGCTTGTAAACGTGATCCTGCTCGCCTGCTACACGTTCGGCTGCCACTCGATCAGGCACTTGATCGGCGGGCAGGTCGACTGCTACTCCTGCGCGCGCGGCGGCAAGGCGCGGTTCCAGGCCTGGCGCGGCGTCAGCGCGTTGAACAAACGCCACCAACTCTTCGCGTGGAGTTCGCTGTTCTCGGTCGCACTAACTGACGTCTACATCCGGCTGTGCGCGATGGGCGTCATCCACGACGTGCGGCTGTTCTAATGGCGGCCTCTGACCTTCGCAGCCACGACTACGACGTCGTCGTAATCGGCGCCGGCGGCGCTGGGCTGCGCGCGGCGATCGAAGCGAGCGCCAAGAAAGCCAAAGTCGCGCTCGTCTGTAAATCGCTCCTCGGCAAAGCCCACACGGTGATGGCCGAGGGTGGGGCAGCGGCAGCGCTCGGCAACGTGTTCAGCGAAGACAACTGGCGCGTGCATTTCCGCGATACGATGCGCGGCGGCAAGATGCACAACAACTGGCGCATGGCGCAGATCCATGCCCAGGAGGCGCCCGACCGCATCAATGAGCTCGAGGCCTGGGGCGCGCTGTTCGACCGCACGCCCGACGGGCGCATCAACCAGCGTCCCTTTGGCGGCCACACGTATAGCCGTCTGGCGCACGTCGGCGACCGCACCGGCCTCGAGATGATCCGCGTGCTCCAGGACAAAGGCGTGCACTCCGGCATCGACGTGCACATGGAGTGCACGATCGTGAAGCTGTTCGTCGTGGGCGGAACGATCGCCGGCGCGCTTGGCTATTTCCGCGAGACCGGCCGGTTCGTGGTGTTTCGCAGCGGGGCGATCGTGCTGGCGACGGGCGGCATCGGCAAGGCGTGGCAAATCACGAGCAATTCGTGGGAGTACACGGGCGACGGCCACGCGCTCGCCTACGATGCGGGCGCCGAGCTCATCGACATGGAGTTCATGCAATTCCATCCGACGGGAATGGTGTGGCCGCCGAGTGTGCGCGGCATTCTCGTGACCGAAGGCGTGCGCGGCGAGGGTGGCGTCCTGAAGAACTCCAAGGGCGAGCGGTTCATGTTCCGCTACATGCCCGACATGTTCAAAGGCGACTACGCCGAGACCGAAGCGGAATCCGATGCGTGGGTGAAGGGGGACCGCAAGAAGAACCGCCGGCCACCCGAGCTGCTCACGCGCGACGTCGTCGCCAAAGCCATCACCAAGGAGATCGCTGAA
>DATBFV010000113.1:0-6217 GCA_036558345.1 Gemmatimonadales bacterium | reverse complement strand
CTCGCGCGCGAGCACCACGCGATCGCATCCCAGATCGCGCAGCACGCGGGCACCGCGCTCGTCGTGCACGGTCATCTGGGTCGAGCCGTGAATCTCGAGATTCGGGTACAGCTTCTGAATGAGCCGCACGGCGCCGAGGTCTTGCACGATGGCGGCGTCGATGCCCCGGTCGATGCACTCGCCGAGGTGATGCAGCGCGTCGTGCAGCTCGGCCGGCTTGAACAGGATGTTGAACGTCAGATAAATCCTGGCATCGTGTGCGTGCGCCAGGCGGCAGGCTTGCTCGAGGTCCTCCAGGGTCAGCTGCGCGCCCTCGTCCCGGGCGTTGAATTTGTCCACGCCGAGGTAGACGGCATCGGCGCCGTTGCCGAGCGCGGCACGAACGGCGTCGAGGCTGCCGGCGGGGGCCAAGAGCTCAGGGACGAGGCGGGGCATGAAAGAAAGCTATTTACTTCTCCGCCAGAAGCGGATGTGCTCGATTAATGCCCGCAACACGCGCGATGCCTGCCGATACTGTGGATAGTACAGAAAGTAGCCGGGGAACGGCGGGCAGAACTTCTCGAGAACTGCGACGAGGTCTCCACGCGCCAGGGCGTCTCGGACGTGGGCTTTGTATGCCATGGTGATGCCAATTCCAGCGGTGACAAGACGTCGGTTGAGCGCCGCATCGGTCGATAGCACTCGAGGTGACACGGCGACCGAGAACTCACGGCCGTTTTCGGTGAACTCCCACCGGTAGGGCGGTGCCGCCGCGGTCGGATGCCAGTTGAGGCACTCGTGCTGGATGAGATCACGGGGATGTCGCGGCACGCCGTGGCGAGCGAAATAGGATGGCGAACCGACGACCACCAGACGGAGTTCGCCCGTCACGCGAACGGCAACCATGTCCTTGTCGATGACTTCGCCGAGCTGAATGCCGGCGTCATAACCATCCGCCACGATGTCCACCGGGACGTCACTCACGACGAGGTCGAGCTGAATCTGCGGATAGGCCCTGAGAAACCCGGAGAGCAGCGATTCGCCGAACATGGTCTCCGCGGCCCGAGAGGAATGGAGACGCAGCAAGCCGCGAGGCTCGTCTCCCTTCTCCCGAACTTCCGCGACGGCGGCCCGCACGTTGTGGAGGGCCGGACGCAACGCCTCGTAGAGACGCACGCCCGCGTCGGTGAGGTGAATGCTCCGGGTGCTGCGGCGCAGGAGGGCTACGCCAAGGCGCGCTTCGAGCCGGCGCACGGCCTGACTCACGGCCGAATGCGTGACACCGAGGCGATCCCCGGCTGCCCGAAATCCCTTCGCGTCCGCTACGGCGACGAACGTCGCCATGCCATCGAGTTCTTCGGCCATTGGTAATAGATGCTTACCGGTTTGGACACCGTTGGCAAGTAGATCAACCGGGTGCGGATCGCTTGATTGCCGCTGGTGCAGACTCGAATACTCGGCAAGAGCAATCTGGTCGTCTCCGCCCTCGGCTACGGCTGCATGGGTCTCGAAGGGGTGTATGGACCTGCAGCCAGCCGGCAGGATGCGATCGCAATCATTCGCGCTGCGGTCGAGCGCGGCGTGACGTTCTTCGATACCGCCGAAGTCTACGGACCATACAAGAACGAAGAGGTCGTCGGCGAGGCCCTAGCGCCAGTCCGAGACCGGGTGGTCATCGCCACCAAGTTCGGATGGGCAATCAATCCCGACGGTACGCGCTCTGGTCTCGACTCGAGACCCGAGCACATCCGTCAGGTTGCCGACGCGTCGCTGCGCCGGCTCAAGGTCGAGACAATCGACCTGCTGTACCAGCACCGTGTCGATCGGAATGTCCCCATCGAAGACGTCGCGGGCACGGTGAAGGAGTTGATCGCGCAGGGCAAGGTGCGGCACTTCGGTCTCTCTGAGGCCAGCGCGCCCACGATCCGTCGCGCGCACGCGGTGCAGCCGCTGGCCGCGGTGCAAAGCGAGTATTCGCTGTGGACCCGCGACCCGGAGCTGAACGGTGTGCTGGCGACGTGCGAAGCGCTCGGCATCGGCTTCGTCCCGTTCAGTCCCCTCGGTGCCGGGTTTCTCACGGGAAGGATCGACACCACGACGCAGCTCGACGCGAACGACTTTCGCACCATCTCGCCCCGCTTCGCGCCGGACGCCCGCGCCGCCAACATGGCCATGGTCGAGCTCGTCAAACGCGTCGCAGCGCAGAAAGGCGCGACGCCGGCCCAGATAGCACTGGCCTGGTTGCTTGCGCGGAAGCCTTGGATCGTCCCGATACCGGGCACGAAGAAACTGTCCCGTCTCGAGGAAAATCTCGGCGCCGTGAGCGTGCAGCTAACGCCTGCCGATCTGCGCGCCATCGAGGAGGGCGCATCCCGCATCGACGTGCAGGGGGGGCGGCTGCCCGATGCTGCGCTCAAGTTCACGAACGGCTGAGAAAGGATAGACTAAAGTGAAACGGATCATCGTCACGCTCTTCGCTCTCGTCCTAGTCTATTCCGCGCCCGCAACGGCGCAGGCGAATGCGGAACAAGTAGTCCTGAATCTCTCGAAGACCAAGTGGCGCTGGATGTCCGAGCGCAACGTCGATTCTCTAGCCACGCTCTTCGATAAACAGGCCGTCTTTGTCCATATGGGCGGAACGTGGGGCACAGATCGGGAGCTCGACGTCATCAAGAGTGGAGGAATTTGGTACAAGCACGCCGAGATCTTCGAGACGTCGGTGCGCTTCATCGGTTCGACTGCCATCGTCTTGAACCGGATTCAGCTGGATGCGGTCGTTGGTGGCAACGCGGTCACCAATCCATTCATGGTAACGGAGGTGTACGTGCAGCAAAACGACACCTGGAAGTTGGGCTCGCTCTCGTTTACGAGACTCTTGACGCAATAGTCAGCGCGCTTTCACCGCCGCTTTGGCGGCCGCCCGACGCTCCGTTTCGTCGAGCACCAGCCGGTAGGCAACGTAGTACTTGAAAATGTTCGCGACGTAGGTCACCGTCTCGCGCCCAATGCGCTCGGACGCGATCTGCTCCACGTTGCCGAACCAGACGTTGGGGTTGAGTCCACGTTCCGCAGCTTCTTTCCGCAACGCGCGCACTCGGCCCCCGCCCGCGTTGTACGCCGCGAACGTGAACAGCCCCTTGTTCACGTCGTCCATCGGCTCGTTCGCGAAGAACGTGTTCATCAGTGAGCGCATGTGTTTGACGCCGGCGTGGATGTTCGGCTCGAGCTGCGTGATGTCGCCGACATTCAGGAGCTTGCCGGTCTCCGGCATGATTTGCATAACGCCGATGGCCCCGACCGGGCTCCTGGCGTCCTGATTGAGTCCGGACTCCTGGAATCCCTGAGCGGCCATCAGCAGGAAATCCATGTTGTACCGGTCGCTGTACTTCCGAAACAACGCCACGAGTCTCAGAAACTGCTTGCGCTCCTGCACGGACGTGGCGCTCTTCGCGTACTTGGCGTTGACGAGGTATTGCCGCTCGATCCGGTTCCCAAAGGCCGTGCCCAATCCATACTTCCCCATGAAGGTGTTCAGCCCCGCGAGCAGCTGCGGGTTGTTCTGGCGAACGGCGACCGCGAGCGTGCCGCCCGTGTGCAGCGCGATGCTGTCGTGCACGATGAGATGTCGAAACACCTTCTTCCAGAACACCGCCAGATAGTCGTCGACCACGATCGCCGGGATCAGCCCGGCATTCACCATCTCGAGCAGATCGTCGTCCTCCAGGTTTGGTGGAGGCTCCCGAATCACCACCGGCGGGCGGCCCTCGGCCTTGAAACGCTCGTTGAGCGCCCGCACGCTCTGGGCGTAGCCGCCGAACTCGCGGGCGAACACCTCTTTCCCCGAGAGGTCCTCGATGGAGCCGATCTTCGGCGCGCCCCCCCCGGGAGCGGTGACGAGGATCTGCCTGACGTTCTGGCGCGTGGGATCGCTGAAGGCGACGTGCTGCTGCAGCTCGGGCGTTACCGGGACCTGCGCCGCGACCAGGTCCACCCTGCCCTCGACGAGCGCCGGCAGCAGCATTTCGCGCGGCAGCGGCAGGTAGATCACCTGAATCTTGTTGCTGTTGTCGGTACGGTACTGTCGGTTCAGCCGTTCCTGCATGAGCTGGCCGTACTCGTATGCGATGCCGCGTGGCTTGCCCCGGTCGACGAAATAGAACGTGCGATTGAACGCCACGCCGATCCGCACGGCCCGTCGCTTGACCAATGAGTCGAGGTCGCCGGTAAACGGCTTCAACACCGCATCGCGCACCGACGGCGGCAGCCCGGTCTCGAGCTCGGCCGGCGGGAGTGGAGCCTCCTGCTGCGCTTCTGGCTTGTCGCCCCCCCCACCGCACGCCGCGAGTGCCACGAAGGTGCCCAAGCGCAGCACGCGGAGGAAACCGTTCTTGGTTAGACCCTGTAAGGGCAACAAATGAAGAAGCCTCTCATTTCATTTGTTCTCATCGCTTACTGCGCCATCCTGATAAAGGTAATGGTGTTCAAGGACATTCCACCGATCAGAGTAGGGTCACTGATACTGAATTTCGCAGGGACGAACGCAGGTCATGGGCCCAACTATGTGCCGTTCGAGACCATCCTGCCGTATCTGCTCGGTTACAAGGGATGGATTATCGCAGGCATTAATCTGGCCGGGAACATCGTTTTGCTCGTCCCGCTCGGATTTCTTGCTCCTTTTGCGCACCGGGACATGACGTGGAAACAATCACTCGCGCTCGGCGTGGTTGCCGGTCTTTTCATTGAGGTGATGCAAACGGTGCTGCACGTGGGCATCTTCGACATCGACGATGTAATCCTCAACGCGCTCGGCGTCATGATCGGCTATTGGGCGTTTGCGATTGTCGCACGGTGGATCCGTTCGAGAAACTATCGGAACATCGTTGTCGCAGCACTTTCAGCTGTTGCGGGTGCTGTGGTCTTTTATGGTGGTGTTGTTTATCCGATGACTCACCAGCCGGTAAATCGGCCCGATCGTCTGGACCTGTGCGGAGGCACCGGTGGTACTGGACAGATCGTCAGTGTGGGAAATCACACGATCACGATCAAGCGAAGAGACGGCGTCAGTCAAACTCTTACACTGACGGATCGGACAACGATCAGAACTTCAGTGGGTCCTGCATCCGCATCCAGCCTGAAAATCGGAGACCGCGTAACGGTAGTCGTCTACGACCGAAAAACCGCAACGACTGTTTTGGTATGCAATGCAACAATATCACAGATTCACGGGGAGCTCAGGCCGAAGGTCCCGAGCCCCCCGGGTAGCGTCGAGGTCACTGCTCGAGCAGCCGACTCCCTTCGATCTGCGTCGCCCGCACGTCGTCCTCCTGCTCGTACATCAGCCGGATCTCGATCTGACCTTGCCAGGTTGGCCAGTGCACGCGGTGCAGCTCCATGAACTTGCGGGCTTCCGCGAGCGCTTCCTGCTTCGACGCGACGTTGATGATCGAGAACCCGCCGATCACTTCCTTGGACTCCGTAAACGGGCCGTCGGTCGTGATGAGCTTCCCGTTCGTGATGCGCATGCGCGTGCCCGACGCCGTGGGGTGGAGACCGCCGAACGAAACCAGCGTCCCCTTCTTGGTCCCTTCCTCGCTCAGCCTTTCGATCTCTTCGATCAGCGCGACCGGTGGCGGTCCGGACACGGCGAGGTTCTCGGAGCCTGACACGATTATCATGTAGCGCATAGGTGATTCTCTCCCCAGACGTTGAAGGTGGTGAAGGTCGACGGTTCGTGTCGCCTCCTTACCCTTACGTCGAACGAAGCTGGCTGAAATCGACAGCCCTTCTCGGCTCATACCGCAGCGCCACCGCCCCCGAGCCGAACTCCAGCCGGCTCACGAGCTTCAAGTCGACCAACTTCGAGAGCCCCGCGAACAACGTCGGCCCATGGCCCGCGAGTCTGGGGTGCACCACGAACTCGTACTCATCGATCAATCCCAGCTCCGCCAACGCCAGCGGGAGCGTCACGCCTCCCACGAACAGTCCCTTGCCCGGCTCCAGCTTGAGCCGCTGAACGGCCTCCCCCAGATCCCCACGCACGAGCTCCGCGTTCCAGTCGACCCGGCCCAGGGTGTTCGACACGACGTATTTCTTTGCGGCGTCGATCGTCCGGGCGAAGGGTTCCATCCAGGATTCCATCCAATCAGGCCTCGCTCCCGTCCGCGCCGGCTCCCGCCACGCTGCCTCCATCATCTCGTACGTCACCCGGCCAAAGAGGAGAGCATCGGCCTGGGCGATC
>DATBFV010000112.1:0-57402 GCA_036558345.1 Gemmatimonadales bacterium | reverse complement strand
CGCAGCCTCCTACGCCGTCCGATCGTGCTAATCGCCGCGACGGGACTCGTTGTGGGCCTGCTTGCCCGTGCTCCTATCGTGTTTCTGGTCACCCTGGTCGTTGGTGGTGTGCCCCTCGTGCTGCAGACGCTGCGCGGCATGCTGCGCGGGCGCTTTGCGGCCGACATCGTCGCCATGCTCGCGATCGTCACCGCCTTCGTGCTCGGCCAGTACTTCGCGGGAGTCGTCATCGTCCTCATGCAGTCGGGCGGCGAGGCGCTCGAGGCGTACGCGATGCAGCGGGCGTCCAGCTCGCTCGAGGCGCTGCTGGCGCGGGCGCCGAAGATCGCGCATCGGGTTCAGAACAATGGCTTCGAGGATGTGCCCGTCGAAACCGTTCGCGTTGGGGACATCCTGCTGGTGCGACCCGGTGACCTGATTCCCGTGGATGCCGAGGTGTGCGAGGGCGGGGGGACGTCCACCGTCGATCAGTCCGCCCTGACCGGTGAGCCGCTGCCGATACGCGCCGTGCCCGGGACGGGGCTGCTCTCGGGCAGCGTGAACATCGATGGGGCGTTGCGGGTTCGCGCCCTGCGCGTGAGCGATCAGAGCCAGTACCAGCAGATCGTCAAGCTGGTGGAGAAGGCTCGGCAGGAGAAACCGCCGATTCAACGTATCGCCGATCGGTTCGCCGTCTGGTTCACGCCACTGACGCTGCTGATGTGCGGCGTCGCGTACGCGGTAACGGGCTCCGCGACCAGCGTCCTGGCAGTCCTGGTGGTGGCGACGCCGTGCCCGCTCATTCTCGCGACGCCGGTCGCCGTCATCGCGGGCATCAGCCGTGCCGCGGACCTCGGCATCATCGTGAAGCACGGCCGCGCGATCGAGCAGCTTGGCCGAGCGCGCGCCGTCGTGTTCGACAAGACCGGCACGCTGACGCTGGGGCAGCCGCGCGTCGCGCATGTCGAGGGTCTGGACGGCGCCGCGGCGGCGGATGTGCTACGGGCCGCCGCCGCCGTCGAGCAGTTCTCGTCGCATCACCTCGGCCATGCGGTGGTGGATGCCGCGCGCGAGCGAGGGCTCGCCCTTTCTCCTGTCACGGAGTTTCGCGAGAGCCCCGGGAGCGGCGTCGTGGGCTGCGTGGACAACAATCAGGTGGTCGTCGGCTCCGCCCGTCATCTGCGCGAGCGGGGGATCAGCATCCGCGATACACCGGAGGACGGCACCGAGGCTCACGTCGCGGTGGATGGCCGCGTGGTCGGTACGATCGATTTCGGCGATCGGCTGCGCCATCAGGTACCGGCGTTGATGCAGCGCCTGGCCGTGCTGGGCGTGAGCGATACGGTGATGCTGACCGGTGATCGTGAAGCGCCTGCCGAAGCGATCGCGGCGCAGGCGGGCATCCGTACCGTGCGCGCCAACCTGTTGCCGGCGGACAAGGTGACCGCCGTGCGCGAGCTGTCACGCCGCTACGGCAACGTCCTGATGGTGGGCGACGGCATCAACGACGCGCCGGCGCTCGCCGCGGCCACGGTGGGCGTCGCCATGGGTGCGCACGGTACGGCGATCTCCGCAGAAGCGGCGGACGTCGTCCTGTTGGTGGACGACATCGCGCGCCTGGGGGATGCGATGGTGATCAGCCGACGCATGCGTCGGATCGCGCTGCAAAGCATCGGCGTCGGGCTGGGGCTAAGTTTTGCACTCATGGTGATCGCGAGTCTGGGGCACATCACGCCGGCCGCCGGTGCGGTGATGCAGGAAGCGCTCGACGCCGCGGTCATCCTCAATGCACTCCGCGTCAGATGACAGCGCTCGATCCCATTCTCAAGCCCCGATCGATCGCCGTCATCGGCGCGTCGCGGATGTCCAACACGATTGGGCATCAGATCTTCGCGAACCTGCTGCGCTACGGATTCACGGGGGCCGTCTATCCCGTAAACCCGAATGCCGCATCCATCCAGTCCGTGCGCGCCTACCCGAATGTCGGAGCGCTGCCCGAGCGAATCGACCTCGCGGTGATCGCCGTGCCGAAGGAGCACGTGCTGGACGTGGCACGAAGCTGCGGGCAATCCGGTGTAAAGGGACTGGTCGTGATCTCGGCCGGATTCCGTGAAATCGGGGGCGTGGGCCTCGATCGCGAACGTCAGTTGGTGGACATCGTGCGACAGTACGGCATGCGCATGGTTGGACCGAACTGCATGGGCGTCTTGAACACCGATCCCGCCATTTCGATGAATGCGACGTTTGCTCCGGCGATGCCGCCTCCCGGGCGGGCCGCGTTCGTGTCGCAGTCGGGCGCGCTGGGTTTGAATGTCGTGGATCACGCGGCGGAATACGGCATCGGCATCTCGCAATTCGTGTCTGTCGGCAACAAGCCCGACGTGAGCGGCAACGATTTGCTCGCGGCATGGGAGCATGATCCGACGGTCGGCGTCATTCTCATGTACGTCGAGAGCTTTGGGAACCCACGTCGCTTTCTCGAGCTCGCCTCGCGCATCACGCGCACGAAACCGATCATCGTCGTCAAATCCGGCCGCTCGAAGGTGGGCGCGCGCGCGGCCTCCTCGCACACGGGTGCGTTGGCGGCGAGCGACGCTGCCGTCAACGCCCTGCTGACGCAGGCAGGCGTGCTGCGCGCTGAATCAATTGAAGAGCTGTTCGATATGGCGATGGCGTTCACCGATCGGTCGCTGCCCCGCTCGCGGCACACCGCCGTGGTGACGAACTCGGGCGGTCCCGCCATCCTGGCAGCGGACGCGCTCGAGACGCGGGGGCTGGAGCTGCACGAGCTCCAGCAAGTAACGGTCGCGCAGCTGAAGCCGCTATTTCCGGAAGAGGCGTCGATCCGGAATCCGCTCGACATGATCGCGTCCGCCACGCCCTCCCATTACCGCACGGCCCTCGACGCCGTGCTCCGCGACCCCGGCGTCGACTCGGCGCTCGCGGTCTTCGTGCCGCCGCTCGGCGTGCGGCAGCAGGATGTGGCAGAGGCGATCGTGACCGCCGCGGCGGCACACCCGCAGAAGCCCGTGCTGGCAGTGTTGATGGGCAGTGAAGGCCTGCCTCAGGGGCGTGCCGAGCTGCACAAGGCCGGGATCCCGGCGTACGTCTTTCCGGAGTCGGCCGCTCGCGGGCTCGCCGCGCTGTGCCGGCAACGGGAATGGATCGAGCGGCCGGTGCAACAGGCGCCCACGCTCGACGTAGATCGCGCGCGGGCCGCGCGCGCTTTGGCCGACGGCGGGACCGTGGCCCCGCGCAAGCTCAGCGAGCTCGACGCGCTCGAGCTGCTCGCCGCTTACGGCATTCCGGTGGCCCAGGCGCGGCTCGCGAACGATCCGGACGAGGCGGCGCGCCTCGCGGTGCAGCTCGGATTTCCAGTGGTGATCAAGGCCGTCACGCCCGAGCTGGTGCACAAGACCGATGCGGGCGCTGTGCGGCTCGACCTCAGATCGCCAAGCCAGGTGCTCACGGCCGCCAAGGAGGCCGTGCGCGCGGTCCGCCAGGTGGTGCGCGGCGCTGCGCCGCGAATCCTGGTGCAGCGGATGATCGCCGGTGGACGAGAGACGATTGTCGGGATCAGCCGTGATCCCGCGTTTGGACCGCTGCTGATGTTCGGTCTGGGCGGCATCTATGTGGAGGCATTGAAAGACGTGGTGTTTCGCGTCGCGCCGATTCAGCCGCTCGATGCGCAGGAGATGGTTGGCTCGATTCGCGGCGTCTCACTGCTCGAAGGGATTCGGGGTGCGCCGCCGGTGAACTTCGCGGCGCTCAACGATGTCTTGCTCCGGGTTTCCCAGCTTGCCGTCGATCACCCCGAGATCGGCGAGCTGGACGTAAACCCGCTGCTCGCGTTCCCGGACGGTGTGATGGCCGTCGATGCGCGGGTCCTGGTCTCCGCCAGGGTGGCCGACTAGGCCAGCGCAGCAGGTGGCATGCGCACCGGGCGCACGGAGCGCTCGCCCGCGCGCAGACCCACAATCGCAATGACGGTAATCGCCAGGTACATGAAGAAGCCGTAGACGCAGGCGGGATAGCCGAGAATCGTCCCCGGCGCCCCCGGCGACGGGCATTTTGCCGCTGACGCGAACACTTCGCGATAGGTGAGCGTGCCGGAAAACGCGAGCCCGGCAAGGGCAAACACGAGGATCAGTTGCAGCGCGCGTTTCATCATTCGTGTCCTTTCATCGTTATCTGTGCGTTTCGGTTCGCGAGCGCGTGCGCCAGTTCTTCGTCCCAGCCGTACGGATCCCCGCTGAAGGCGACGAGCCCATCATCCGCAGCCCACGCGGTCCAGTAAACCAGATGGACGGCGACGGGCTGCGGCAGCCGAACCGACCGCTCCCCCCCCCGGCCGCGGGTCATCGCGTTGTGAATCGAATCCGCGGACCACGCGGGCAACAGAAGAGCGACGAGCTGCTCCGCGTGTTCGACGCGAACGCAACCGTGGCTGAAGGTTCGCCACAGCTCACTGAACAGACCGCGCGTAGGGGTATCGTGAATGAAAACGCTGAACGGATTGCGGAAGATCAGTTTCACGCCGCCGAGCGGGTTGGCGCCGCCAGGGTCCTGGACCAGTTGATAGACAAAGGTGCTCTCGCTCACCGCCGACCAATCGATCATCGCCGCGTCCAGCTCGACACCGCGCAGCTCGCCCAGTGAGTCACTATAGACGCGAAACTTCTGGCGGCGCAGATACGAGGGGTTGCGCTGAATCAGCGGCAGGATCTCACGCGCGGCGATGATGCGCGGGACCTTCCAGACGGGCCGGAACGACAGTCCTGTCACGACGCTGCTGACGATCGGCGTCGGCCAGTCGGGGCGACCGACAATCGCACGCGTCGTCCAGGCTACGCTGTCGTGGTCCACGAGCTCCAGCGTAAAGGCCGCGCTGTTGACGACGATGTAGCGCTCACCGAGCTTGCGCGGCAGCCAGCGCCAGCGCTCCAGATTGACCGCGATTTGTCCGGCGCGAGCGGCGGGCGTGACTTCCAGTTCCTCGCGCGTCAGCGGTCCGACGATTCCGTCAGGCACGAGCCCGTGCAGCCGTTGGAACTGGCGTACGGCGGCCGGGACTCCAGCGGAGGTGTCGTAGCCTTCCGCGGCGAGGCGCTTGCGCAACGCGGCCGGCCACCCACCACGCTCGGCGATGTCGCGATAGCGCTGCAGTGCCGCGCGCAGCGCGCGATACCCGGATTCTTGCGGCTCGATGGCCTGGAAAAACCCTGTTACATCCCCCTCATCGGCCGCCCCGCTCAAGAGGGCCACGAGATCGAGGTCTCGGCCCGACGCGGTCCACTGGGTGTCCACGGCTGCGGGATCGACCTGGCCGCGTGACAGGTCGCGCGCATACGACAGAAAGGAGCTGGTAAGCAGGGAGTCGAGGCGCCAGGCGTCGTCTTGTGAGAGGTCGCGCTGTAGCAGCGCAGCGATGGCCGGCGTGAAGTACTCGTCCGGCTCGAGGCCGTCGCGATCAGATTGCGCGATCACATCCAGCAGGAAAATCCCCTCGCGCGAGATGCCATTTCCAAACACCCAGGCCGGCTGTCCCCCTCGCAAAGCGTAGAAGTGGGCAACCGACGAGTCGATCGGCTCCTGCGCGGCGCCTCTCGCGCCGCAGGTGGTCAATGCCGCCAGCACGGCCACGATCACGGATCGCCTCATGCCCGGAATCTCGGGGCCCGCGCCTGAAGACATCGTGAGGCCTGATTCACCGCCGCTTCATGCGGATGCTCGCACCTTGTAGGAGGAGGAAAAGACCATGTACGACTTTCCGATGGATCTGGTAACCGATCATCTGCCCGAACCTGTCGTAATCCCCGCCGCCGGCGTGTTGTTGAAAGGGACGCTGACGCTGCCGCCGTATCCCGCCGGTGTAGTGCTGTTTGCGCACGGCAGCGGCAGCTCGCGGTTCAGCCGGCGCAACCAGCTGGTCGCCAACGCGCTCGTTGCGGCGAACATCGGTACGCTGCTGTTCGATCTGCTCAGCGAGCGCGAGGAGGCGAGTCGTCAGAACGTGTTCGACGTCGAGCTGCTGGCGGGTCGGTTGCGTCGCGCGACGGACTGGATTGCCAAGCGCCCCGCGACCGCCGATCTCCACATCGGATTCTTCGGCGCGAGCACGGGTGCGGCGGCCGCACTCGTCGCGGCCGTAGACGACCCGCGCGTGCATGCGATCGTGAGCCGCGGCGGACGCCCTGATCTGGCCGGCGACTTCCTGCCGCGCGTGCAGGCGCCGACGCTGCTCATCGTGGGCGGCGCCGATCATCAGGTTCTGGCGCTCAACCGTGATGCGTACGCGCGACTCGCGTGCCTCAAACGGCTCGAAATCGTGCCTGGGGCGACGCACCTGTTCGAGGAGCCTGGCACGCTCGAGTCGGTCGCCGCGCTCGCGCGGCTCTGGTTCCTGGAACACCTGGGTCGGACCGCACCGGTGGGCGGCCGTGTGGAGGCGGTGCGATGAAGACGTTGCTCGCGCTTGCTCTCGCGGCCTGTGCGCAGACGCTCGCGGCGCAGCAGAGCCCGCGCGCCAAGTTCATCACTGAGCTTGGCTGCCCGGATTGTCATGCGATCGCCGCGCTCAAAGTGAAGAGCAAGGCCGATGTGGGTCCGGACCTGTCCGCAGCCTATTCGGATGTGCCGTTCCGTTACGGCATGCCACTCGCGCGGTTTTTCGATCAGCCTCCGAGCATCATGCGGATCGTGCTGGGCGGACGGCCGGCCCTCACGTTCACCGAGCGGGATTCACTGGTCACGCTGTTTCGTGACTTGTATACCGAACAGCTCGGCAAGCTGGACAGCGCGCTCCGCCGCGCGCGCCCGGTGCGCGCGGGCGATCCACGCGTGGGCGATCCTCGCGCGGGCGACCCACGATTGCTGAAGCAGCGGCGCTAAGGCCTAGAGGAGGAAGGAGGACATATGCTGATGCAGGCACCACCAAAGCGATTTGCCGATCGGTATGCCGCCGGTGATTGGCTCGCTGACGCTCTGGCGCACTATCGCGGCGCGGATGTACTGGTCCTGGGCTTGCCGCGTGGCGGCGTCGTGGTCGCGGCACGCGTGGCCGAAGAGCTCAATGGCGAGCTCGACGTGATCGTCGCGCGCAAGCTGCCGTCACCGATTTCGCAGGAACTGGCTATCGGCGCGGTCACGGCGGACGGCGAGCGGTATTTGAACGAAGGTCTGATCAGCGAGCTGGGCGTCTCGGATGTCTTTCTCGAAGCGGTGACGCGCGTCCAGCGCGAAGAAGCGAGCAAGCGCGAAAGGGAATTCCGCGGCACGAGGCCCGGCCCGCGCATCGCAGGTCGGATCGTTATCGTCGTGGACGACGGGCTCGCAACCGGCGCGACGATGCACGCAGCGGTGCAGTCGGTCCGGAAGCAGAAACCAGCGCACCTCATCGTGGCCGCTCCCGTCGGCGCGCGGGAAGCGTGTGAGTCCTTCGCGCCCGTGGTGGACGAAGTCGTATGTCCGTGGCAGCCCGAGCCGTTCGGCGCGGTCGGCCTGTACTACCAGAATTTCGCACAGACGAGCGATGCCGAAGTCCAGGGCATCCTGACGCGGTCCCCCGCCATGAAATCGGTCGAGCCATGGTAATGACGAGCGCCGCCGGCCAGCTCCTCACCGGAGCGCCGGATGACTTCGATGCGGTACTTCGCCTGGTCGGTGATGCCCGGTTCGTCTTGCTGGGCGAAGCCTCGCACGGAACTCACGAGTTCTATCGCATTCGGGCCGAGATCACCAAACGCCTGATTCGCGAGAAGGGCTTCACCTCGGTCGCGGTGGAAGCCGACTGGCCCGATGCCTATCGCGTGAACCGCTACGTCCAAGGGCGGAGCGTGGACGACGATGCCGAAGAAGCGTTGGAGGGGTTCCGCCGCTTTCCCCAGTGGATGTGGCGCAACGCCGACGTGCTGGACTTCGTGGGCTGGCTCCGCGGCCACAACGATATGCTTCCACCGGAACGCCGCGCCGGGTTCTACGGGCTCGATCTCTACGCCCTGCATTCGTCGATTGAAGCGGTCCTCGCGTATCTGCACATCGTCGATCCGGCGGCGGCAGACCGAGCACGGGCGCGCTATGCCTGTTTCGATCATTTCGGCGCCAACCCCCAGGACTATGGATATGCGACGAGTCTTGGGCTTGGACCGTCTTGCGAGGCCGCGGTCGTGGCGGAGCTGACCGATCTGCGCCGCGCCGCGGGAGAATACGCGCAGCGCGACGGTCGGGTCCAGCCCGACGATTACTTCTACGCCGAGCAGAACGCGAGGTTGGTGCGCAACGCCGAACGCTACTATCGCGCGATGTTCGGCGATCGCGCGGAATCGTGGAACCTGCGCGATCGGCACATGGCCGAGACGCTCGACGCGCTCGTGCGCTTCAACGGGAGCCGGTGGAATCGGCGCGAGAAGGTCGTGGTATGGGCGCACAACTCGCACCTGGGCGATGCGCGCGCGACCGAGATGAGCTTGCGGGGCGAGCTGAACGTCGGCCAGCTGGTCCGCACGCGCTACGGCCTCGACGCCGTCGGGATCGGATTCCTGACCTATGGTGGCACCGTGACGGCGGCATCGGACTGGGATGAGCCGGCGCAACGCATGCGCGTGCGCCCGGCGCTGCCGGGCAGCTACGAGGCGCTGTTTCGCGAGTGGGGCCGGGAGAACCGGTTCGTGAACCTGACCGGAGCCGATCCGGCGATCCGCCGGCTGTCCGAACCGCATCTCGAGCGGGCAATCGGCGTCATCTATCGGCCGGAAAGCGAGCGCCACAGTCACTACTTCCATGCACGCCTGACGCAGCAGTTCGATGGCGTGCTCTACTACGACACGACGCGGGCGGTGGAGCCGCTGGAGCGGTCGGGACTGTGGGAGCGCGGCGAAGTCGCCGAGACGTTCCCCTCGGCGCTCTAGCGCGGGAGCGAGGACATGCAAACGCCATTGCAGATTTCCATGCGCAACATGGAGTCGAGCCCTGAAGTGCGGCAGGTCGTTCGTCACCACGTCGAGAAGCTCGAGCTGTTCTGCGATCGCATTACCAGCTGTCGCGTCATGGTCGAAGTGTCTCAACGGTTCCCGGCTGGAGTGCCGATCGCGTACAACGTGCGGGTCGAGCTCAATGTCCCGGGCGAGGAGATCGTCATCAAGCGACAGGCGCACCCGCTGCTGTTAACGGCGATTCAGGAAGCATTCGATGCCGCCGGGCGCCGCCTGCAGGATTACACCCGCCGACTCCGTGGCGACGTCAAGCACGGGGCGGAGATCCAGCGCGGGACGGTCACCCAGCTGTTTCCGTTCGAAGGCTACGGGTTCCTGATGACTGAGGACGGCCGCGAGATCTACTTCCACCGCCACAGCGTGCTCGACCAGGCGTTCGAGCGTCTCGAAGTCGGCAGCGTGGTGCGGTTTGCGGAGGAAGAAGGACGTCAGGGACCGCAGGCGAGCACCGTGGCGATTGCCGGCGGCCATCGCTAGCAGCCCGGGATTCAGCAGTGGACGAGCAGGTCCGCCAACGAGCGGTGTTCGTGCAGACGGGCGATCGCGTCCGCGACGAGCGGCGCGATTGACACCACGTCCAGCGGCAGCCCGCGGGTCGCCGTGGCCGATGCGAGACTGTCGGTCAGAATGATGGACCGTAGCTGCTCCGCCGCCAGGCGGTGGGCCGCGTCTTTTACCAGCAGCCCATGCGTCGCGATGACGGTGAACTCGGGCCGGCACCCGGCGGCGCGGAGCGCCGCGATGGCCGCCACAATGGTGGCTCCCGTACTGATCATGTCGTCCACGATGATCGGGACGCGATCGGTGACGCTGCCGGTGATGCCGCGCACCTCGACTTGCTCACCGGTAATCCGGATCTTGTGTACCATGGCGACGGGCAAATCGAGGGCACGGGCATAGCGATCGGCCAGCCGCGCGGCCCCCAGATCCGGTGCGACGACGACGTACGGCCCGGAACCGAGCTTCGCGGCGACTGCCTCGGCCAGGAGGGGTACGGCCGTGACGTGCTCGAGCGGCATGGAGAAGAACCCCTCGAGGGCCGGCGTATGCAAGTCGACAGCGACGACACGCGTGATGTCGGCCGCCTGTAGGAGATCGGCGATCACGCGAGCGCCGACGGGCTCGCGGCCGCCAGCGCGGCGATCCTGACGCGCATAGCCGAAATAGGACATGACCGCCGTGACTCGCGACGCGCCGGCGCGACGACACGCGTCGGCCAGGAAGAGCAGCTCGAGAAGGTGCGTCTCCACGGGTGGTCCGGTGGGCTGTAGCAGGTACACATCTTGCCCGCGCAGGCTGTCACGCACGGCGACGTGCAACTCCCCGTCGGGGAAGCGGTGCAGGCTCACCGCGCCGAGCGTCCAGCCCAGGCGTTGGGCGACGGTAGCCGCCAGTGGCTCATTAGCCGAGCCCGCTACCAATGTGGCGTTCACTCTTCTCTCATCTGCTCGATTTCGTACTTCAGATCGCCCACGATCTTGCGCAGCTCATCCACCGATTTTTCCAGAGCTGCGAGGCGGCGCTCGATCGAGCGGTTGGGTTGCGGCAGCTTGTTCGGCATGACGTCCTCCGGGTTATCCTTTCACGACGCCGATGGGGCGTAGCCGTGCGACTTTCCGCGCGAGGCCCACGCGGTCGACGACATCCACCACACGGTCGACGTCTTTATAGGCAAACGGCGCTTCCTCGGCGAGCTCTCCGCTCGATGGACACGCGACCGCGATGCCGAGCGCCTCCAGCTCCCTGCGCACCTCGACGCCGGGCTTCGCGCGTTTGGCCGCGTGCCGGCTCAGCGCCCGCCCGGCCCCATGACAGGTGCTGCCGAAGCTCAGAGCCAAAGCCGCATCGGTTCCGGCAAGCACATATGAGCTCGTGCCCATACTGCCGGGGATGAACACCGGCTGACCAACGCCGCGGTATCGATTGGGAGTCTCGGGATGGGATGGCCCGAAGGCTCTGGTCGCGCCCTTGCGGTGGACGCAAAGCAGCTCGCCGCCGATCTCCTCAAGCTTCGCCATGTTATGGGCCACGTCGTAAACCAGTCGCAGCCGCTCGTGCGCACCGAAGAACCGCCCGAAGATGTCCCGGATGCGCTGCGCGATCATCTGGCGATTGGCGAACGCAAAGTTGGCGGCAGCGCACATCGCGCCGAAATAACGCTGCCCCTCAGGCGAGGCGAATGGCGCGCACGCCAGCTCGCGGTCGGGCAGCGTGATTCCGTAGCGGGCCATCACCTGATCCATCAGGCGCACATGGTCCGTGCAGACCTGATGTCCCAGGCCGCGCGATCCGGTATGGATCAGAACGGCGACCTGACCGGCGCCGAGACCGAATGTCTGCGCAGCCGCTGCGTCGAACACCGTCTCGACCGTCTCGATCTCGATGAAGTGATTTCCCGAGCCCAGTGTGCCGAGCTGGTCACGGCCTCGTGTCTTGGCGCGCACTGAGACGGCGCCGGGGTCAGCCCGGCGCAGGGTGCCGCCTGCTTCGATCGTCTCGAGATCCTCGATCGGCGCGAGGCCGCGCTCCACGAGATTGCGGCATCCGTTTGCCAGTACGCCGTTGAGCTCGGCCTCGTTCAACGCCAGCCGGCCGCCGCGCCCCGTTCCGGACGGCACGCTGCGTGATATCTCGTGCACCAGCGCCTCGAGCCGCGGCCGCACCGCCCGTTCGGTCAGATCGGAGACGAGCAGCCGCACGCCGCAATTGATGTCGTATCCGACGCCGCCCGGGGAGATGACGCCGTCGTTCGCCCGCGTCGCGGCGACACCGCCGACCGGAAAGCCGTATCCCTCGTGCACGTCCGGCATCCCGTACACGTATCCGCTGACGCCGGGAAGCGTCGCGACGTTCTTGAGCTGCTCGAGCGACCGATCGCGCGCAATTTGCTCCCACAGGACGTCGTCGGCATACACGCGCACGGGGACGCGCATGTCGGGCCGGACCGACCGCGGGAGGTCGTGCGCCAGCGTCGCGCGGCCGTGACCGGGTAGCGAAGTCGCGGTCATACGTCGAGCACGATCTCCGCTTCCAGGCCGCCGGGAATCGGGCGGATCTCGAGTCCGGCGAAGGTCGCCGCCTTGACGCGCGCCGGCCCCTCGGCAACGGGAACACCGCGCGCACGCATACGGACGCCCGTATCGCTCGCCTCGAGCACGTCGAACTCGGCGGCCACCCAGCGCTCGGTTTCCGCGAGGTAGATCAGCTCGTTCAGCCAGTCCACCAGCAGCGCCGCGCGATCGGTGGCCCAGACTTCGATCTCGCGCGACGGCCCGCTGGGCGATGGCGTCGGTGTCGCCAGTTCGAGCCTCGCCAGCGCCCGGCCCGCTTCGGCGGCCAGCTCACCGAGAGAAGGGGCGCGCACGTGCACGCACACCTCGGCAGTGTGTTCCACCTGCCGGGAGGACGGCTGCATCACCGTCGTCGCGCGCAGGTGGGCTGGTGTGGCGAGCATGATGAAGACCTCCGAGAGCGAACTGCTCGCACCATATCACGTGGAGAGCACGAGGCGCTTGAGAAAGGCGTGAAGATGTCTTCAGCGGAGCTTCACGCAGGCAGACTGCGAGGGTCGATACGTTCAGGACGGCACACGGAGCGAGGAGTCGATGCAGAATCCGGACATCGCCCGAATCTTTGACGAAGTCGCCGACCTGCTCGAGATTCAGAACGCCAATCCTTTCCGTGTGCGTGCCTACCGCACCGCGGCCCGGACCGTCCGCGACTTTCCCGAACCCCTGAGCGACATCGCGCGGCGGGACCCCCACGCACTCACCGAACTGCCGGGTATTGGCGAAGACCTGGCCGACAAGATCCGCACGATTGTCGCGACCGGATCGCTGCCGCTGCACCGCCAGCTGGCGCACAAAGTCCCCCACGGCGTGCTCGATCTGCTGCGGATCCCCAGCCTCGGTCCCAAGCGAGCCAAGTTGCTCCATGCCAAGCTCGGCATTCGCTCACCCGCCGATCTACGGCGCGCCATCCAGAGCGGCCGGCTCACGAAGCTCAAAGGCTTTGGGGCCCGGATGATCGAGAAGCTCGCCTCGGGGCTCGGAGAGGCGGAGCACGCCGAGCATCGGCTCCTGCTCCATGAAGCGGAGGCATATGCGCAAGCGCTTGTGAGCTTCCTGAAGCAGAGCGGCGAAGTGGAGCAGATCGATGTCGCGGGCAGCTATCGCCGGCGCAAGGAGACGATCGGCGACCTGGACATCCTGGTGACAGGTCGGCCCGCGGCCATGGATCGATTCGCCGCCTTCGGCGACATCGCCCAGGTCATTTCGCGTGGCGCGACGCGGGCCACGGTGAAGCTCAAGGGCGGTGTGCAAGTCGATCTGCGGCTCGTCGAGCCGGCAGCGTATGGGGCAGCGTTGCTGTATTTCACCGGCTCAAAGCCGCACAACATCGAGCTGCGCGCGCTCGCGCAGAGTCGCAAGCTCAAACTGAACGAGTATGGGCTGTTCGCGGGCACGCGCCGGGTAGCCGGCAAGACGGAACAAGAGGTCTACGACAAGCTCAAACTGGATTGGATTCCACCGGAGCTACGCGAGGCGCGCGGCGAGATCGCCCTCGCCGCCGCGCACCGGCTCCCCAGGCTGGTCGCACTCGCCGACATCCGCGGTGATCTTCAGATGCACACGCGAGCGACAGACGGCCATGCATCGGTGGCCGAGATGGCAAGCGCGGCGCGGGATCTCGGCTACACCTACGTCGCGATTACCGATCATTCCCGCCGAGTCACGATGGCGCACGGGCTCGATCCCGCGCGGTTGCGCAAGCAATGGCACGAAATCGATGCCTGGAATGCCGCACATCGCGGCTTCACTGTTCTGAAAGGTGTCGAGGTAGACATCCTGGAGCACGGCGCCCTCGATCTTCCCGACGATGTCCTGGCAGAGGCTGACTATGTCGTCGCGTCGCTGCATTACGGTCTCGACCGGCCTGACCAGGAGATCACGCGGCAGCTCGTCGCGGTGGCGCGGCACCCCTGGGTAGACGCGATCGGACACCCCACCGGCCGGCTGCTCGGCGAACGTCAGCCATCGCGATTCGATTTCGACACAGTCGCTCGCGCGGCCGCGGAGGCTGGATGCCTGCTCGAGATCAACGGTCACCCCGACCGCATGGACCTGCCCGATACACTGGCTGCCGCGGCCAAGCGGTTGGGCGTTCGGTTTGTGCTGTCCACGGATAGCCACTATCCGGGGCATCTCCCGTTCATGCGCTACGCTGTGGATATCGCACGCCGCGCCGGACTCGAAGCCGGCGACGTCGTCAACACGCTGCCGCTCGAGCAACTACGACGGGCATTGAAACGCGCGAAGGGCCAGCAATGGCGGTCACAGAAATCCCGGCGGCCGAGCGCGCTCCAGGCCGTCTGACCGGCGCCGCGAACGCTACCCTGCAGTTCCTTGGGGGGGCGGGCACGGTGACGGGGGCGATGTATCGCATCCACACGAGTGCCGGCGACATCCTTCTCGACTGCGGCCTGTTTCAGGGGCTCAAGCAACTCCGTCTCAGAAACTGGAGTGTCCGCGTTCCGGACGCGGCATCCATCGCCGCCGTGGTGCTGAGTCATGCGCACATCGACCATGTCGGCTATCTGCCGCGGCTCGTGCGCGAGGGATTTCGAGGGCCCATCTACTGCACGGCCGGTACGGCCGACCTGGTGAGCGTGCTGTTGCCGGACTGCGCGCATCTGCAGGAAGAGGAAGCAGAGCGGGCCAATCGTCGAGGCTATTCGAAGCATCGCCCCGCGCTTCCTCTATATACCTCGCAAGACGCCGAGGCCGTGAGCCCGCTGCTCCAGAGCGTCCCGTACGACACCGCGTACTCGATCCTGCCCGGCGTGACCGGTGTGCTGCGTCCGGCGGGCCACATCCTCGGGTCGGCGATCGTCGAGCTTGCACTCGATCATCGGCGGCTGGTCTACTCTGGTGACCTGGGTCGGGGCGGGCGGGCAATGGGAACGCAGCCGGCGGCGATCGCGCGTGCGGACGTCTTGCTGCTCGAATCGACCTACGGCGACCGGCAGCACCCCAGCGGGGGCAAGCAGGACCTGGCGCGCGTGGTCAATGACGCCGCGCGGCGCGGTGGTGCGCTGCTCATCCCGGCATTCGCGGTCGACCGCACGCAGGAAGTCGTCGCTTTGCTCGATCAGCTCGAGGCGGAGCGCGCAATCCCCGAGCTTCCCGTGTACCTCGACTCGCCGCTCGCCATCGAGGCCACCGAGATCTATGCGCGCCGGGGAAAATTCCGCGTGCCGGAGCGATACCGGTTTGCGCGCACGCCCGAGGAGTCCAGGGCGCTGAACGAGCTCCACGGGCCCGTGATCATTATCTCTGCCAGCGGGATGGCGACGGGCGGGCGGGTGCTGCATCACCTCGCGATGCGGCTGCCCGATGAACGTACGACGGTGCTGCTGGTCGGCTTCCAAAGTGCCGGGACGCGCGGTCGCCTGCTCGCGGACGGGGCACGCGAGATCAAGATGCTGGGCCAGTTGATCCCGGTACGCGCCCACATCGAGCAGATCGACGCTCTTTCGGCCCATGCCGATCGCGATGAAATCCTGCGCTGGTTGGGCGGGTTCGCACGGTCACCCGGCATGACCTACCTCGTGCACGGAGAGCCGGCGGCCGCGCAGGCCCTGGCCAGCGAGATCACGCGTCAGCTGGGATGGCGGGTGCGGGTCGCCATCGATGGGGAAACGGTCCCACTGGCGTGAAGAACTCTTCCGGTATCGTTCATGCGCGGCGTCGGCCACGCCGCTTACACTGCGCGCAGGAGGTATCGGTATGAACGGCCGCCCCAGGGCACAGCCGATCTACGAGGTCATGACGCCGGCGCCGATCACCGTCAGCCCGGACACGACGGTTGCCGAGTTGATGCAGGCGTTCGATCGTCATGATTTCAACGCATTCCCGGTCGTGGCGGAGGGCGGCGCGCTGGTCGGCATCGTGACGAAGCTCGATGTGCTGCGGCTGTTTCGGCCGGTTGCGGGTCTGCAAATTCCGGCGGATGTCGCTGCTCCCGGTGTGCGCGTGGCAGAGATCATGCGGCGCGGCGTGCTCAACGTCGAAGCGGAGGACCCGCTCGTCACGGCCGCCGAGCTGATGGTGGCGACTCGCCTGCGCAGCCTCCCCGTGGTGCGGCACGGGCCGACTGGACCGACGTTGGTCGGCATCGTCACGCAAGGCGATCTGCTGCGAGGATTGCGATTCGAGCTCTCGGAACGGCAGACGACGGACACACGCATCGAATGAAGATCCTTGCATGCGCTTTTACTCGAGGCTTCACGAAGCGCGTGTAGATTGCGAGAAAACTCGTCAGGCCAGCCGGGGAGATTCCAGGACCGGCAACGGAAGTGGAATCGGCGATCCGGATGATCATCTGGCTTGAGGAGTGGTGAGGCCAATCGCGCGTCTCACCCACACCGGAGCGGCGTGCCGGTGTGCCGTGCAAGAGGTCGATCCGCGATTCGACCGACTCGCAGCGCCCGCACCGGCGAACCACGAGGTCTGTCAAACCTCATGGGAATGGAAGCCGGAGCTCCCAAGGCCCTGAAACGGCCGCGGGAAGAAGAACGGCAAAGTCAATTTTCCGACTCCGGGTAACCGGCGCGCAGGGCGGCCCGCCTTCAAACAGCGGGCCGCTCTGATTTTTCCCATGGTTCATCCGACTCTCAGCCAGGCTTCATTGGACAGGGGCGATACTGGTCGGAGAACGCCACCGGAGACTGTTCACATGCAAACGTTCATTATGCTCACGCAGGTCTCTACCGAGGCCTTTCGATCGCCGTACATGATCGAGGTACTGGAGCGCGAGGCGATGACGGCCATTCGGGCGGAATGCCCCGAGGTAGAGTGGGTCGCGAGCTATGCAGTGCTCGGGCCCTACGACTATCTCGACGTATTCCGCGCGCCCGACGTCGCCACGGCGACCAGGGTCGCTACGCTGATTCGGATTTCGGGGCACGCGCGGACCGAGGTGTGGGGCGCGACGGAATGGCCGGCCTTCAAGACGATGCTTCGTCAAATCGCCGAGGTGGGAGGGCTGGTCCCCGCGGGTGTCTGACATCGGCGCTGGCGTGCAAAGCGTCAACGCTCGCCGAGCTGCGCGCTTAGGTAGTCAACGCATCCGGCGAGGGTCGTGATGCGAGAATAGTCGGTTTCGGGAACGTCGACGCGCAACTCCTTGTCCAACGCGATCACGAAGTTCAGAAAATCCATGGAGTCGATGTCGAGCTGGTCCCGGAACGGGATGTCGGGTCGGAGCTTGGTCAGATCTGCCTCGGGAGCGATGCCGCCGAGAATGCGAAGCACAGCGTCCCGGATGGCATCGCGTGTCACAAGCGCGTCGGGTCCTGCAGCAAGGTGTCGACGGCGGCCAGAAACAACGCCGCCCGATGGCCGTCGGTCACGCGGTGGTCGGCGGCGAGCGTCGCGCTGACAACAGGGTGTGCGACGAGCTGGCCGCCGCTCACCCAGGGACGGTCGACGATCCTGCCGAATCCCACGATCGCGACTTGCGGCGGGTAGATCACGCCGAACACCGTGTCCACGCCACGCTCCCCGAGGCTCGTCACGGTGATCGTGGGATCCGAGAGCTCGGAGCTTCGCAGCCCGCCGGTCCGCGCCCGCCGCACGAGATCCTGCGACCGTTTCATCAGCTCGTCGAGGCTGCAGTGATCGGTGTCATGAATGGCGGGGGCCACAACGCCGCCGCCGCGCAACGCGATCGCCATACCGACGTGAATCGCGGGATTCGGCAGCGCGCGCCCCTGCTCCCATCGGCCATTCAAGTCGGGGGTTTCGCGCAGAGCCAACGCGACGGCCTTGAGGAACAAGACGCTCATGAGCAGCCGATCGGGCACGGGCCGAGAGGCGTTGCGGTCCGCAAGCCACGCCGTCGCGCGCTGTAGCGAGATCGTCGTGCCGAGATAGAAGTGGGGAATCTCGCGCTTGGACCGGGCCACGGCGGCGGCGATGGCCTGGCGCATACGCTCCTCGGCAGCCGGTTCCGCGCTTGGGACGGTTGGGACGGGTTGCGTGGGCGGGACCGCCGAGGGCGCGGCGGCGCCCTTCGCCTCCTCTCCGATGATGGCGAGCGGTGTTCCTACGGGAACCTTTTGGCCGGGCTGCACGAGGATCCGCTCGAGCACACCTGTGGCGAACACTTCGATATCAATTGCGCCTTTGTCGGTGTCGACCTCGGCGATGATGTCACCGCGCCGCACCGTCTCGCCGGGCCGCTTGTACCATTGAACCAGTCGGCCCGCGGTCATGTCCGCTCCAAGGAGCGGCATGCGAAATTCAGGCACCCGCGGCCGTCATGAGGTGCCGCACTGCGGCGACGATGTCGGCGATCTGCGGCAGCGCCGCGTCTTCGAGGTGTTTGGCGTAGGGCATCGGTACCTCCGCACTGCACACGCGAGCCACGGGCGCCTTGAGCTGGGAGAACGCTCCCTCCATGATGCGTGCGCTCACTTCGGCCGCGAGACTGCCGGTACGCCACGCCTCATCGATGACCACCGCGCGCCCCGTCTTCCTCACTGATTCGAGCAGCGTCGCATCGTCGAGCGGCCGCAGAACCCGCAAGTCGATCACTTCGGCTTCGACGCCCGCGCCGGCGAGCTCGGCAGCGGCCGCGATCGCTTTGGGAAGGGAGCCGCCATACGTGATGACGGTGACGTCCCGTCCCGCTCTCCGCACCGCCGCACTAGTGATATTCACCGCGCCGGCGGTCTCGTCCAGATCTCCCTCGGTCGGGTACAGTCCGGCGTATTCAAAGATGAACACCGGATCGGGTTCCCGGAGCGCGGCGAGCAGCATTCCCTTCGCGTCGCTCACGGTCGCTGGCGCGAGAACCTTGATGCCGGGGATGTGCGCGTACCAGCCCTCCAGCGTGTGCGAGTGTTGCGCGGCAAGCTGGCGTCCACCGCCGGTTGCCATCCGGACGACGAGCGGGACGCTGAGCTGGCCACCCGACATGTGCCGCAGCGTGGCTGCATTGTTGACGATCTGGTCGAGCGCGAGCAGGCTGAAGTTCACCGTCATGATCTCGACGATGGGCCGTTCTCCTCCCAGCGCCGCACCGATGCCGGCGCCGAGGAATGCGGACTCGGAGAGTGGCGTATCGCGGATCCGGTCGGGCCCGAACTCTTCCAACAGGCCGCGGCTGCACGCGTAGGCGCCGCCGTAGCGGCCCACGTCCTCACCCATCAGGAAGACGTGTGGGTTGGTCTGCAGCGCCTCCCGCAATCCCGCGTGCACCGCTTCGCGATAGGTGGTGGTCGTCATAGCGTCACAGGCGAGTGCACGTCCTTCAGCAGGTCCGCGACAGGCTCCCACGCCCCGCCCTCGGCCTCGGCGACGGCATCCACGATCGCAGCCTCGACGCTGCGCTCCAGCTCGGCCAGCTCGGCGTCGCTCAGCAGATCGTGCTCGCGTAAACGTTCGGTGAAGGTGGTAATCGGGTCGCGCCGTTTCCACTGCGCGACCTCGTCCTTACTGCGGTAGAGGTCGGGATCGTACATGGAGTGGGCGCGGAAGCGGTATGTCAGAAATTCCACGAATCGTGGGCCGGAGCCGGTGCGGACGGCTTCGACGGCCCGCCGGGTCGCTGCTGCGACGGCGAGGACATCCATCCCGTCCACCTGCTCGGCGCCGATGAGGTAGCTCTCGGCTTTGCGCCGCAGGTCCGTCTGTGATTGATGCCGTTCGAGGGCCGTTCCCATCGCGTAGCGATTGTTCTCGCAAAGGAACAACACCGGCAGCTTCCACAGAGCGGCGAGGTTCAGGGACTCGTGAAATTCGCCTTCCGCCACCGCGCCGTCGCCGAAGAAACACGCGGTCACGCGTGGCCGGTGCTGTAACTGGTCGGCGAGCGCGAGCCCAACCGCGATCGGCATGCCGCCACCGACAATCGCGTAGCCGCCATAGAAGCGCCGGCTCACGTCGAAGATGTGCATCGAGCCGCCGTGCCCGCGGGAGCAGCCGTTCGCCTTGCCGTACATCTCCGCCATGATGGCGCCCGCCGGGATCCCGCGCGCCAGCGCGTGGCCGTGCTCGCGATAGGTCGCGACGATCGCGTCGTCGGGACTGAGCGCCTCCAGCGCGCCGACGGCAACCGCCTCTTCGCCGATGTAGAGATGGAGGAAGCCGCGGATGTTGCCGGCGCTGTACAGCTCGGCCGCCTTCTCCTCGAAGCGCCGGATGAGCAGCATCTTTTGCAGCAACGCGAGCCCGCGAGCCCGCTCCAGCGCCGGCATCGCTCTCTCCGCAATCGCTGTCATCGGGAGTTCGGCTCCAGCGTGGATGTATCGCCTTCAGCCAGCCCCAACTCGCGCGCCTTCAGGAGCCGGCGCATCACCTTGCCGCTTCGCGTCTTGGGAATCGCCGCCAGGAACGCGATCTCCTTGGGGGCGATGGCTGAGCCAAGGCGAGAGCGGGCGAATCCCAACAGTTCGCGCTGCCGCGCTTCATCCGCCGGCTCGCCGTCCTTCACAACGACAAACGCTTTTACGACTTCGCCCGCTACGGAATCCGGCTTGCCGATTACCGCCACGTCTGCGACAGCCGGATGCTCGAGCAACGCACTCTCGACTTCGAACGGCCCCACGAGGTGTCCGGATGTCTTGATGACATCATCCGCGCGGCCGACAAACCAGAAATAGCCATCCCGGTCGCGCCGAGCGATGTCGCCCGTGAGGTAGAAACCGCCCGCAAAACAACGCGCGTAGCGCTCCGGGTCATCGAAGTAGGCGCGGAACATGGACGGCCATCCGGGCCGCAACGCCAACTGTCCTGGGACGTCAGCCTCGTCGATGACTTCGACGCTCCCAGCCGCGCTGCGACGCACGATCGCTGCCATGACACCAGGCAGCGGTCGTCCCATGGACCCCGGCCGTATCTCCATGCCCGGGCAGTTCGCGATCATGATGCCGCCGGTTTCCGTCTGCCACCAGTTGTCGTGGAAGGGACGGCCGAAGGCCCCTTCGCTCCAGACCACGGCCTCCGGATTGAGCGCCTCGCCGACACTCGCGAGGAACCGGAGTGCCGAGAGGTCGTATTTGCGAATGACATCGTCGCCGGCGCGCATGAGCATGCGGATCGCCGTGGGAGCCGTGTACCAGACCGTGACGTGCTGATCCTGCAGGATGCTGTACCACCGCTCCACGTCGAAGTCGGCCTCGTCCACAATCGAGGTGATGCCGTTCGTGAGGGGGGCGATGATACCGTACGACGTGCCAGTCACCCATCCCGGATCCGCGGTACACCAGAAGACATCCCCAGGCTGGAAGTCCAGTGCGATCCGCCCCGTGGCGTGATGCATGACGACGGCCTCGTGCACGTGGAGCGCGCCCTTCGGTGTGCCGGTAGTGCCGCTCGTGAAGTGCAACAGTGCGGGGTCGCCGGGAGCCGTCGGCCCAATGCGATAGCCGCTGCTGGCGCGCTCCAGCAGCTCCGAATAATCGTGCGTGCCCGATACGGCCGTGGACGTGTGATCGTCGCCGACAAGGATGACGTGCTCGAGATGCGCGAGCTGTGCGCGCAGCGGCGCTATCTTACGCGCGTAGAGAGACTCGGTCGTTACGAGTACCCTCGCGCGGCCAAGGGCGAGCCGCGCTCGGATCGGCTCGGGTCCGAACGCAGCATACAGCGGGCAGAAGACGGCGCGATGCTTGAGCGTCCCCATGGCTGCCACATACAGCTCCGGGATCCGGCCCAGGAGCGTGTAGACGCGATCCCCCTTGACCACGCCGAGCGATCCGAGCGCGTTAGCGAAGCGACTGCTCAACTCCGCCAGGCGGGCGTACGTCAAGTCGTGCACATGCGTGCGCTTTCCCAGCCAGCGGATGGCGAGCCGTTTGCCTTCCGGACCAGCGGCGTGCCGGTCCACGGCGGCGTACGCGATGTTGAGACTATCGGGATCGCCCGGGAGACCGACGAGCTCCCGGCGTGCGTCCGCCCACGAGAAGACCGTCGGTGCTTCGGAAAGCAGGTCTGTCACTGCGGACTCCATGCGTCCATACATGCCCCCGCCCGCCTGAGTCGCCGATGAAGCACGCCTGAAGATGCCGTCACCATGCATTCAGCAGGACTTCGATCCACTGTTTCGCACGTCGGCCGTGGTCTATAGCCCTACCGCTGCGAAACGCAAATGCGGGCGTAGCCACTCGACTCGATCGCATCGTTGGTCGTGCCGAACACCGCAATCAACCACATGCATTCACGCAGCGGCGTCTGCAGCTCATACCATCCGGACTCACGGTGTGTCTCGCGGGCCTCGGGAAACCGGCGCATGAATTCGGCGCGCGTCCCCGGCAGGCCATGGGGCATTCCATCCACGACGAGCACCAGGGTGTCGTTCTCGAAATACAGCTGATGCATCGTCCAGGGAGGGGTATAGACCAGACGCGGACGCAGCGTGGCCGACCCGATGCGGAATGTGACCTGGTTGTCGCGGGCCGGTCCGAGACCGGTCCGCCGCTCGAAAATGCGCTTTGCATCGGCGGTCGTGGAGACGCCCAAAACCAGGTGCCCCACGACGGTGTCACCGATTCCGTAGATGGCGACGCGCGCGGGGTTGGTCGTGTCGGCTTGCGCCGCGACGAACGTGGGCGCCGCTGCAAGCAGGAAAGCAGGAAGAAGCCGTTTCATGGGTAACTCGAATCAGTCGAGACGTTGGTATCACAGCCACGGTCCAGAAGCTCTCGGCCACGCCTCGCGAGATGGGGATCGCTAAAGCCGGGCACGAAGTCGCCGGCGCACCACGGCGAAAGCACGGGCTCTTGCGGCAGCGTACCAAGCCGCTGCTCCAGCGTCGCTCGCGCAATCGCGATCGGCAGCACGAGGACCGACGCCTGGCCGAGCTCGCCGTGCGACAGAGAGAGGCCCTCGGGAGGGGTCTCGGTGTGCATCATCAACTCGCCGGCATAGGCGGCGACCGCGCCCGCCGGCACTCGCACCAGCGCTACGACCTCGTACGGAGGCGCTCCCGTCGTGCTGCGCTCGATGCTGCCCAGCAACGCGTAGTCGCCGCTCGCGAGCCAGATCGCGAGCGAGCCGTCCGGATCGGGATGTAGCTCGGCGGAGATGGCGCGCCGTCCCAGGCCCAGCAACCAGAGGTGCCGCTCGATACGTGTGCCGGCCGAGGTTGGGAAGAGATCCGTATTCCAGGGAAAAAACTCTTGTCCGTCATGAGAGAAGCGCACGCGGCCGAACACGAGCGTCTGTCCGGTGCGCGGAGTGATACGCTGGCCGGCGCGTTGGTACGTCACGGTGACGCAGCCTGACGCCGCGACCAGTGCCAGCGCTATGGCAAGCTGTTTCATGTCCAGTCCCCACAGTCCGTGGTCAAGATGGGTGGGCACGCGTGAGGCGATCGTTAAGGCCCATTGAAGACCTGCGGGTCTCTTGTTCGCCGCTTCACCGTTTTCTTAAACGCGGGTCGATAAGCTCGATTCGAATACCACACGAGGAGTTTCTGTGCGCAGCTACTCGATTGCGGCGGCATTGCTGCTTGCCGGTGCTCCCCTGTCCGGTCAGGGGCACGACGTCGTCGTGATGCTGTACGGCGGCGGGGCCGACCACCTGGCCGATCTCGAGCCGTCGCCCTCCGTCTGGTTCATGCCCGGCTACTCCGTCGGCGCCAGCCTCGGGTATCAGCTGAACCGGACCTGGGCCGTTCACGGCGACTTCACCTACACTCGCAGTCCTACCGAGGGCAGCGGCAGCCTCGCCGCCGGCGACGTGAACCGCTTCTACTACGGCGTGCATGCGGAATACCGCTATCCGCTGCAGCAGTGGGCGCCTTATGTGTTCGGTGGCGCGGGCGCGGTCTCAATCGATCAGCTGGGCGTGGACACCTTCTCGCCGACCACGCGCCCCGCGCTGATGTTCGGCGGCGGCGTGTTCTACGCGATCTCGGGGACGCGTCTGGAAATCACGGGTGAAATGAAGGGGCTCGCCTATAACTGGAACATGGCCGGGTACGACCGGAACATGTTCGACGTCACGTATACGGTGGGATTCGCCTACCGATTCCCACTGTAGCTCGGAAGTGAGCGGTCGTGCGTCTCCAATGTCTCGTCCTGCTTAGCGCGCTCGCGGCGGCGTGCGGCGGCGGCGACGCCGGCCTCGGTCCGCCGCCGCCCCCCGGATTCAATGCGACCGGAGACTGGCATTTCACCGACGACGTGAGCGCGAGCAGCCTGCAGATCCGATGCAGGAGCGACGGCATTTTCTCCATCGCGGTCACCGGCAACACGATCAACGGGTCCGGTTACGGCGAAGGGACATGCACGACGCCGGCGGGCACCTTCACCGATAGCAGCACGATTCTGTTCACCGGTACGCTGAACGGTCAGGACATCAGCTTCGACGACGACGAGTGTAGCTACACGGGGACGCTATACGATGCCGGCGGCGGGCAGATCAAAGCCTCCGGGCCGGAAACCTGCAACGTCGACGACGGCGCCGGACACATCTATACCCTCAAGGGGACCTGGGAGGCGACATACGTCGGTGATGTCACCCCCCCGGTCGCGTCCGGAACGCGCGCCGGACCATTCGGCGACACTGCTGTGGTAGTCAGCGACACGCTGACCATCATGGTACATGCAACCGATAACAAAAGACTGGCGTGGGTCGGCTACGCTCTCGGCTCACCAGTCGTCGTGCAAGACTCGACTGCGGTTACCGGGAGGACCGCCGACGCGACGCTGAAGACTCCGATTCCACTCCTGGCGAGCGGCCAGATGGCCGTGAAGGTGTTCGCGCGCGACTCCGCAGGATATCGCCGCGAGTCCACACTCGAGCCGATTTCGATCGTGCCGGGCACGCGCCGATCGATGTATGTGCTCACACTGCCCGCGCCGGTTTCCGACGTGGCCGTGAATTTCAAGTATGGCGTCGTGTATCTCACCTATTACGGTCGACATGAAATCGGCGTCATCGATCTGGCCACGAAGGTGTTCGCGCCTTCGATCACGACGACGTTTCAACCGCGGAAGCTCGACGTGAGCGCGGGCGGTGACTCGCTCATCGTCTCGGTCGATGGCCAACCGGCGCTCGCCATGCTGAGAGTCACGACGCAGCCGCCCGCGACCACGATCGTGCGCGTGGACTCGAACTACCTCGCCGGTGGCTGGGAAGCGGCCGACAACGTGCGGGCGATGGGGAACGGGAAGGTCCTCGTCACGCTGAAACCGCGCGACGGACAGAACTCCAGCTCGCCACGCATCGTCGACTACGATCTCGCCACCGGGCTGTCGCGCCAGCGCATCATGTCCGATGCGGTCCAGTGGCTCGCACGCTCCTGGGACCGGACCATGCTGGCGACTGCGACGGGATCGTCCACGCCTGTCGCGGCGCAGCTCTACACCGCGGCGACCGACACATTCACGGATCGGCAGTTCATCTCCATCCCGGTATGGTTGTATGGCGCGTCCGCCGACTCGCTCGGGACGCGCTATCTGTTCGCGAACGCGCTGTTCGACGGCGCCTTGAACGCGCTGCGGTCGTTCACCGATGCCGAGTTTCAGCAGGGCGGCGGGACGGTGCTGTCGCCCGACGGTGCGACGGCGTACCTGGGTACGTGGGGCGGATTTCTCGTCGTCCGGACGTCGGACGGCGGGGTGCTCGAGCGCTCGCGCCTGCCGTTCTGGCCTTCGCAGCTCGCGATCACGGCGGATGGAGGAACCTTGATCGCCGTGGGCGGGTCGACGATGTATTTCGATCCGCCGAACAATCAGATCGCGATCATCAAGCTGCACGGTGACGACTAACGCGCAGCCTGTTTCATCCTGGCATGTCCTGACGATCGACGACACCCTGGAGCGTGTCGGAAGCGCTGCCGGGGGGCTCAGCACGCCCGCAGCCCGTGCTCGGCTTACCCGCGACGGGCCCAATACGCTACCGGCTCCGCGTCCCACGCCGCTCTGGCGGTTGCTCCTGCGCCAGCTCTTCAGTGTCATCACGCTCCTGTTGATTGCGGCCGCCGCCATTGCCCTGCTCTCGGGCGACCGCTTCGATGCGCTGGCGATCCTGGCGGTACTGGTCATCAACGTCATGCTCGGGCTCGCCACCGAAGTTCCGGCCCGCCGCGCCATGAGCGCCCTGCTGTCCCAGACCCTGACACGTGCGACCGTGCTCAGAGACGGTACGCCCCAGGATGTCGATGCGCGCGAGCTCGTCGTGGGGGACGTCATCGTGCTCGAAGCGGGCCAGGCGGTGCCGGCGGACAGCCGCCTGCTCGAGGCGGTGGAGGCTCGGACCGTAGAAGCCGCATTGACCGGCGAAGCCGCCGCGGTACGGAAAGAGTCCGGGGCGACGCTTCCCACCGATACTCCGCTTGCCGAGCGGCGTAACATGATTTTCTGCGGCACGACGCTGGTGGAAGGCGCCGCGCGCGCTTGCGTCGTCGCGACGGGAGCGCACACGGAGGTCGGGCGGATTGGCGTGCTGCTCAAGACGCTGCCCTACGAGATGACGCCGCTCGAGCGCAGACTCGACGTGCTGGGCCGCCGGCTCGCGCTGAGCGCCCTGGCTGTCGCGGTCGTCGTCGCCCTGCTCGAGAGTCTCCAGGGAGGAACGTGGACCGACGTGCTCGAGCTCGCGCTCGCGTTAGGGGTCGCCGCGGTTCCGGAAGGATTGCCGGTCGTGGCGACCGTCACGCTGGCGATCGGCATGCGCCGCATGGCGCGGCGTCGTGCGCTGGTGCGCCGCCTCGCGGTGGTTGAAACGCTCGGCTCGACGACGATCGTGTGCACGGACAAGACGGGCACATTGACCACGGGACAGATGACGGCGACCACGCTGCACGTGGACGGCAGCGAGATTGCCGTAACCGGCGCGGGCTACACGCCTCACGGCGTGTTCCACGAGCGTGGCGCGCCGCTCACCCCGGCGGAACGCCCACTGCTCGATCTGGCACTGCGTATCGGCCTCCTGGCCTCGCGGCCCGACCTCGCGCTGCCCGCGGACGATGAACCGCCCGCGGGAGATCCGACGGAGGTCGCGCTCCTGGTGGCGGCCCGGAAGGCTGGGCTCGAGCCGGCGCGCGTGCGCGCCGATGCCGGCGCTCTCGTGGGGCAGATTCCGTTTGCGAGCACGCGTCGTTACATGGCGGTGCACTATCGGCGCCCCGATGGGACCCTCGTTGCGTACCTGAAGGGCGCGCCGGATCGGGTTGCGGCGCGGTGCGCGCTGGACGCAGATGCGCAGCGGCAGTTGGAAGAGACGAATCGGTCCCTCGCAATCCGGGGACTCCGGCTCCTCGGACTGGCTTACGGGCCGGTTGCCGACACGAGTGCCGCGGCGCTGCAGGCGCTCACCTTCGCCGGATTCGTCGGGCTCGCCGATCCGCCGGCGCCGGGCGTCGAAGCCGCGCTTCACACCTTGCGCGACGCCGGGATCCGCACCGTCATGCTCACCGGGGATCAGCGTCATACCGCCGAGGCGATCGCGCGCCGCCTGGATGTGCTGCGGCCGGGGGACGAGACCATCGACGGTCGCGAGGTCGACGCGATGGACGACGCGGCGCTCGCCGCGCGGGTGGAGGGCGTCGCGGCATTCAGCCGCGTGACGCCGGAAGCAAAACTGCGCATCGTGGCGGCGTTTCAACGCCGCGGCGAGATCGTCGCGATGCTGGGCGACGGCGTGAACGATACGCCGGCACTGGCGAAAGCGGACATCGGCGTGGCGATGGGCAGGCGGGGCACCGATCTCGCGAAGGCGACGGCCGGGTTGGTGCTGCAGGACGACCAATTCGAGACTGTTGGCAGCGCAGTCGAAGAAGGCCGCGTGATCTTCGACAATCTGCGCAAGTTTGTTTTCTATCTGTTCAGCTGCAATCTGGGTGAGATCTTTGTCTTTCTCGGCGCAGGTCTCATGGGGTGGCCGCCGCCGTTGCTGCCTCTCCAAATCCTGTGGCTCAATATCGTGACGGACACATTTCCGGCGCTTGCTCTGGCTTTCGAGCCGGCGGAGCCCAACCTCATGCGGCGCCCGCCGCGCTCACCCCGCGAAGCGATTCTCGCCGGCCCGAGGGTACGTGATGCGGTCGGCTATGCAGCGCTGATCGCGATCTGTACGCTGGCCGCCGCGTGGTGGGGGACGTCGACGGGGCTTGCGCCCAACCGTACCGCAACGCTGGTGTTCATGACGCTGGCCATCGCGGAGGCTTTGCATCTCGGCAATGCCCGGAGTGATGATGCGGTGCTGCGGCCCGCGCGGATGACGGCGAATCGCCACGCGATCGGCGCCCTCGGGCTGGTGATCCTGTTGCAGATTCTCACGGTGCAATGGCCGCCACTGGCGGCGATTCTCAGGACCTCACAGCTGACACCGGCCGACTGGGTGGTCGCCGGTGTCCTGGGAAGCATCCCGGCCGTTGCGGGGCAACTGACGCGCGCGCTCGGGACCCCAGTCGTGAACACAACTTGAGCAGAAATTCAGCCCCGCTTCACGCGTGCCGCCCAGTTTGTTTGGTAGGGCCAGACCAGGGGGCGACATGAAAGCGCAACCAGTTGTCGTCGGCGTCGATGGGTCTCTCGAATCGGTTCGGGCTGCTGCGATCGCGTCGCGCATTGCGGGGGGGGCGTCCGCCGAGTGCATTCTCGTGTACGCGGTCCCGATGATGTGGATGCCCGGCGGTACGGCGGAGCCGATCACGTCTCCTGAGGTCGCGGATCGGGTGGTGGCGCACGCCTGCACCTCGCTCGCGCACGTGGGTGTAGATGCGCCGGTGACGGCGCGGCCCGGCAAAGCGGGAGTCGTATTGCAGCAAGTGGCGCGCGAGCGCGACGCGGGGTTGATCGTCGTCGGCGGCCGCCACCATGGACCGCTCGAGCGCGGTTTGGGTGGCAGCACCGCGCATCATCTCGTGCGGACCGCGGATGCACCGGTGCTGATCGTCGAACCCGGGACGGAGACAATCGAACGCGTTCTCGTGGCCGTGGACCTCTTCAACGGTGCCGGACCAACGCTCAGGGCGGCGGATCGATTGGCGGGCGCGCTCGGAGCCCAGCTGCGCGCGGTCCACGTGATCGAGCCTGCCAAATACCCCGTTGTGGTGCCGCTGTCGCTGGATCAGGCGGAATACGAGCGGCGCTGCCGGGACGAGTTTGTGCGACTGATTGAATCGCAGTTGCCCGACCTGCCGCTCGACGAGCGGGTCGTGCGCACCGGTGTGGCCGACGAGGAGATCGCCGAGGAGGCCACCGTCTGGCATGCCGACCTGGTCGTGGTGGGATCCCACGGAAAAAAGTGGATCGATCGCCTGCTGATCGGCAGTACCACCGAGCGGCTGCTCAATCGTCTGCCGGCCTCTTTGCTCGTAGTCCCGGTTCGGCCTTCTCACCCGGCGACCGGCCGGCAGGATGCTCGAAGCGCAGACGCGGCGCACCACGCGCTGGTCTAGGCGTGACGGAAGCGACGGTGCAGCAGGTTACCTGCCGCAATCGCGAGGAATGCCATCAGCGTGAGCCCGGCGAGCACAGGGAGCGTGCGCCGGTCCAGGAACCCTTGTCCGAGGTATACGGTCGCGATGCCGTACGTCAGCTCGACGATGCCGAGCGCGGCAACGAAGCGCGTGAAGGGATACCCGACCATACCGAGGAGATAGCCCGGAATTTCGGACGGCAGGGCGAGCTGCACGAGCAGCACGACGTAGAAAGGCATATGGCGCACGAAGCGTTGCTCATAGCGCGCCAGCTTGTCGTCTGACACGAGCCACCGCACCGCCGGTCGTCCCAGGAACCGTCCGATCGCGTACGTTGCGGCACCACCCATCAACCAGCCAGTCCACAAGAGCAGCAGGGCTGCCGTGGGACCCCACGTGAGAACCGCGAACGGTACAACGACCCAGCTCGAGACGAACGCCAGCATGGCCGCGATGGCGGAAAACGCCACAATAAGTGCCATCGCGTAAGTCGGATGTGACGTCGCGACTTGGCGAGCCTCCTCGAGCACTGCGAGCACGAGTCGATGGACGGCTCCCGACATGCTCAGGGTGAGAACCGCCGCGATCAGCAACGCCGCGAGCGCGATCCGGATGGGGGGCGCAGAAGTCCGCATGGTTCAAGCGTAACAGGCCGGACCCCAGTGGGAGATGAAGCGCGCTTCAACATCCCTTCAAGACTGCACCACCGTATTCCGGCTACGCTCGTCATATGAGTGCAGCGGTCTCCGCGGCTCGTGAGCTGACTCAAGCCGAGGCCGTGTTCAGCGCACGCGGCTTGAGCAAAGTCTATCGGCTCGGCGACACGGATGTGCATGCGCTCCGTGGTGTGGACCTCGAGCTGTATCGGGGCGAACTGGTCGTGATCCTGGGGCCTTCAGGCAGCGGCAAGTCCACGCTCCTGAACATCCTGGGGGGGCTCGACACCCCGACCAGTGGGAAGGTCCGGTTCCTCGATCATGAGCTCACGGGTGCGAGCGACCGCGAGCTGACCCGGTTTCGACGCGAGCACGTGGGCTTCGTCTTCCAGTTCTACAACCTGATCCCCAGCCTCACCGCGCTCGAGAACGTCGCCCTGGTCACCGACATCGCCGAACGGCCGATGGACGCGGCCGCCGCGCTGCGGCTCGTGGGGCTGGGCGAGCGGCTCGACCATTTCCCGGCGCAGCTGTCCGGTGGTGAGCAGCAACGGGTGGCGATCGCCCGGGCCGTTGCCAAGCAGCCGGACGCGCTCCTGTGCGATGAGCCCACGGGCGCGCTCGACTACGAAACGGGGAAGCTCGTTCTCGAGGTGCTCGCGCACGTCAACGAAAAGCTGGGCACGACTGTCGCCGTGATCACGCACAACGCCGCCATCGCGGCGATGGCCGACCGGGTGATTCGGTTGCGGAGCGGCCAGATCAGCGAGATCAGGAAAAACCCGCGGCGCGCGCGCCCCGATGAGTTGTCATGGTAGCACGGCTGCGTTTGCTGGATCGCAAGCTGGTGCGCGACCTCTGGCACATGCGCGGGCAGATGACGGCGATCGCCGTGGTCGTCGCCTGCGGGGTTGCGACGGTCGTGACGACGCGAACCTCGTACACCTCTTTGCTCGTGTCCCGCGCCGCGTATTACGATCGCTACCGGTTCGCGGATGTGTTCGTGCATCTCGAGCGCGCGCCTCCATTCGCCGCCGCCCGGCTCGCCGCGATCCCCGGCGTCGCGAGCGTCGAGACGCGCATCGTGCGTTCGGTGACGATGGATGTGCCGGGCCTCGCGGAGCCGGCCACAGGACGCCTGGTGTCCGTGCCCGCGCGGGGGCGCCCCGTGCTCAATGATCTACATCTGCGGCGCGGACGCTGGATCGAGCCGGAGCGGCGCGACGAAGTGATCGCGAGCGAGGCCTTCGCGACGGCGAACCATCTCGACGTCGGCGACAGCCTGGGCGTGGTGCTGAACGGCCGCTGGCAGCGATTGCGCATCGTCGGCATCGCGATCTCGCCCGAATACGTGTACGAGATCGCGGAGGGCGGTCTGTTCCCCGACAACCGTCGCTTCGGCGTGCTGTGGATGAGTCGCGACGTCATGGGGCCGGCGTTCGACATGGTCGGAGCGTTCAACGACGTGTCGATCCGCCTCGAGCCTCACACGCAGCCGGCCGACGTGATCGCGCGCGTGGATCGCGAATTGGAGCGCTACGGCGGGCTCGGCGGGTACGATCGCAGCGAACAGGTCTCTGCGCGGTTTCTCACGGACGAGATCGCCCAGAACCGCGTGTCCGGTACGGTCATTCCGGCCATCTTCCTCGGCATCGCCGCGTTCCTGCTCAACATCGTGCTGGGCCGTCTGGTGAGTATCGAGCGGCAGCAGATCGCCGTGTTGAAGGCCTTCGGGTACCGTGATTGGGCGGTAGGTTGGCACTACCTGAAGTTCGGGCTCGTCGCGCTGTTCTTCGGGACCGCGGGCGGCGTCGGCATCGGACTCTACTTCGCCGCCAAGGTGAACGCCCGCTACGCGGAGTTCTACCGGTTTCCGGAGTTCATTTTTCGTCTCGACTGGACGGCGGTCGCGCTCGCCGTGGCGGTGACACTGGTCGCTGCAGTGGTCGGGGCTGTCGGCGCAGTGCGCCGGGTGCTGGCGCTGGCTCCCGCCGCGGCGATGCAGCCAGAGCCGCCCGCGAAGTTTCGCGCGGGCGTACTCGAGCGCCTGCGCCTCGATCGCCTGCTGACGGTGGCGCACCGGATGGTCGTCCGGAGCCTCGAGCGGCGCCCGCTCAAGGCACTCGTGTCCGCGGTGGGCATCGGCTTCGCGGTCGTGGTGCTGCTCGCCGGGCGCTTCTTTGTCGACGCGATTCTGCGGGTCGCGGACGTGCAGTTCCGGCACGTGCAACGCGAAAACCTGTCAGTTGTGTTCAACACGCCCCGGCCCGCGGCGGTGCGGTACGAGCTGATGCGCCTTCCGGGGGTGCTCGCGGCGGAACCGTTTCGCAGCGTGCCGGCTCGACTGACGGCCGGCTATCGCACGCGCCGTATCGCGGTGCTGGGCTTGGAGCCGGGCGGGGAATTGCGGCGCCTGGTCGGCGAACGGTACCAGGTCACCCCGGTTCCTGTGGAGGGGGTGACGCTGACGGGGAAGCTCGCTGAGATTCTGCATGTTGTGCCGGGCGATACGCTCACGATCGCCGTGCTCGAGGGCACGCGTCCGGTCGCGCGCGTCCCGGTCGCCGGCGTCGTGGATGAGCCGTTGGGACTGTCGGCCTACATGGAGCAGCGGGCCCTCAATCGTCTCATGGCTGAGGGAAACACGCTGTCGGGCGCGTTTCTGCGCGTCGATCCGCGCGCCGCTGATTCGCTCTATCGGAGACTCAAACGCCTGCCCGCCGTCGCTGCCGTCTCGAGTCGCGACGCCGCGCTCGCGAGTTTCGAGGCTACCTTGGCGCGCAGCATCGGGCTGATGACGACCATTCTCGTCGGGTTCGCGATGGCACTCGCGGTAGCGATGGTTTACAACGCCGCGCGGATCGCCTTGTCGGAGCGCGGCCGGGAGTTGGCGAGTCTCAGAGTGCTGGGCTTTACGCGCCGCGAGGTCACCGTCATGCTGCTCGGCGAGCAAGCGCTGCTCGCCGGTGCGGGGATCGTGCTCGGACTCGGCCTCGGGTACGCCGTTTGTGCCGGGTTGTCCTCGCTGTATCAATGGGAGTTGTTTCGCATCCCGCTCGTGATCGGCGCGGGCAGTTACGCGTTGGCCGTCGGCGTGATCGTCACGGCGGCGCTCGCAGCCGGACTGGTCGTGCGACGCCGACTCGATCGACTCGACCTCGTCGCCGTGCTGAAGACTCGAGAATGAAACGCGTCGCGATTGGCATCGCGGTGGTGTTGGCGGCGTATGCCGTGTTCCGCGTGGCGCGCCCGTCGCCGCTTCTCGTTGACACCGCGCGCGCGCTGAATCGGCCGATGCAAGTGACGGTGGACGAGGAGGGCGCCACGCGGGTTCGGGACCGCTACGTCGTCGCGGCGCCGATCGCGGGACGCGTCGCGCGGCTTACGCTGCGAGAAGGCGACTCTGTCCGCGCTGGTGCGATTGTCGCCCGGGTCTTTCCCGCTCCGCTCGATCCCCGGTCGCGCGATCAGGCGCGCGGCCAATTGGCGTCCGTCGAAGACGCCCAGCGCGCCGCGGTCGCCGCAGTCGCCCAGGCCCGCGTGGCGCACGACCTGGCGCATCGCGCCTGGCAGCGCGCGGAGCGTATGGCGCAGGACAACTCGATCGCCCCGGCCGAGCGCGAGCAGGCGGAGTCTGACGAGGCGTCACGGGCGCGCGAGCTCGAGTCGGCCGAGTTCAGGGCTCAGGCGGCAGCGCACGATGTGGAGGTGGCGCGCGCCGCTCTGGCCGGCGGAACGGAGCCGATCACGATGCGGGCCCCGGTGGCCGGCCGGGTGCTGCGCGTTCCCGAGCCGAGTGAGCGGGTCGTGAGCGCGGGGACTCCGCTGCTGGAAATCGGCGACCCCTCACGGCTGGAGATCGTCGCGGACCTCTTGTCCACCGATGCGGTCGCCGTAGGCGCCGGCGCCCCAATCTTCATCGAGGGCTGGGGCGGACAGACGCTGCACGGCCGCGTGCGGCTCGTGGAGCCGTCCGCATTCACCAAGGTTTCCGCGCTCGGCGTCGAGGAGCAGCGGGTCAACGTGATCGGCGACTTCGTTGATCCGCCGGGAGCCCTGGGCGACGGCTACCGCGTCGAGATTCGGATCGTCGTCTGGCAAGCTGACAGCGTGCTGACGATTCCGGCCAGCGCGCTGTTCCGCTACGGCGATGGCTGGCGCGTGTTCGTGATCGAAGCAGGACGCGCGCGCCAGCGTGACGTCGTCGTCGGCCACCGCACGGCGTTCGATGCCGAGGTTCTGAGCGGCTTGCGCGTGGACGAGATGGTCATCCCGCACCCGAGTGATCGTGTCGCGGACGGCGTGCGAGTGGCCCCAGCCCCCAACTGACGGTTGCGCGTCAGACCGGTACCACGGGCTGTTGCAGCTTCAGCAACTTGCCGATGGCTGCGGTGTCGCGCACCAGCTCGTCGAGCACATCGTCGAGCGTCAGGATACCCGCCACGCGATCGTCTTCGGCGGTCACGATCAGTCGCCGCGTGCCGGTCGAAGCCATCTTCGCGAGCGCCGCTTCGATCGGGGTGTCGTCTCGTACCATATAGACCGGCCTGCTCATGATGTCCGAGACGCTGGTATCGTCCAAGTCCCGGTTGACCGCAACACCCCGCAACACGATGTCGCGATCGGTGATGATGCCGAGTGCATGCGCACCGCGATTCTCCTTGAGCACGACGAGCGCTCCGACATCGTATGACGCCATCCGGCGGGAGGCCTTCCGGACGCTCTCGTCCGGCGAGGCCGTCGCCATGACTCGACTGCAGAGCTCTCCTGCGTTCATATTCGCCTCCTTTTGAATCGTGTAATAGACTCCCTGCTGTTCGCAATCTGCCGAGTCCTCCGTGAGGGAAGGCTGAGGAAGGGAGGAAAGAGTCGTGGCCGACGTGGCCCCTGTCCCGGTTCTCGAAGTTGACCGGCTGACCGTGCGGTTCGGCCGGACCGTGGTCTTGCGCGATCTGAGCTTCGGCGTCGCAGCCGGAGATGCCCTGGCCATCATCGGCCCCAACGGCTCGGGCAAGACTGTGTTGTTCAAGGCGTTGATTGGCGCGGTTCCCTACGAAGGCACGATCCGCTGGGCGCCGGGGACGAGCATCGGGTATGTGCCGCAGAAGCTCGACATCGAGCGGGATCTGCCGGTCACGGGACTCGACTTCCTGCAAGCAAAGGCTGCCGTTACAGGCGCACCGCGCGAGGACGCGCGGCGAGTCCTGGAGCTGGTGAGCCTGCCCGGGGCGCTCGCGCGCCAACGCATCGGCGCGCTCTCCGGGGGCCAGTTCCAGCGCCTGCTGCTCGCGTTCGCCCTCCTCGGCAGTCCGTCAGTGCTGCTGTTCGACGAGCCCACGGCGGGAGTGGACGAGCCGGGCGAGGAGACGCTGTACGCGATGATCCGCCGGGTTCAGGAGGCCGCGGGGCTTACGCTCCTGTTGATCTCACACGAGCTCAATCTGGTGTATCGCTACGCGACCGCCGTGCTCTGCCTCGGCCGCCAGGGTGGCAGTTGCTATGGGCCGCCGGTCGATGTCTTGACCCCGGAGCGGCTGCAGGAGATGTATGGAACGCCATTGCGGTTTCACAACCATCAATGACGATCCTCAATGCGTTCGTGCTTCCAGTCGCGATGGCGGCCGCCGCAGGGCTCGTGGGCTGCTTCGCAGTGATGCGGCGTCTCTCGCTGGCGTCCGATGCCCTGTCGCACGTCGCCCTGCCCGGCATCGCCATCGCGCTCGCGCTCGGATTCAACCCCGTCCTCGGTGGTCTCGCGGCACTCCTGATGGGGACGGTGCTGATTTGGGGACTCGAGTACCGGACGCGCTTGCCGACCGACGCGGTCATTGGCGTGATCTTTTCCGCCGCTCTCGCTATCGGCAGCATGCTGACCTCGGGCGAAGAACTGATCGACGCGTTGTTCGGCGGCCCGAGTCGGGTGGGTGTGGTCGAAAGCGTGTTGGGCATCGCGGCGGCGCTGCTCGTCATTGTGTTCATCTGGCGGGCCAGGAGCCGGCTTGTGATCGCGCTGATCGCGCGGGATCTGGCGCGCACCGCCGGGGTCGACGTCGCGCGCCTGGATCTGTTGTTCCTGCTCGCCTTCGCGGTCACCGTCGCACTCGGACTGCGCTATCTCGGCGTGCTGCTGATGGGGTCGCTGGTCATCATTCCGGGCGTGACGGCGCGCCATGTTGCGTCAAGCCTCACCACGATGCTCGCGATCGCGGTCGCCCTGGCCGTCAGCGCGACGCTGATCGGAGAGTCTGTGAGTCCGCTCCTGCACGTTGCTGCGGGGCCGCTGACGATCGTAACGGCAGCGGCGTTTTTCCTGGTGAGTCTCATCGTGGCGCCGAAACTTCACGGCAAACTCAGCGTGTCCTAATGCGCGCCTTGCTATAGTGCCCGTTGGGGCCGGGCGTTCGGGATGGTGCCGCCGAAGTTTCGGCACCGCCAGGGCTCTCCGGATGAGCCTTACAGAGGCGGATCAACTTTCTTCGCCTGCCCGGCCCCGCAGTTTCACACTCTCCTAAGGCGTCTTCCAAGAGTCTTCAGCCCCGCTTTATCGCCTCGCACCGAGCTTGAGGATCATGAAGGAGCGTGTCGAGGCTATCCTGCGAAGTCAGAGTTACATCGAGGCGGACCAGGACGTGACGTTTCTGGACCGGCCCGAGGTGCGCGGCCTCCGGCTGCAACTCGACTACGCGAAGGCGGAGCTGTTGCTCGAGGAGCATGGCATTCGCTCGACGATCGTCGTGCTGGGCAGCACGCGGATTCCGGAACCGGATGAAGCGCGCCGTCGGGTCGCTGCGCTCGGCACGGCGCTAAGGAAGGATACGCGGAACGCCGACTTGGCACGCCGCCTCGCGATCGCCGAGCGGGTGCTCGCCAAGAGTCATTACTACGACATCGCACGAGAATTCGCCCGCCTGGTGAGCGCCGGCTCCGAGGAGCTGCCGGAGTACCGGCCGGTGATTCTGACCGGCGGCGGCCCAGGGATCATGGAGGGCGCCAATCGCGGCGCTGATGATGCACGCGCGAAATCGATCGGCCTGAACATCACGTTGCCGCACGAGCAGGAACCCAATCCCTATATCACGCCGGAGCTGTGCTTCCGATTTCACTACTTCGCCGTGCGCAAGATGCATCTGCTGCTGCGCGCCACGGCGCTCGTCGCGTTTCCCGGCGGCTACGGGACGCTGGACGAGTTGTTCGAAACACTCGCGCTCGTGCAGGCACGGAAGCTCGAGCCGCTGCCGGTCGTGCTCGTCGGCGAATCCTACTGGCGCAAGGTGCTGAATTTCGAGTTCCTGGTCGACGAAGGCGTGATCGATCTCGCGGATCTCGAGCTGTTCTGGTTCGCGGAAACGGCACAAGAAGTCTGGGATGGCATCGTGCGGTGGCGGTTGCGTACGGTACGGCATAAGGAGGGCCAGCGATGGTAACGGTTCGCGATTTCATGAGCACGGACGTGCTCACCCTCGACCCCGAGCTCTCCCTGCGGGACGCGGTGGAGTTGCTCGCCAGTCGTCACATCGGCGGCGCCCCCGTTCTGGCGGGTGGCCGGCTCCTGGGAGTGTTCGCGTCGAGCGACGCGCTCGCGTTCGAGTCGGCGACGCCGGGCGTACCGGCCGAGCGGCCGGAGCAGCTCGAGTCGGAGTTGGAGATTCCCGCCGAATGGGAGCCGGAAGAGGCTGAACCCGCCGCGGCATTCTTTACCGACATGTGGGTCGACGCCGGCGCCGATGTCGCCGAGCGGTTTCAGAACGCCAATCCCGAATGGGATGTCCTGCAGGACCACACCGTCTCCGAAGCCATGACGCCCGCGATCTACGCGGTGACGCCCACGACTCCGCTTGCCCAGGCCGCCGCATATATGCAGCGCCTCAAGGTTCATCGGGTGCTCGTGCTCGAGGCAGGCAAGCTGGTTGGCATTCTCACGACGACCGATATCGTCCGCGCCGTCGCCGAGCGGCGCGTAACCTAGGGCTGCGGGCATGGCCACGCAAACCACGGCAGGCGCTCGGCGCTCACGGCGTGGTCCGCGGCAGTCGTTGTTGTGGGTATTCGCGCTCATCAGCACGGTGCTCTTGATCCGGTCGATCCAGGGACGCGAGCGCCGCGTCGAAGTGACATACTCCGACATGCTTCGCGAGCTCGAGCGCGACAACATCGCGGGCGCCGAGATCGTGATCGAGGATCGTTTGATCCGTGGACAATTCCGCACGCCGGTGCTCATTGCGCGGCAGGAGGTCACCGAGTTCCGCGCCACAATCCCGTTGACAGATCCGGCGCCCCTTGTCGCCCGCCTGGAGCAGCGCAGCGTTCCGATCCGCGCGGCGAAGGCTACGTCCGTCTGGGTCAATGTTCTGCTGAGCCTTCTCCCATGGTTGCTCCTCGCCGGGTTCTGGCTCTTCCTGACGCGCTCGGCGCGAATCGGCGGCGGACGAGCGCTGGCATTCGGCCAGATGGGCGCGCACCGCCTGACGAGTGAACAGCCCAAGGTCACGTTCGCCGACGTCGCCGGCGCGGACGAAGCTAAGGCCGAACTGCAGGAAGTGATCGCGTTCCTCAAGGATCCGGCGAAGTTCCACCGCGTCGGAGGACACCTGCCCAAAGGAGTACTGCTCGTAGGCCCGCCGGGCACCGGGAAGACGTTGCTCGCGCGCGCGGTGGCGGGCGAGGCCGCCGTCGCGTTCTTCTCGATATCGGGATCGGATTTTGTGGAGCTATTCGTCGGCGTGGGAGCCGCGCGCGTGCGCAGCCTGTTCGAGCAGGGGAAGGCGAACGCGCCCTGCATCATCTTCATCGACGAACTGGATGCCGTGGGGCGCCTGCGCGGCGTGGGGCTCGGCGGCGTGCATGAGGAACGCGAGCAAACCCTGAACCAGCTGCTCGTCGAGCTGGATGGCTTCGAACCGACGCAGGGGGTCGTCGTCCTGTCCGCGACCAACCGGCCCGATGTGCTCGACCCGGCGCTGCTGCGGCCGGGGCGCTTCGACCGCCAGATCGTCGTGGAGTTGCCGGATATTCGGGCCCGCGAACAGATCCTCGCGGTACACGTGCGCAAGATCGCGCTGGCCGACGATGTCGATCTCGCCGCGATTGCCCGAGGCACGCCGGGGCTGTCGGGCGCGGATCTGGCGAACGTCGTCAACGAAGCGGCGTTGTTCGCCGCGCGGCGTGGCAAGGACCGCGCCGATCGCCACGATTTCGAAGACGCCAAGGACAAAGTGATGCTGGGCATCGAGCGCCGCAGTCTCGTGCTGTCAGCCGAGGACCGGCGGCTCGCTGCCTACCACGAGGCCGGGCACGCCCTGGTGAATGCGCTCATCCCCGGTCTCGATCCGGTGCAGAAGGTCACCATCGTTCCGCGCGGTCGAGCGCTCGGCATCACGTTTGCCCTCCCCGAAGAGGACCGCCGCAGCCACACCCGCAGCTACATCCTGGGACGGCTGGCGGTCGCGTACGGCGGCCGCGCCGCAGAGGAGCTGGTCTTCGGACCTGACGCGGTCACCACCGGTGCCGCGAGCGATTTCCAACAGGCTACGGAACTCGCGCGCAGCATGGTGACGCAGTTCGGGATGAGCGATGTCGTCGGCCCGATCACGGTGACAGAACATCCCGAGCTCGAGCCCATATGGGGGGGGCGTGGCATCGTGCAACGCCACGAAGTGTCTCAGCACACTGCCGAGCTCGTCGACCGTGAGGTCCAGCGGATTGTGCGAGAAGCCTATGCGCGCGCGAGCGATGTGCTGCGGACGAACCGGGCCGCGCTGGATGCGCTCGCCGCGGCGCTGCTCGAGCGGGAGACGCTCGAGCGTGCGGAGATCGAGGCAATCGTACGCGAACGCGCGACTTCGGCTCGCGGCAGAGATCCTCGGGTGGAGATCGCGGTTCGTCAGTAGCTTTCAATCAGGTTCGATGGCCATCGTTGAGCTGGCGCACCTCACCAAGCGATTCGGCGACCTCACCGCCGTGGACGGCGTCACGTTAGACATCGCCGAGGGGGAGTTCTTCGGCCTGCTCGGCCCCAACGGGGCCGGGAAGACCACGATGCTGCTCATGCTCACCACGCTGCTCCAACCGACGAGCGGCGGCGGGAGCGTCGACGGATTCGATCTCGTGCGCGAGCCGCGCCAGGTGCGGCATGCGATCGGCATCGTTTTTCAGGATCCGAGCTCGGACGACACGCTCACGGGCTATGAGAACCTCAAGCTCCACGGGATGCTGTATCACATGCCCCCCGCCCTGCGTGAGCAGCGCATCCGCGAGGTGCTGGCGCTCGTCGATCTGACCGACCGTCAGGGCAGCATCGTCAAGCACTACTCGGGCGGGATGCGGCGGCGGCTGGAGCTGGCCCGCGGGCTGATGCACCGGCCGAAGGTGCTGTTCCTGGACGAGCCGACGCTCGGGCTCGACCCCCAGTCGCGCGACCACATCTGGACTTATGTGGAGCGGCTCGTCGTGGAAACCCGGATCACCGTGGTGCTGACGACCCACTACATGGAGGAAGCGGACCGGCTGTGCACCCGACTTGCGATCATTGATCACGGCCGGATCGTCGCGCTCGATTCGCCAGCCAACCTGAAGCGTGTCGTGGGCGGCGATACCGTCACGCTGGGTGTGGCGACGCCGAATCTCGCCGCGCTCGGCGCGCTCGGGTTCGTGGACAAGATCGAGCGTCAAGCAGCGGTCACCCGGCTCACCGTACGCGATGCCAAATCGCGGCTGCCGCGCATTCTCGCTGCGGCAGGTCCCGTGGATTGGGTGGAGGTGCGCCCCGCGTCTCTGGAAGATGTGTTCCTGCACTTCACAGGCCGGGAGATGCGCGAGGCCGGAGAGGAGGGAGGATGGGCCGAACGGTCCATGCGCTATCGCTCCGCCACGAGATAGGCGGCATCGCGGCGGTCTGGTATCGCGAATGGAAAGTCTTTCTGCGCGAGAAGTCGCGCATCGTGGCGTCCATCGTCAATCCGATTCTGTGGTTGCTCGTCTTCGGGGGCGGCATCGGCCGCAACGTGACCATCCCGGGCATGGACTATCAGGCGTTCATTTTCCCGGGGATTCTTGCGCAGGCGGTGTTGTTCTCGTCCATCTTCTTTGGCGTCTACATCGTGTGGGACCGGAAGATCGATTTTTTGAAAGAGGTGCTGGTCGCGCCGATGTCGCGCACCTCGGTATTTCTCGGCAAAGTGATCGGCGGCGCCACCGATTCAGTAGTGCAGTCGCTCATTCTGCTCGCCCTTGGTGCCGTCCTTGGCGCAACCGGCGCGATTCCCGGCCTGCATCCCGACGCGAGTCGCTTCGCTGCGGCGGTCCCACTCCTCGCCGTCACTACGGCGTCGCTGGTAAGTGTGGGACTCATCATCGGCGCTCTGATGGAAAGTCCCGAAGGGTTTCAGCTCGTTTCGAGTTTCCTGATCTTCCCGACATTCTTTCTATCGGGAGCTCTGTTTCCGCTGGACCAGCTCCCCGGTTGGCTGCGACCGCTCGTCCTGGTGGACCCGCTCACCTATTCCGTGGACGCGCTGCGACACGCGCTGCTCGGCAGGGCGCACTTCGCGCTGCAACTCGACCTCGCCCTCATGGCTGGGTTCCTCGCGATCGTATTGTGGCTGGGAAGCACCGCCTTTCGGCATATGCGCATTTGAAGGATCTTCTCGCGCATCTCAAGTCCCCTTCATGGGGAGCGGGGCAACGTTCAGACACGGAATGGTTACCTGCAAGGAGCACGTTATGACGACGAGACAGAAGGTTGTGCTGGCCGTGGCGGCCGGACGGGCAGTCGCCCGAGCGCGCGTTGCGGGCAAGAAGGCGGCCAAGCGTTTGATCGTAGCAGCGGACGCTGCCCTCGTTGCTCAGGGGAAGGCTGCGCGCGCCCGGCAACGCAAACGCGCCATGAAGGCCGCGCTGAAAAAGGTGGCACAGACGCTGGCGCTCGCCGGAACCGCGGCCGCAACCGTGGTCGCCGTGCGTGCAACACGGCGCGCCGTGCGTCGCCGGACCATCGAGACCGCGTGACCGGCACTGGGGCCTCGGCGACTTGAAGGCGCAATCGGTGGCTAGCCTGATGCAGTCGAACGTCGTCACCGTCGGGGGCCACGAAACGGTAGCCACCGCGGCTCGCCTCATGGTCGGCGCCGGCTTGCGCAGCCTCCCCGTCGTCGAACCAGGAGAGAGCGGAACGGCCGTGATCGGTGTCGTGAGCCGCGGCGATCTGGTGCGCGGTCTAAGCCGGGAGTTGCTGGAGGGCACCCGCGCGCCGGCGTACGGCGAGCCTTCCGTCCCGTGACGGCGGTGGCCGCATGACCGAGCGCGTGCTGATCCTCGGGGCGGCGGGCCGGGATTTCCACAACTTCAACGTGTGGTTCCGCGGCAACGCGCACTATCGCGTGGTGGCGTTTACGGCCGCGCAGATTCCGAACATCGCTGACCGGCGCTACCCCCCGGAGCTCGCGGGACCCGACTATCCGGACGGCATTCCGATCGAACCCGAATCCGAGCTCGAGCGGCTGGTCCGCGACCTGAATGTCGATCTCGTGGTTTTCAGTTATTCGGACGTGTCGCACGAACACGTGATGCACCTCGCGTCCCGTGCGCTGGCCGCCGGGGCCGACTATCTGCTGCTGGGCCCCCGGCACACGATGCTGCGGGCGAGCATCCCCGTCATCGCGGTATGCGCGGCGCGCACCGGCGCCGGCAAGAGCCAAACGACGCGCCGGATCGCCGCGATTCTCGACGGGCTGCACATCCATCCCGTCGTGGTGCGCCACCCCATGCCCTACGGCGATCTCGCGCGGCAGGCGGTGCAACGCTTCGCCACGTTCGCGGATCTCGATCGCCACAATGTTACGATCGAGGAGCGCGAGGAATACGAGCCGCTGCTCCGTGCGGGGCGCGTGGTCTACGCGGGCGTGGATTACGCTCGCATCCTCCGCGACGCCGAGCGGGAAGCGGGGGTGCTGATCTGGGACGGCGGAAACAACGACATGCCGTTCTTCGAGCCGGACCTGCTGATCGCGGTCGTCGATCCGCACCGCGCGGATCACGCGGCCCACTACCATCCCGGCGAGACGGTGGTGCGGATGGCGGACGCGGTCGTCATCAACAAGGTAGACACCGCCTCGCTCACGGAGCTCGCGACCGCACGCCGCGTGGTGGGTGAATTGAATCCCGCCGCGACCGTGATCGAGGCGGCGAGCCCGATCTTCGTTGCGGGCGGCGCCGAGATCCGCGGCAGGCGAGTGCTCGTCGTCGAGGATGGCCCGACGGTCACGCATGGCGGCATGCCGTACGGCGCTGGCTGGGTCGCCGCGCAGCGGTATGGCGCCGCGGCGATCGTCGATCCACGTCCGTACGCTGTCGGATCGATTCGCGAGACGTTCCAGCTGTACCCCGCCACGGGCCCCGTACTCCCGGCCATGGGATATGGGGAGGCGCAGATCCAGGAGCTGGCGGAGACAATCCGGCGCACGCCCGCGGACCTCGTCGTGATCGGCACGCCCGTGGATCTCGCACGGCTCGTCGACCTCGGCAAACCGAGTGTGCGGGCGCGGTACGAGCTGCAGGAGTTGGGGGAGCCCACACTCACCGACCTGCTGCAGCGCTTCGTGACGTCGCTCGCGGAACCTGTCGGGCCGCCCGCGCAGCCTGCGCTCACGGCATAGCTTCAGCGGCGCGGATGCCCCGCGGGAACGAGATACAAAGGCAGGTGCTCGCGTGGCGTGCCGAGCACCTGCCGCACAGCGTCGTCGTCGAATGCCCCCACGACAACGGCACCAAGTCCGAGCGTGACCGCCTGAAGGAGGAGATTTTGTGCTGCGTGGCCCGCTTCGAGGGTCACGTAACGGGTGGCGCGGGCGGCACCGTACTTCGCCGCCGTCCGGGCGGGCAGCGCGGTGATCACGAACACGACCGGTGCGCCGGCCACCGTTTCCTGGTGGGCGGCGGCGGCGAGCGCCGTTCGCACGTCGCGATCGGCGACGCGCACCAATCGATGGCCGTCCGGTTCGTAGTGATCGAGCCCGGCGCGCGTCGCGACGTAGACCTCGAGCGGGTACAGCGCGCCCGCGGACGGCGCGGTGCGAAGGCCGGCGGGATCGGTGATTCCCTGAACGGCCCAGAGGAGCTGGGAGATCTGAGCCAGCGTCAGCTCGTCCTTTGTGAATTCGCGAATCGAGCGGCGCCGCATGAGCGCCTGCTCGAGCGAAACGGGCCCGTCAGTGACGGGGTGCGGGAGCCTGGTGATGCCGCGCTCCTGCCCCCGGGTTGCGGAGGGCGTCACCGCAGCGGTGCAGAGCAGAGTTGCCATGAGGAGCCGTCTCATCAGTGGCGCGCGACCTGCGCTCGAGCCGGCGGGAACTCGGCGAGGATGGCCGTCACGGTCTTCTCGAGGTGCGTCAGGTACTCCTGCACGTCGTCCGAGACGACCGCGACGCCCCGCCCCCGCCACAGCAGCTCGTTGGTCCTCGGCTCGAGCACGTCGATGATGACAGTGCCCTCGGTGTATTCCGTGACGAGCGGTTCGCCCCACGGCCGAGCGCCCGGCCCCCATCCGCGCCACCAGCGCGGCCGCCAACGGTACCCGTAGTCCCAGTACGTCACGTCGAGCTTGTGCTTGGCGGCGGCGTAGTACGCGACCACGAAGTCCGGAGTGCTGTCGTTCACGACGTAGCCCCGGCTCTGGAATCCGTCGAGCAGCGCACGGCGCAGAGTGCGATTCGTTATCGAGTTGGCGAGCATCGGGTCCTCAGGCGGCAGCGGCCTGCTGTCGCGCGGCTGCGGTGAGGGCAAGATGCGGAACGTGTGGAGCGTGCCGAGCTGCGCTTCCGGACTCACGACGGTGCGGACCTGGATCGCCGGTCCGCAGCCTGCCGCCAGCGCGAGCAGGCATGCGCCAATCAGGCTGCTTGTGCGCATGGTGTTCTCTTGAGAGTGACGACAATAGCCTAGTAATCGCGCGTGAAACGGACCTGAAGTGAGGCTGAGACTTTTCGTCGCTTAGTCGTGCCGTAGCGCCTCGATGGGATCGAGCCGTGACGCCTTTCGGGCGGGATACCAGCCGAAGAACACGCCCACAGCGGCCGAAAAGGCCGCCGCGATAAAGACAGCCGGAAGCGGCGTGGCCGTGCTCCATCCGGTGAGGCGACCGAGCAGCGCAGCCCCGCCAAAGCCCGCCGCCAACCCGGCGAGCCCGCCGAACAGGCTCATCACGACGCTCTCGACCAGGAACTGCGTGAGCACATCGGATCCCCGCGCGCCGACCGCGAGCCGGATGCCGATCTCACGCGTCCGCTCCGTGACCGAGACCAACATGATATTCATGATCCCGATACCGCCCACGACAAGGGAGATCGATGCGATCGCCGCGAGCAGGAGCGACATTACCTGAGTGGTGCCCTGGGCCGCCTGGGCGAGGTCGCTCTGGTTGCGGACGGTAAAGTCATCGTTTTCGTCGCCGGCCAGGCGGTGTGATTCGCGCAGAATGACGCGAATCTCCTGCTGCGCCGCGGCGATGTCGGCGGGCGATGCCGCGCTGACGAGAATCTGTCCGATAAACGTGACGCCGCTCAGGCGCGTTCGGGCCGTTGTGTACGGAACGAGGACCACGTCATCCTGATCGGCGCCGCCCGCGGTCTGGCCCTTGGCCGCGAGCACGCCGATGACGGTAAACGGCTCGTTGCGCAGACGGATCTGGAGGCCGACGGGATCGGCGTTCGGGAACAGGTTGTCGGCAACCGTCTTCCCCAGCACCGCGACCTTGCGCATCCCGCGCACGTCGTCGTCACTGAAGAACGTCCCGGCGTCCACCGGCCAATCGCGGATCGTCTGATAGCTGGTCGAGACCCCATTGATGGGCGCCCGCCAGTTGCCCGCCCCGCCAACGACTTGGGTGCGTGTCATGGTGACCGGGGATACGCCCGAGAACGTCGTGCCCTCCCGGACGAGCTTGTCCGCGTCGTCCACGGTCAAGCGGTTGAAGGTCTGAGCACCCAGGCTCACGCCGGCCTGGGCGCCCGCGCCTGCAGTGATGACGATGAGGTTGGTCCCAAGGCTCAGCACTTGCTCGCGGATGCGCGTCTGAGCACCGTATCCGACCGCGACCGTGAGGATGACCGCCGCCACGCCGATCACGATGCCGAGCATGGTGAGCAGGGTGCGCATCGTATTCCGGCGCAGGCTCTGCGCCGCCACGCGAACGAGTCTCGAGGCTCTCATGCCGCGCGCCGGCGGTCGGGGATGCGCACGTCGCGAATGATCCGGCCGTCGCGCAGCTCGATGAGCCGTTTCGCGAACTGCGCGATAGCCGGATCGTGCGTGACGACCAGCAGCGTGATGCCCTGGTCGTTGAGGCTCTGGAACAAGGTCATGATCTCCGCCGAGGCGTGGCTATCGAGATTCCCTGTCGGCTCGTCGGCGAGCAGCAGACTCGGCTCCGTCACGAGCGCGCGGGCGATTGCCACACGCTGCTGTTGTCCGCCGGACAGCTCGCTTGGCTGGTGTCTGAGCCGGTCGCCCAGGCCCACGCGCTCGAGCGCGCGCGCGGCGAGCGCGGCCGTGTCGCGGTGGCGCCCCGAGCGGTCGTAGAGAAGCGGCAACTCCACATTCTCGAGCGCCGACGTGCGGGCGAGCAGGTTGAACCCCTGGAAGACGAACCCGAGCTTTCCGTTGCGGACATCGGCCAGCTCGTTGCGGTCCAGCCGGTCGACCCGGCGCCCGTCAAGTTCATAGCGTCCCGACGACGGAGTATCGAGGCAGCCGATGATGTTCAGCAGCGTCGACTTCCCCGATCCGGACGCGCCCATGATCGCGATCATGTCGCCGGACTCGACCGTCAGGTCGATCCCCCGAAGTGCGCGGACGTAGGTCGTCCCCATGTGGTAGACCCTGGTGACGCGCGCGATCTGGATCACGGGCGGCGCGATGCGCGGTGCCTGCGCTGCTGCACCCATGATCAGAAGGCCCGGCGCCCAGGCCCCGGCGGCGCCGCCTGGAACGGACTCGCCGTGCCGCCCGTGGCCGTGCCCCCCGCAACGGCGGTGATCACCCGCATGCCCGTCGTGATGCCGGCGCCCGCGACGGCGGTCCGCTGGCCGTCGCTGAGCCCCTTCGTGACGTGCGCGCTCGTCAGGCCGCCCTGCGGCGTAAGGGACCAAAGTGTTGGGATCGTATCCCCGACGACGCCGACCGGCCGGAAGCGGAGCGCCGCATTCGGCACCAGCAAGACGTCGGTCGCCAAGCCGGTGACGAACGCCACGGTCGCCGTCATGCCGGGCAACAGCTTCCCCTGCGGATTTCCCACGGTCACGACGACCGTGTAGTTGACGACGTTCTCGACGGTGGTGGACTGCAATCGGACCTGTTGCACGGTGCCGCGGAAGGTCTCGTCGGGGTAGGCCTGCACGGTGAAATGCACCGCTTGCCCTTGGTGGATCTGGCCGATGTCGCTTTCGTCGACCGCGGCCAGGATCTGCATCTGCGAGAGGTCGTTGGCGATCAGGAAGAGCTGCGGCGCCTGGAGGCTCGCAGCGACGGTCTGTCCGACATCGACGTTGCGCTGGACCACGATCCCGTCGATGGGCGCGTGAATCGACGTGTAAACTAGATTCTGGCGTGCCTTCTCGAGCGCCACCTGCGCCGATTTCGCGTCGGCCTTGGCCGACGCGAGCGCGTACTGTGTGGCGCCGAAGTCGCTCTGCGTGAGCGACTGCGAGCCATAGAGCGCACTATCGCGCGCGTAGTCGTTCTGGGCTTTCAGCACCTGAGCCTGGGCGCGTTCGAGTCCCGCTTCCGCGTCCTGCACCGCTTGTTGTTGCAGCGTCGGGTCGATGCGCGCGATCAGCTGTCCCTTCTTTACGCGATCGTTAAAGTCCGCGTAGATGGCGGCGATCTGCCCCGACACCTGGGTGCCCACTTGGACGGTCGTTACGGCCGCCAGGGTTCCAGTGGCCGAGACCGAGGCTTCGATGTTGCCGCGCGCCACGGTTGCGAAGCGATAAGCGGGTGCTCCGGCGCGGCCCCCGCGCAGATAGAGCCACACGCCGACGGCGACGAGCGCGAGCGCGGCTGGGATGCCGATGCGCACCGCCCACCGGCGCCAGCGGGAACGCCCGGATCGGGGCTGCTCCTCGTGCTCCTCAAGCGTCTGGTCTCCGAGGAGGGGGACGGGGATGGGGGGCGTGAGCGTGGCTAGGCTCATAGTTCCACGCTAGGCCCGCGATCGCGAATCCTTGCTGAGGTTAGGCGGAAGAAACCTTGGCGCTGCTTTGCTCGCCCCGTTCCGGCGAGCCAGGGAGGGGCGCCGTGGCATCCAACCGCGGCGCTGAGGGTTCCTTCATCCTTAACTCAGAAGGCCTCTAACCGGGCGCCTCTATGCTGCGCACGTGTCAGCGAGCTCGAGAACAAAACCCCGTCAGCGTGTTTCACGCCGCCCGCGCCGCGACGCGCAAGGTGGAACGCGCCCCGTGGCGCCGGCCAGACTCCCAGCTGCCCGGGGCTCGGGGCTCTCGAGCGAGCAGCCCTCGGGCGTAGTGCACCTCACCGCCGAGCTCTGGCCGTTTGCCCGCACGGGCGGCCTGGGCGAGGCGGTGGCTGGGCTGGCTGTCGCGCAGGCGGCGGCCGGGCTCTCGACGACGCTCGTAATGCCCCTGTATCGCGGCGTGCGCGAAACGACCGCCTCACTCGAGTGCGTGGGCGGGCCGATCGCCGTCACCGTCGGCGGACGCGTCGAGCGCGTGTCGCTGTATCGCGCGCCGGACGCCGGGGCGGGTCCGCGCACGTTCTTCATCGAGCATCCAGGCCTTTTCGACCGGCCGGGGATCTACGGCAGCAACGGGTCGGACTACCCGGACAACGCCCTGCGGTTCGCGGTATTCTGCGCGGCCGCGGTGGCAGTGCTCCCCGAGATCGCTCCGGCGGCCGACGTGCTGCACGCGCACGATTGGCACACGGCCCTCGCTCCCGCGTACCTGCGCACTAAGTTCGCCGAGAGTGCGTTCCACAGCCGCCTCGCCACGGTCTTGTCCGTGCACAACGCCGGCTTCCAGGGGCACTTCGCTCCCGCGATCATGGCCGAGCTGGGCCTTCCCGACCATCTCTACAACCCGGAGGCGTTCGAGTGGTACGGCCGCCTCAACTTGCTCAAAGGCGGGTTGGCATTCTCCGATATCGCGGTCACGGTCAGCCCGAACCATGCGCGTGAGCTGCTCACAGCGGAGGGCGGCTTCGGCCTCCAGGGCACGTTCGCCGCTCGCGGAGACCGGTTGGTGGGGATCCTCAACGGCATCGATACCGAGCTCTGGAACCCGACGACCGACCCCGACATCGCGGCCCGTTACTCCATTCAGGACTTGTCGGGAAAGGCGCAGTGCAAGGCGGCGCTCCAGCAGGCCTATCGGCTGCCGCAACGGGACGATCTGCCCCTCTTTGGAATGAGCGCACGGCTCGTGTCACAGAAAGGGCTCGATCTGATTCTCGACACCGACCTGCCCGCGATGCCGGACGCGCAGTACATCTTTCTCGGCGCCGGTGAGCGTCGCTATGAAGCGGCGCTCACCGAGCTTGCCGCCGCCGCGCCGGATCGTATCGCGGTCGAGCTCGCGTTCACGGATCGACTGGAGCACCGGTTGCTCGCCGGCGCCGATCTCTTGCTGATGCCTTCGTTGTATGAGCCGTGCGGGCTCACGCAGATGCGGGCGCAGCGCTACGGCGCGATTCCGCTCGCTCGCCGGGTCGGCGGGCTGTCGGACAGTATCGAGCACGGGGAAACGGGGTTCCTGTTCGACGACTACGCGCCCGCATCGCTGACGCGGGGGATGCGCGAAGCGCTGGACCGCTACCACGACCGGGCCGCCTGGGGCACAATGGTGCGGCACGCGATGAGCCAGCCCGTCGGGTGGGAAACCTCGGCCCGCCGCTACCTCGACCTCTACGCTTGCGCGCGCGCCGCGCGCCAAGCGCCTTGTGTTGCCCCCAGCGTTGGGTGGAGCTGATCGTGCCGACACATGAGCGATCAGCGATGCCGCGGATTCTGCTGGCGTCGCACGGAGGACAAAGCGCGGAGGGCGCGGTGCGCGTCGCCGGTCTCCTGGCCCAGCGCCTCGCGGCGACGCTCGAGGTCCTCGCGGTGCTCGAACCCATCCCAGCGGTCGACTACGGGTTTATTGCCTCGGTGCCGCCGACCGAGGAACAGTATCAGGCGCTCGCGGACGCCCTGCGTGCCGCGGTCGGCGAGCAGCTCCGGCGGGGGGGACAGGGCGCCTTCGCCCCCGGTGTGCAATTCGGTCTCGCGACATCAGAGATCGCGCGCGCGGCGCGGGAGCATGGCGCCGCCCTGATCGTAATTGGACTCGGCCCGCATCATCTCCTCGACCGCGCGTTCGGCGGGGAAACGGCGTTGCAGCTTGTTCAGGTTGCCAGCACGCCCGTGCTGGCCGTGCCGACGAATGCGACGGCGCTGCCACAGCACGTTCTCGCGGCCATCGACTTTACGCCGACCAGCGTGCGGGCCGCGCGGATGCCATTGCTGTGGCTCGAGGCAGGGGATGTGCTCGAGCTCGTGCACGTGGCGCCGGATGGCCCGCCGAGCGCCACGGCACGGCTCGAGCAGCTCAAGGCCGAGCTCGCGCGGGAGACGCGGGCGACGATCCAAACGCTCGAGTTGCGCGGCGACCCGGCGCGCTCGCTCCTCGAGCACGCGGAGCGTTCGCAGAGCGATGGGATTACGGCGGGCACGCACGGCTACGGAATATGGAAGCGACTTACCCTCGGCAGCGTGGCGTCCAAGATCGTGCGCCTCTCTCCGAGTACGGTCCTGATCGCTCCGCTCGGGTCTATCACGCAGGCTTGACGAGTAGCCGAGGCAGTAAAGGGATCGTCATCGAAATCTGCGGCTCGTTTGGTCTTGCATGAACAATTGGGTGGCCGTGAGGGGCGGTGGCGCGCCACGCTGCGGAGCGTCAGGTGAAGAGGGACGTGGCAATGCCGTTTCGCACGCTCTTGATGAACCCGGCGGCAACGTGGCCGGTCACGTCGATCCGCTGCGTTCGATCTCTGAGGGAGTGGCCAAACCCACCGCGCTCCCGCGCGGTGCAGTGGTCGAGGCGCTGCGCCTGCCCGAGCCAGGCGAGCGCGGTTTGGATGCACCCGCCGTACGTCGTGATGCGATCGGAGTCGCTTTCGCGCACGGCAATCGTATAGGCGTCGTTGAGGCCCTCGAGCGCGCAGGCGACTTCTACGGTTGCCTGGTGTGCTGGGTGCTGTTCGATAGCCTCGTACAAGCCTCCCTCCACGATGCGATCATGCAGCGCGAAGACATGGTCGCGCACGGCTCGTCGCACTACGGCGTTGGACGTGCTCGCGTGCAGCGGCGCGGCATATTGCGACTGCCAGTTGGCGTAGAAGACACGGTAGTCGGCTGCCAGCGCGGCCGGGGGAACCCGCCGGCGCTGATACTCGAAACCGCGCTCGACGCTGCTCAAATACCGCGACTCCTGCAGGCTCGCGTAACCCTCCATGAGTGCCAACATTGCTTCGCCGGGGTAGAGCTCGAGGCCATCGTCCGGCTCGCCACCGAAATAGATCCGGTATGACCCGTCCGGCCGCTGCTGGCGCACGATGCCGTCGGCGAGGCCGGTAATCTTCACCTCACGCTCGGGAAGACTGGAGGAGAGAAGGGCGAGAACCATGAACGCGCTATGCGCGATGCCCGATGGTTCTCCGAGGCGCTGCGGGTCAAGCACGAGCGCGCCGTCGCGGCTGACCAGATAGCCGGCATAGTGTCGGAGCGAGCGCTCGAGCAGCGGGAGCAGCTCCGATCGGCCCACGAACCTGCTCAGCAGTTCCACATCCCAGATCGCGGCGATGTCGCGGATCGGACTTCCGTCAGCGCTCGATGTCTCGTTCCCCGGTTCGTAGCTGTAAAGCAGGCGCCCCGTTCGCGGGGAAATCATTCCCTCGTACCACTCGAACATGAGTCTCAGGCGTTCGGTCAAGCTGGCAGGCGCCAGCGATCGCACAGCTGCGGGCATCTAGGACGTCCAGCGGAGTAGCAGCCCGCCATCGGCCGAGCGCTCGATCGCGGATCTGAATGGCGCGCTGATCCGGGCAATCGTGTCCGCGAGCCAGTGGGCATCGGTGGGAGCCGCACGGTGGAGGCTCAGCTTCCGGATTTGCATGGGGACCATACGGACGCCGATCAGCTCGCCCGAAGGGCGGTTGAGGGTCGCGAAGTACATCAGCGCCAGGTCGCCCCGGAATTCGGCATACCCGCTGATTCCTTCGTAGTCATTGAGGAAATCGCCGCAGCCGTAGAGGATCAGGCGGTTGCGGTAGACCTCGATGGGCCTGACGTGGTGCGACGAGTGACCATGGACCACGTCCACGCCTGCCTCGACCAGCCCGTGGGCGAATCGGACGAACGACGTCGGAACGTCATACCCCCAGTTACTGCCCCAGTGAATCGAGGCGATCACCAGATCGCCCGGCCGCTTCACCGCGGCGACGCGATCGGCGATTGTTGCGGCAGTGGGCTCCGGCGGGCCCACCAACATGTCGAGGCCCGCGTCGCGCTCAGTCGCCGCCCAGCTCGGCGGAATGCCGCTGGTCGGGGATCCGAAGCCAAAGACGATGAGCCGGGCGGCGCCATCCAGCCCGATACAAGCGGGCCTGCGCGCCGCCGGCAGATTCCTGCCCGCGCCCGCGACCTTGATCCCGGCTGCGGTGAGGGCCTCGATGGTCTCGATGAGGCCAGCCGTGCCCCAGTCGAGCACGTGGTTGTTGGCGAGCACCGCAATGTCGACACCAGCGGCCGTCAGGCAGCTGACATTGGCCGGGTGCATGCGGTAGTGAATCTCCTTGTCCCTGCAGTAGTCCCCCGAGCGCGTGATGGCGGTTTCCAGATTGATGACTCGCACGTCGGGTGTGGCACGCTGGAGCTCGGACAGCGCGTCACCCCAGACATAGGCGGGTGGGACGGCGCGAGGGATCGCGCCGTGCGTCGCCTCGGCAACCGTCACGTATTGCCTGGCGTCGTCGACTGCCGGCTCGTACAGACGGGGGCCGCTCGGATGCGCGAGGATCTGGTCGATCCCGCGGCCCGTCATCACGTCCCCGCACAGGAATACGGTTGTGAACTGCGTGCCCATGGGTGTCCCGATTGGACGACGCAGCCTACGGTGGTGACGGTGAAACCGTGATGAGATTGGCGGGAGGGAATCAGGCGGGGAACTTCCGCCGCATCTCACGACAGTTTCACCGTTGGGGAGGCAGGTTGCTGAGGCGAGGCGGATGGATCGAGGGCGCCAATGAACACTCAGCTTGAAGACCACGAGGAGGTTGTCACCGCAGCACCCCGGTTTCGCAACCGGCAGCATGCGGGGGAGCTGTTGGGGCAGCGGCTGCAGCAGTTCCGCGGCGCCCGGCCGCTCGTCCTCGGGCTGCCGCGCGGGGGGGTGCCCGTGGCCGCGGCCGTCGCCCGCGCGCTGGCCGCCGAGCTCGATGTGGTCGTGTCGCGCAAGCTCGGATCGCCGGTCTCCGCCGAGCTCGCGATCGGCGCGGTGACGGCCAACGGCGGGCGGTTCTTGAATGACGATGTCATCCGCATGCTCAACGTGTCCGAGGCGTACGTGACCGCGGTGACGGCGACGCAGCAGGCCGAGGCGCGCCGGCGCGAGGCGCTGTTCCGCGGCTCGCGGCCGCCGCTTGCCATCACGGGTCGGACGGTTCTGCTGGTGGACGACGGCCTGGCAACGGGCGCCACGATGCGCGCGGCCGTCCGCGCCGTGCGGCAGCAGCGACCCGAGCGACTCGTAGTGGCCGTCCCGGTCGGCTCGCGCGATGCGTGCGCGGCGTTGCGCAGCGAAGCCGATGACGTCGTGTGCTTGCAGGAGCCCGAGGACTTTGGGGCGGTCGGATTCTACTACGAGGATTTCACGCAGACCGAGGACCGCGACGTCCAGGAGTTGCTCGAGGAATTCGCGGCAACCCGAGCCTCCACTTTAGGTCCTGACTAAAGCTGCATCGGGCTTTCATGCGTAGTTCATTCGCGGGCGGCTACATTGACGCGAGTTCCTCCAGGTGAATCGGTGAGGCGTCGAGGCCGGCAACGGCAGCGGCGCCGGTGACCCGAGTGATCCATCGCCTGGAGGGGTGAGGCCAATCGCGCGCCTCACCCGCGCCGGCGTGGCGTCCCGGCGTGCCGTGCGGGGAGCCGATCCGCGATTCGGCCGACTCGCAGCGCCCGCACCGGTGAACCATCGAGCCCGACACGCTCGTTGGGGATGGAAGCCGGAGCTCCCACGGCCCGAAAGAGCCACGGGAAGAAGAACGGTGAAGAGATTCACCGGCTCCGGGTAACCGGTGTGTAGGGCGGCCCGCCAGCCATTTCGCATCAGGCTCGGCGGGTCGCCCTTTGTGTTGTTACTGGTGGTAGGAGTCGTGCCTCGGCGCGCCAAGGGGGAACGCAGTGTGAGATCTTCCCGAAGCGACCGCCGTGAAGAGCGCTTCACGAGAGGTTCGATGTGGCGTCAGCCCCGTGCCGCGAACGTACTCAGGTGACGACTACCGAATTGGCCGCGCCGGCGCTCTGGCGCCGCTACGATCCAGCGAGTGTGGGATTCGGCGATACCCGCGAAGCTGAGGACGTTGGCACGATCGTGGGGCAGCCGCGGGCGGCGGAGGCGTTGGACTTCGCACTCGGCATGGGCCGGCCGAGATACCACGTGTTTGTGCACGGGGCGATCGGCACGGGGAAACACACCCTCGTCCTGCAACAGCTGCACCGCCGTGCGGCGACGCGCGCGGTTGCGGGCGATCTGTGCTACGTCCACAACTTCGACGACCCGCGCAGGCCCCGCGTGCTGGAACTGCCCGCAGGTGCGGCCGAATCCCTGAGTCGCGGGGTGGAGCACCTCATCGAGGATGTCCGCACCGCGCTCGCGACCGCGTTCGAAAGCGAGGAGTATCAGCAACGGCGCCACGCCGTCGAGAATGACGTGCGGCAGCGTCAGGCCAAAGCGCTGGAGGAGGTGAGCGCGCGAGCCCAAGCGGCCGGCCTTGCCGTGATCCAGACGCCTGCGGGCTTGATGGTCGCAGCGGTGCGGGACGGACAGGTCTTGGCCGGTGATGCCTTCGAGGCCTTGCCGGCCGCCGAGCGTGCCCGGCTCCAAGGGTTGATCGATACCGTGCAAGAAGACATCGAGCGTACGATGCGCCAGATCCCGCGCTGGCTGCACGAACGTCGCGATCGCTTGCAGGCGCTGCGCGCCGAGGTGGCGCGGCGCGCGGCCGGGCCGCTAATGGAGGAGATGCGGGGGCGGTACGCGTCGCTCCCGGCCGTGCTCCGCCACCTCGACGCCATGCAACAGGACATCATCGACCGCGCCGAAGAGTTTCGCGAGACCGAGAGCGTGGCACCCGATGCGCTCCTCGAAGGCTTGCAACGGGCGTTCGCCGGCCCGCCCTCGATGCGACGCTACCGCATCAACGTCCTCGTGAGTCATGAGGGCGAAACGGGAGCGCCCATCGTTCTCGAGGACAACCCGACGCACGACAATCTGATCGGCCATGTGGAGCATGGAGCGCAGTTCGGCACTCTGGTCACCGATTTCACACTCATCCGTGGCGGGGCCCTGCATCGTGCGAATACCGGCTACCTGGTGCTCGAGGCCCACAAGCTGCTACGCGCCCCATTCGCCTGGGACGCGCTCAAGCGCGCGCTGCAAACGGGGCGGTTGCGCATCGAATCGCCGGTACAGGCACTCGGTCTCGCCGGCACGGTCTCGCTCGAACCGGAACCAGTGCCTCTGGACGTGCAAGTCGTGCTCGTGGGCGAGCCGCTCCTGTATCACCTCCTCTCGGCTGTGGACCCGGAATTTGGCGAGTTGTTCAAGGTCAACGCCGACTTCGACGACGAGATCGACGCGTCGGAAGAAAATCAGCGGCTGTACGCACGCCTCATCGCGACGCTTGTGCGCCGTGAGGGGCTGCGGCCGTTCGACCGGAGCGCGGTCGCCCGCGTGCTCGAATACAGCGCCAGACTCGCCGGACATCAGCAAAAGCTCTCGGCGCGCATCGGTATCATCCTCGATCTGTTGCGCGAGACCGACTACTGGGCCGCCCAGGCCGGCGCCGAGACTGCGCAGTCGGCTCACGTGCAGCAGGCGATCGATGCGCAGATCCACCGCTCCGACCGCCTTCGCCAGCGGGTGCACGAAGAGATCGAACGCCGCACACTCATGATCGATACCGACGGCGTGAAAGTCGGACAGGTGAACGGGCTGTCGCTGGCGTCGCTGGGCAACGTCGTCTTCGGCCGGCCGACGCGCATCACCGCACGGGTCCGCATGGGACGCGGGGATGTGGTGGATATCGAGCGCGAAGTCGCGCTCGGCGGCCCCGTGCACTCCAAAGGCGTCCTGATCCTCGCGGCATACGTCGGGGCGCGCTACCTCCCCGACCGGCCGCTCGCCCTCTCGGCCAGCCTGGTGTTCGAGCAGTCGTACGCCGCCGTCGAAGGCGACAGCGCATCGGCGGCGGAGCTGTTCGCGCTGCTCTCGAGCATCGCCAACGTCCCGCTCAAGCAGGCGCTCGCGGTGACGGGGTCGGTAAACCAGCACGGTGATGTGCAGCCGGTGGGAAACGTCAATGAAAAGATCGAGGGCTTTTTCGACGTATGCCGCGCGCGCGGCCTCAGCGGCGAACACGGCGTGATCATCCCGGCCGTGAACGCACAACATCTCATGCTGCGGCACGACGTCGTCGACAGCGTGGCCGCCGGACGGTTTCATGTCTACGCGATCCACACCATGGACGAGGGGCTCGCGCTCCTGACGGGTCGCGAGGCCGGTGAGCGCGATGCCACGGGCGCCTACCCGGAAGGCAGCGTCAACCGCCTCGTGGAGGACCGGCTCTGGGAGTTGGCGGAGAAGCTGCAGGAGTTCAGTGGGGCGCGACCGGGCGCGTTCCTGGAGTCCTAGCATCGCAAGGAACCCTTCGAACGGAGGACGTTGTGAACGCCTGTCCTCCGCCGAGCCGGTGTTCGTCCCGCGCCGCCTGCGGCAATTCGTCCGACCCGGCACTCACGAGGCGCGCAAACTCTCTCGCACTCTCGTAGTAATCGCTTTTGGCGAGCACGCGCTCGGCGATGGCGAGGCGGCGGGCCAGTTCCCCGTTGTGCGTGGGGATCCGTGTGCTTCCGAGCACGACGACCGGGCGTGTACTCGGTGACGCCGTCCAGATCGCTCGCCGAGGCCGCGGCCTATCTGCTCGATCGCAAGATCCACCGTGCCCTCGTGCTCGAATCGGGGGAGCTCGCCGGGATCCTGACCACAACGGACATCGTCCGCGCCGTCGCCGAG
>DATBFV010000111.1:0-31450 GCA_036558345.1 Gemmatimonadales bacterium | reverse complement strand
GGCGGGAAGCGGCCACGCGACATAGCGCGGCGGGGAGCTCTCCGTGCTGACGACCGCGATGTTGACGTCGCGTCCCACACTGAGGCGCTGGTAGGCGTCATCGAGCACGAGGACGCGTGCCCCCTGCTCCCGCGCCTTGCGGGCGCCGGCCACGCGGTCGGGATCGGGCACGACAACCGCGCCGGGCACCAGCCGCTGGTGCACGGCTTGTTCATCGCCGCGATAGCCCCGGAGCAGAATCCCCGGCTTTGCGCCATGGCGCGCGAAGTACGCGGCCACCCACGCGGCTAGTGGCGTCTTCCCCGCACCACCGACGGCAAGATTGCCGATCGCCACCGACGGCAGTGGCAACGGCCGGCGGCGCAGCCAGCCGCGCGCGTAGGCCTTGGCGCGCGCGCTCATGATCGAGCGATAGACGAACGCCACCGGCAAGAGCACACCGCGCGCCGCGCGCGCGGGAGCGGCGCCGCTCCACCAGAGCCACTGCGCGATCCGCTGCGCGCTCACGCGGTGTCGGCTCCGGTGCCGGTCACTTCGTGAAGGGTGCGCTGCACGACGGCTATGCCTTGACGGAGGCCGTCCTTGCCCGGACCAATCGCGATCGGCGCGCTGAAGCGCACGTCGATCGCGGCGAATGGTTTGGGGATGCACATGCGGTCCCACGATCGCAGATACCACGCGGACGACACCCGCGCCCCGGCCGCGACGATCGAGACTCCGGCATGCTGCGCCGCGGCAATCGCCCCCGGCTGCACGCGCTCACGCGGACCCCGCGGCCCGTCAGGCGTCATGGCGACGGTCGCGCCCGCCTGGAGTGCGCGCACGATGCCGAGGAGGCCGATGTCGCCCCCGCGCTGCGTCGAGCCGCGGACGGAGCGATAGCCCCAGCTCTCGGCGAGGTCCACGAGGTACCCGCCGTCGCGATGGCGGCTAACGAGCAAGACCATGCCTTCGTTCTTGCGCACCGGCAGAAGTGGGAGAATGCGTGAATGCCACAGGACGAAGATAAGCGGTGGTTTCCAGGCCTCGACGCCGCTGACCCGATAGTGCCAGGTCGCCGCAAGCCCCCGGATCAAGGGAGGTCCGAGCGCCTGCGCGAGCGGCTCGGCCCAGCGCAGCTTCATCGGATAAGTCCCGCCGCGAGCTCGGCCACTCGTTGGGCGGCCCCGGGTGCGCCCAGCCGGTCGCGCACAACTTGCAGCCCTTCGCGCTGGCGGCGGGTTGCGGGATTCTGCGCATCGAGCAGCGGGAGCACGCCCGCCGCCAGCACGTCGGGCCTGGCGCGCGACTGCAGGAACTCGGGCGCGACTTCGTAGCCGGCGACGAGGTTCACGAGGCCGGCCCACTTCACCTGCACGACCCGGCCCGCAATGAACCACGAGATCGGGTGCACGCGATACGTGATCACCATCGGCATGTCCGCGATCGCGGCTTCGAGTGTCGTCGTGCCCGATTTGCAGATCCCCGCATCGGCCGCCGCGAACACGAGCAGCGGATCGCCGAGGTGCACCGTGATCGCGCCGGGGTCCGGATAGTCGGCATGCGACGTTCCTGCGACGACGATCTGCACGTCGGGCCGAGCCGCGGTGACCTGCGCCGCCGCCTCGCGAAAAATCCGCCAGTGCCGTTTGACCTCCTGCCGCCGACTTCCTGGAAAGAGACCGAGTGTGGGCCGCTGCGGATCGAGGCCGAGCGCTTGGCGCGCGTCGCGGCGGGTCGGCGGGGGCGGCCGGTCCTTGAGTGGATGGCCCACGAACGTGGCCTGCACGCCGCGCTCGCGAAAGAACTGCTCCTCGAACGGCAAGATGACGGCGAGCTGTTTCACGGGCGCGAGCTTCTTGACGCGCTTCGGCCCCCACGCCCACATCTGCGGCGCGATGTAGTACAGCACGGGAATGCCCGCGGCCGCGGCGGCAGCGGCGGCACGGAGGTGGTAGCCCGGGTAATCAACCAGAATGACGAGATCGTAGCGTTTCTGTTGAAACGCCTTGGTCATGCGACTCAGCAGCCGGTAATGCGCCGGGATTTTCTCGAGCGCTTCGACGAATCCGACGACCGAATAGGCTTCCATGCGATCGAGCACGCGGACGCCGGCGCGCTCGAGCAGCGGACCGCCAAGGGCCTCGAGCTCGACTCCAGGGAGCTTCTGGCGCAGGGCAGTCGCGACCGCCGCGGCGTGCGCGTCAGCCGAGGGTTCACCTGCGGAGATGTAGATCCGGGTCACGGCCGCGCCGCGGCGAGCGGCGAGGCACTGATGGCGTCGGCGACGCGATAGGCGAGGGTCAATGCCTGCAGCCCGGCCGCGCCGGTGACGACCACATCGCCGTCGCCGCGCACCGCGCGCAAAAAGCTCTCGAGCTCGAGCTTCAGCGGCTCCGCCTCGGGCGCCTCGAGCTTGACGTGCTCGACCACGTCTTCCATGCGCGTGGCGTTCATTGCCTGCCACCCATCCTTCAGCCGGTAGAAATGGCCGCTGCCCTGCGCGAGATCGAGGGAGAAGTAGCCGGTCGGCTGGAAGATGCGGAGCTTGCGGGTGCGCTCGCGCGACACGCGGCTCGCGGTGATGATCGCGACGGCGCCGTTGGCGAATTCAACGCGTGCGTTCGCGATGTCCACATGCGGCGTCAGAATCGGCACGCCGGTCGCGCGCACTTCCCCGACCTCCGAGCGCACCAGCTCGAGCACGAGGTCGAGATCGTGGATCATGAGATCCAGGATGACCGCGACGTCGGTGCCGCGCGGCTGGAACGGCGCCAGCCGTTCGGTTTGGAGAAACCGCGGTTCGTCGAGGTATGGCATCGCCGCGCGTACGGCGCGATTGAACCGCTCCACGTGACCGACCTGCAGGCAGAGCTTCCGCTCCTGCGCCGTGTGCACGAGCTGCTCGGCGCCGGGCAGCGTGTCGGCGAGCGGCTTCTCGACCAGCGCGTGCAGCCCGCGCGCAAGCACCGGCATCGCGACCTCGACGTGCGCCGGCGTCGGCACGACCACGGTGACCGCTTCGACGTTGTCCAGCAGTGCTTCGAGCGACGGATGTGCGACGGTGTCCAGCTCGTTTGCGACCTGCGCCGCGCGCGCAGCGTTGTGATCGTAAAAGCCGACGAGGTCGGCGCCTTCGATCTTTTTGAGCAGCCTGATGTGATGGAAGCCGAGCGCCCCCGCGCCGACAACACCTACCCGAACCGGGCGGGGACGAGCGTTCACACCATCACCCCGCGCTGTGAGGCCTCGATGAACGCCAGAAACGTCTCGACTTCGGCGACCTGCGGGAGTTCCGTGCGGGCGCGCGCGATCCCCTGACTCACCGTCAGATCAGAGTTGAACACCAGCCGGTAGGCGCGCTTCAGGGCGAGCTTCACCTCGGGTGAGAAGCCGGCGCGCTGCAGCCCGACGGAGTTGAGTCCGTACAGGTGCACCGGGTTGCCCGCCGCTTTCGTATACGGAGGCACGTCCTGGTTGACGCGCGAGCCGCCGCCCACGAACGAATACGTCCCGATTCGCACGAACTGGTGGATCGGGACAAGGCCGCTGATGATCGCGCGGTCATGGACGGTGACGTGTCCGGCCATCTGCACCGCATTGGCCATGATGACGTCGTTGCCGATCACGCAGTCATGCGCGATGTGGACGTACGTCATCAGGAAACAGCGCTCGCCGACCGTGGTCTTGCCGGTCGCCGTGCTGCCGCGGTTGATGGTGGAGTACTCGCGGATGATCGTGCCGTTGCCGATCTCCACCCAGGTTTCCTCGCCCTTGTATTTCAGATCCTGGGGATCGTTCCCGATCACGGTGCCGTAGCCGATTTTTACGCCTTCGCCGACGCGCGTGTTGCGCTCGAGCACCGCGTGCGCCGCAATAGTGCAGCGATCGCCAACGGTCACCTTCGGCCCGATCACCGAATACGGGCCCACCGAGACGTCGGCACCCAGGTCGGCGGTGGGATCGACCAGCGCGGTCCGATGGATCATTTGTCCACGACCATCGCCATCATCTCGGCCTCGGCCACCACCTGACCGTCCACGAAGCCTACACCCTTCATTTTGCACGTCTTGCCGCGGAACTGGATCATGTCGAGCTCGAAGCGAATCTGATCTCCTGGTACGACGGGCCGCCGGAACTTCACGTTATCGAGCGACATGAAGTAGACGACTTTGTTGGAGCTGTCCTGCCCTTCGAAGTGGCTCATCAGCAGCATGCCACCGACTTGCGCCATCGCCTCGATGATCAGCACGCCGGGCATGATCGGGTGACCGGGAAAGTGACCTTGAAAGAACGGCTCGTTGATCGTGACGTTCTTGATCCCGACGATCCGCTTCTGCCCTTCCACCTCGATGATCCGGTCCACGAGCAGGAACGGATACCGGTGGGGCAGATAGTCCATGATCTTGCTGATGTCCATCGCCGGCATGCCGGTGCGCCTCCCTGCGCGAGCGAGCGCCCGCGCCAGAGCGATGTTGCCGCCGTGGCTGGGCCGTGTCGCTACAACATGAGCCTGAATCCGGGCGCCGGTGAGCGCCAGGTCCCCCACGATATCGGCCGCCTTGTGCCGCACGAATTCGTCCGGCCAGCGGAGCGTGCCGCCATGTACCACGCCCTTGTCGTCCAGGACGATCGCGTTCGCCGCGGACGCTCCCTTGATCAAGCCCCGCGCCTGCAGCTCCGCGACCTCGTGCGTAAAACCGAACGTACGCGCCGGCGCGAGCTCCTTCGCGAAGCTTTCCGGCGTCACGTCGTAGGTCCCCGCCTGCCGCCCGATGAGCGGATGCGCCCACTCGATCGAGACGGTCAGACGAAAGCTCTTCGCCGGCGCGACGATGTACGTCGCATCCTTGTCCGTCACCGTGAACGGCGCGGTGACCATCAGCACCGCGGGCTCACCGCCGACGGCGGCGGGCTCCGCTTGCGCGAGTGCTTCAAAATATGGCTGCACGCTGCCGTCCAGGATGGGCGGCTCGGGCCCCGTGAGCTCGATCGTCAAATCGTCGATGCCGTGCGCGGCCACAGCCGCGAGCACATGCTCGACCGTGTGGATCGTAGCCTCGCCATGCCCGATCGCCGTGCGACGCTCGACGGCCTCGACCTCCGTCAGTCGCGCCGGAACCTCCGGACGCCCCGCGAGATCGGTGCGACGAAACACGATGCCCTGGCCCGCCGGGGCCGGCAAAAACGTCGCCTCCGTGACTGCGCCGGTGTGCAGTCCCGTCCCGCGCAGCGCCGCGGGTCGCGCGACCGAGCGTCTAGGGCTGACCGGAGGACTCTGGGCTGGGGGGAGGCGCAGGGGGCACGGGCGCCTCAGGTTGGGTCTGCACGAGCGCTTCGAGCTTGTCCACGATCTTCGCCAGCCGATACAACGCGACCTGCCCGCGCAGAACCTCGCGGTGCGGCCGGGCGGGCGTGCCGAACATCGTCGCCCCGGCGGGAATGTCGGCGAACGTTCCCGATTGCACGAGCAACCGTCCCCCACGGCCGACGTTGACGTGGTCGGAAAGTCCCGCTTGCCCCGCGATGATCACATCGTCCTCCACCTGGCAGCTGCCCGCGATCCCCGCCTGCGCCATGATGAGGCAGCGCGCGCCGATCCGCACGTTATGAGCGATGTGGACCAGATTGTCGATCTTCGTGCCTGAGCCGATCACCGTGTCATCCACGCTGCCGCGATCGATGCACGTATTCGCGCCGATTTCGATGTCGTCCCCGACGAGGCAGCGGCCCACGTGCGGAATCTTGCGGTGCTCCTCACCGGCCTTGCCGGGGATGTAGCCGAAGCCGTCGCTCCCCAGCACCGCGCCGGCGTGCACGATCACGCGCTTTCCCAGCGCGGTCCCCGAGTACAGCGTGACGCCCGGGTAGAGCTGCGTATCGTCGCCGACGGCGACGCCGTCGCCGAGCACGCAACGCGCGCCGATCCGGACGTTCTTGCCGAGCTGCACCTCGCGGCCCAGCACGGCATTCGGACCGATGGCGACCGGCTCCTGCCACGTCGCGCCCCGTCCGACGACAGCCGTCGGATGAACGCCCGGTTCCCACACCGCCTGCGGGTACAGCACGGGAAGCACCACGAGCAGCGCGGCGTACGGATCGGCGACGATGATACGCGTCTCGGGCCCGCCGGTCGACGCTTCGAGCGCCGGCGCGACGAGCACCACGGAAGCACTGGTGCGCTCAAGGTATTGGACGTATCGGGGTGAGGCAAGAAAAGACAGATCGCCGGGACCCGCGCGTTCGAGCGGCGCGATCCCGGCGACCGTCGTGGATCCCGGCCCCACCAGCTTACCGCCGGTGAGGGCCGCGATCTCACTAGCGGATAGTGTACGCGTGGTGACTTATTGCGCCTGCGTCAGGCGCGCCAGCACACGCGGGGTGATGTTGAGCGCCGGATCGGCCGCGAGCAGGAAGCCGCCACCCGCATCGGCATCGATGATCAGCGAATAATTGCTCTCGGCGCGGATACCCTGAATGATGGAGTTGATCCGGTTGCGGAGCGGCTCCATCAACTCGTCCTCCTTCGCCTGGGCGCTGTCTTGCAATGACTGCTGGCGCTGCACCATGCGTTGCTGCATCCCCTGCAGGTCCTTCTGCTTCGCCTGGCGCGCCGCCGGCGACAGGGCGATCGACTGCTGGTCGAACGCCTGGACGGCCGAGTCGAGCTGTTGCTGCAGCCGCTGCAGCTCGTTCTGGTAACCCGTCACGATCTTCCGGTACGTCGATTCGGCGGCCACGTATCCCGGCGTGCGGCGCAGCACCTCCTGGAGATTGACGTAGGCGATCCGCGCCACAGGCACGGTGGCGGTCTGCTGCGTCGCCGGGGCCGACGCCGGAGCCGGAGGAGGCGGTGGGGCGCCGGGGCGGCCGGCTTGCGCCGGCGCGGCGGTAGAGACCGTTGCCAACAGCACGACGGCGGCGAGCGACACGAAGACGAGACGCTGCATAACGCACGAACTCCCGAAGTAGGACGTGGTGTGGTGGTATGGCTTAGAAGAAATTGCCGAGCTTGAAGTGCAGTTTCCAGGCTGGCTTGGGATTGCCAAAGGCATCCGTCCGATCGAAGCCATAGGCGTAGTCGATCCCGAGCGGTCCGAGGGGCGAAATTACCGCCGCCCCAATACCGGCGCCACGGAACAGCCGGGTGGGGTCGAACTGCGCCGGCCGATTCCAGACGTTTCCGGCGTCCAGGAAGGTCGACAGATACAGCATCTGCGACACGCGCATCCCCAGCTCGCCGGTAAACGTGAAGAACGCCTTGCCGAAGGCATTCGGGCTCGCGCCGGTGGTACCGGCGGTGGGATCGTACCCGAACGGCGTGATGGATGCCTCGTCATAGCCGCGCAGCGGAATGAAGAACTGCGTGCCGCCCAAGGTGAACAGCTGCTCGAAGAAGGGAGAGTAGCCGAACACGAAGCCGGACCGCGACGAGAAGCCCAGCACGAACTTCACGTTGGACGTGGTGGGATTGCCGAGCGTGCCGATCGGGGCGTAGAAGTGCCCCTCGAGGTCGATGCGCTGGAAGTTGCCCGCGCCGCCGAGCGGTCCGCCGCTCTGCGAGAGGCCGAGCTGCACCATGGTCCCCGCGGTAGGGAACGGCAGATCGATTCGCGTGTCGCGCATCAGCGATGCGCCGAGTGTCGAGCGGATACAATCGTTGCAACGGAACGCCGCCGAGAACGCGAGGTTCGACGCAGAGCCGGCGAAGCTCTGCTGATCGAGGCCGTAGTTCAGATACAGGCGCGTGTAGTTGTCCCCGAACACCGGGAAGCCGAGCTGCAGGTTGCCGCCGCGGCGCCGCAGGCGGCCGACGTCGGCGATGACGTAGCGCACGCGGGTGTTATGCACGCCGATCGTCGCCGAGATGCGCGATTCCCGCACAGCGGGATCGGTGTACGACACGTCGAAGTCGTTGATGTTCTTTCCGAATTGCCACTGGAACCGGCCGCGCTTGCCCTGCCCGAACAGATTTGGCTCGTCGAGACCGAGGAAGCCGCCGACGCCGGTGCCCTGCCCCACCGAGGCACCGAAGTTGATGTTGCCGGTGCGCTTCTCCGAGACTTTGAACACGACGTCGATGTCACCCTGGTCGTTCGCCGGCTTGGTGTCGGGGAACGGCAGCGGCTGGTTGAAAAAGCCGAGGTTCGAGACACGCTGGTAGGACGCGAGCAGCGCATCCTGCCGGAACACGTCGCCGGGAACCATCACGATCGCTTCGCGGATCACGCGCTCGTGTGTGACGTCGTTGCCGCGGATCTCGACGTGCGCGACGACGGCCGGCTGTCCTTCGGTGATCACCCAGCGCAGGTCCACCACGGGCTTGCCGTCCGGCCCGACGCGTCTGAGCACGTCCGGCCGCACGCTGACGTAGATGTAGCCGTTGTTGTAATAGAGGGTCTGGAGCTTGCGGGTAGCATCCTGCCACTGCTGGTCGTCGAAGTACACCGTGTGCTTCGTGCCCATGCCCAGGAAGCCGGTGCTTTGGCCGGCCCGGAACGGGTAGAACGTCTCCAGCTCGTCCGTGGAGAAGCGCCGGTTGCCGACGATCTCGAACGAACCGATTCGGTACGGGTCGCCCTCGCTCACGCTCACCACGAGCGTCGCTTTACCGGTTTTCTCGTTGACGGCCAGCGAGTCATCGAGGACCTGGAAGTCGACGTAGCCCTGCTTCCCGTAAAATGCCGGCAGCTTCTGATGCAGATCGTCGCCGATCTTGTCGTCGTTGTACTCGCCCGAGCGGAACCACCAGAATCCCTCGGGCCGCGAGGTCATCTGCGCCGAGAGCGCTTCGTCGGTAAAGTGTGTGTTACCCTGGAAGTCGACGCTCGCGATCGCGACTCGACGCCCTTCGAAGATGTCGAAGACGACGCGCACGCCGGCCGAATCGTGCTCGTAGGCATAGATCGGCGTGGCGTGCGCGAGATAGTAGCCTTGCGCATGGTAGAACGAATCGATCCGGGCACGTGAGCGCTCCACGGCCGCGGGATCGAGCGGTCTCGTTTCCGCGAGCTGGACCTTGTCGTGCACGCTGTGCTCGGGAAGGCGCTCGACGCCTCGAACCGCCCATTTGACGAGCAGGGGCCGCTCGTGCACGTGAATCACGAGAACGTTCTTGCCGTCCGCTTCCATCTGGTCGAGGTCGACCTGATCGAACTGTCCACTGCTGTACAGCGCCTGGATTGCGCGCTGGACGTCGCGGTAATTGATCGGATGCCCGGGAGCGAGCCCGCTGAGCTGGATGACGCTGATCGGGGTGTTACGGCGATTCCCCACCACGGCGATCGAGTCCGGCACGGGCGCCTGGGCGTTCAACGTGGCCCCCGCACCCCCGGCCTGTGCAGCGCACAGGCCCGGGGCGACGGCGGCAAGACTCAATACGATTGGAAGAGTGAGCCGGCGAATCACGCCTTCGAGCCGGAGAGTGCCCGGAAAGCCAGGCGCTCCTTGTCGGGGGCGACGTCCACCTCGATCTCGTCACCCTTTGCGAAATCCCCGACCAGGATCTTCTCCGACAGCGGGTCCTCGACGTACTTCTGAATGGCGCGCTTCAAGGGTCGCGCGCCAAAATGCTCGTCGTACCCGTGGTCGACCAGGAAGTCGGTCGCCGCCTGCGTGAGCCGCAGGGTGAGCTCTTCTTCGCCCAGACGCTTCTGCACGTCGCGCGCGAGAATCGACACGATCTGCGCAATGTGCTCGCGCGTGAGCGCGTGAAATACGATCACGTCGTCCAGCCGGTTCAGGAATTCGGGATTGAATACCTTGTTGATCTCTTCCTTGACCTTCTCCGACATGCGCTCGAACTCGTTCCGCGCGTCCGGCTTGCCGAAGCCGAGCGCTTTGCCCTTGGCCACGTCGCGGGCGCCGACGTTCGACGTCATGATCACGACGGTGTTCTTGAAATCGATCACGCGGCCGTAGTTGTCGGTCAGATGGCCTTCGTCGAGCACCTGCAGCAAGATGTTGAAGACGTCGGGATGCGCCTTCTCGATTTCGTCGAGCAGCACCACGGAGTACGGCTTGCGCCGCACGGCCTTGGTCAGCGTCCCGGAGTCCTCGTAGCCGACGTATCCCGGCGGCGCGCCGATCAGGCGGCTGACGGAGAACTTCTCCATGTACTCCGACATGTCGACGCGGATCAGCGCGTTCGCGTCGGCGAACAGGAACCGCGCCAGTGCACGCGCCAGCTCGGTTTTGCCCACGCCCGTCGGACCACTGAAGATGAAGGAACCGATGGGGCGCTTGGGATCCTTGAGGCCGGCCCGGCTGCGCCGGATCGCCCGCGAGATCACCTCGATCGCTTCGTTCTGGCCGACGACGCTCTGGTGCAGCTCGTCTTCCATGCGGAGGAGCCGCGCGGTCTCGGCTTCCTGCAGCCGGGTGACCGGGATGCCGGTCCAGCGCGACACGATGAAGGCGACGCCTTCCTCGTTGATCGTCGGCCGCCGGGTCTGGCGCTCGCGCTCCCACTCCTCCTGCTTGCGCCGGATCTCGGCCTGCAGCTCGCGCTCGGAATCGCGGAGCGACGCAGCGCGCTCGAAGTTCTGATCGCGCACGGCTGCTTCCTTGTCGCCGTTGATCCCCTCGAGCTTCTCCTTCAGCTCGGCGACCTCGGGCGGCGGCACCTGCGCCGCGAGCCGAGCCCGGGCGCCCGCTTCGTCGATCACGTCGATCGCCTTATCGGGCAGGAAGCGATCGGTGATGTAGCGCTCCGACAGCTTGGCCGCCTCGATGAGCGTCTCATCCGGAATGATCACGCGGTGGTGATCCTCGTAACGCTTCCGGAGGCCTTTGAGGATTTCGATCGTCTCGTCCACGGTTGGCGGATCGACGATCACCGTCTGGAAGCGCCGCTCCAGCGCGCCGTCCTTCTCGATGTACTTACGGTACTCGTTCAGGGTGGACGCGCCGACGCACTGCAGCTCGCCGCGCGCCAGCGCGGGCTTCAGCATGTTGGATGCGTCGACGGCGCCTTCGGCGGCGCCCGCGCCCACGAGTGTGTGCAACTCGTCGATGAACAGAATGATGTTCTTGTTTTGCGCGATCTCGTTGATGACCGCCTTGAGGCGCTCCTCGAACTGCCCGCGATACTTGGTCCCGGCGATGACGGCGGCCATGTCGAGCGACAGGACGCGGTGATCCTTGAGGGCGTCGGGGCACTGCCCGCTCGCGATCAGCTGAGCGAGGCCTTCGACGATGGCTGTCTTGCCGACGCCGGGCTCGCCGATGAGGACCGGGTTGTTCTTCTTGCGCCGCGACAGGATCTCCATCACGCGCTCGATTTCCTTCTGACGCCCGATCGTCGGATCGAGCGAGCCTTCGCCGGCGAGCTGCGTGAGATCGCGGCAGAAGTGGTCGAGTGCCGGCGTTTTCGATTTCTTCTCGCTCTTGGGGGGCGTCGGCTGCGCGCCGGTGCCACCGCCCGCAGGCGTCTGCGGCATCTCGCTGCCGAGCAGCCGCAGCGTCTCCGCGCGCGCCTGCTCGAGGTTCACGCCCGCGTCGGTCAACACCTGCGCGGCGATCCCCTTCTCTTCTCGCAGCAATCCGAGCAGCAGGTGCTCGGTGCCCACATAAGAATGATTGAGCTCGCGCGCCTCGCTCATCGCCAGCTCGAGCACTTTCTTGGCTCGCGACGTGTACGGAAGATCCGGACCGGCGGCGGCTGCGGCTTTGCCCTTCTTGACCGTCTCCTCGATTTTCTGCTGAATCTCTTCGAGATCGACGTTGAGATTGGTCAGGACCGCTGCGGCGACGCCCTCGCCCTCGCGGATCAAGCCGAGCAGAATGTGCTCCGTGCCGACGTACTCGTGATGCAGACGGGCCGCTTCTTCGCGGGCCATCTGCAGAACTTTCCGAACTCGATCCGTGAAATTGTAGCCGTTCATCTATGTCGAACTCACCCTTTCGCGTTCAGCTGGACTCCGCTTCGAGCAGGCGCCGCACAAACGCAGCGCGGACCGTGGGCAACTCCCGGTCGCCCGTCGACCGTCCGTCCATTGCCGCCAGGTGCGCAGGCTGCGTGTAGATCAGCAGCTTGTTGAGTGTATACACCCCCGGCCCTGGCAGCAGCTTGAGACTCACACCCAGCCGCACTCCGCTCAGCAGGTTCATCGTCTCTTCAAACGACAGGCGCCGCGCATGCTTCAGCAGCCCATACGCCCGCCATGTCTTGTCTTCCACTTCCTCGGGCGCCGTCCTCAATAGCACGTCCCGTGCCTGCTCCTCGTATTCGACAACCTGCCGCACGATCTTCCCGAGGTGATCGATCAGCTCGTCTTCTGTCTTCCCCAAGGTCGTTTGGTTGGACAACTGGAAGAAATTCCCGACGACTTCACTGCCTTCCCCGTACAAGCCCCGAAAGGTTAAGCCTACCTGCGAGAGTCCTTGCAGAACTTTGTTGATTTCCTTGGTCAAAACAAGGCCCGGCAAATGGATAAGCACACTCGCACGCAACCCGGTGCCTGCATTCGTCGGACAGGACGTAAGATAGCCAAATTCAGGATGAAAGGCGAAAGGAACGAGCTTACCGAGTTCGGCATCCACTGCTTCGACAGCGGCATAGGCATCTTCCAAATCGAATCCCGACCACATGCCGTGCAATCGCAGATGGTCCTCTTCATTTACCATCACACCCACCTGGTCCTGCACCAGCAGCGCGGCGCCGGGCCGCGCCCGCGTCTCGCGCTCCAAGCCCGCCAACTCCTTACTGACAAGATGGCGTTCGTGAAGCAGCTGCCGTTCTGACCGTTCCATGTGATCCAGGTGAAATGCCACGGCATTCGCAAGATGTTCGGTGGCCGCGGCCGCTTCGCTCACCCGTTGCAGCACGGCGGTCCGATCGGAGTCCTTGGCCCGCTGGCTGAACGGCACGCCGTGGACATTGCGCGCCAGCCGGATTCGGGTCGAGAGCACGATCGTCGACTTCGGGCCGGACGCATCCAGCCAGCGCATGCCACCGTCAGGCAACAGTGAGAGATCCATTACTCGAGCACTCGGATGCGGTCGCGCAGCTCGGCCGCCAATTCGAAATTTTCGCCCTCGACGGCACGGCGTAGCTGCGCCTTCAGGTCGAGCAGTCGGCTGCGCGGATCGGCGTCATCGCCGTTTTGTCCCGTTCCCGGAGCCTGGTAGCGCTCGCCCACGTGTTGGCTCGAGCCGTGCAGCCGGCGCAATAAGTCGCGCAAGTGCGTATCGAAGGAGACGTAGCACTGATCGCAGCCCAGCCGCCCGGAGTCACGGAAGTCGCGGAGCGTACTGCCGCACGCAGGGCAGCGCAGCCCATCGCCGGCGGCGGGGACGAGGGCGCCGGGACTGCCGCCTTTCACTACCGCGCCCAGGAAATTGCCCAACGGGCTCTTCAGGACGGCACCGCCGGTTTCGACGCCCTTTTGCTGGGCACATTGCTCGCACAGGTGGAGCGTGACTTTCGAGTCATGCTCGACCTGAGTGAGGTTGATGATGGCGTCGCGCTCTTTGCAGTTATCGCACAGCATCAGGGAATCGCATCGACCGAGCTCACCGTTGTGAGCCGGCCGTCCTCCAGTAACAGGACCCGGTCCGCCCGTCCCGCCAACTGCCGGTTGTGGGTGACGACGACCACCGCTGTCTCGTACTCGCGCGCCAGGCGGAAGAAGATCTCGTGCAGCCGCTCGGCATTCGCATGGTCCAGATTGCCTGACGGCTCGTCCGCCAGCACGACGGTCGGATCGTGCACGAGCGCGCGCGCGACCGCGCAGCGCTGCTGCTCGCCGCCCGACAGCTCGGCCGGCCGGTGACTCATGCGCCCCGCAAGGCCGACTTCGGAGAGGACCTCCTCCGCGCGGGAGCGCGCTTTCCGCGGCGACGTTCCGCCGATCAGCAACGGCATCATGACGTTTTCCAGCGCCGTAAACTCGCGCAACAGATGATGAAACTGGAACACGAATCCGAGTTTTCGGTTCCTGAGCTCCGCGGCACCCCGAGCGTCGAGGTCGGCATAGCGCGAGCCGTCCAGCCAGACGTCCCCTGTCGTGGGACTGTCGAGCGCGCCGAGCAGATGCAGGAGCGTGCTCTTCCCCGCCCCGGACGCGCCGACGATCGCGACGAACTCGCCGCGCCGCACCTCCATGTCGACGCCGCGCAGAATCTCGAGGAGCTGCCCGTCGCCGCCGGCGAATACGCGGCGAATGGTCCTGGCCACGAGGAGCGCGTTCATTCGTACCGGATCGCGGTAACCGGGTCGAGCCGGGCCGCCTGCGTGCTGGGGTACAGCGGCGCCAGGGTGGCGATGACCAGGCTCGCGCCGATGACCACCAGGGCGTCCAGCGGATTGTTCAGCACTGGCAGGTGATCGATGAAGTAGATCGAGGGATCGATCGGGATCAAGTGCCCGTTGTTCACGCTCGTGCCGACGATCAGTCCCAGGATCGCGCCGAGCGCCGTGCCGACCAGTCCGATGAAAATGCCCTGAATGAGGAACACGCGCCGGATGCGGTTACGCTGCATCCCCATCGCCATGAGGATGCCGATCTCGCGCGTTTTGTCTCGGACCACCATCGTCAGCGTGCCCACGACGTTGAACGCTGCCACCACGCAAATCAGGAACACCACCAGTCCCATGGCAAGCTTTTCGAGCTTGAGGGCCGAGAACAGCGAGCGGTTCTGCAGTTGCCAATCGAGTGCGCGGAACGGATAACCGAGTGCGGATTCGATTTGCTGGCCGGCGAGGGTCGCCTGTTCGGGATGGGCGAGTCGCACCTCGATACCGGTCACGGCACTGCCCAGTCCTGCGAAGTCCTGGGCCGCCTGCCGCGTCATCAGCACGTAACTGTTGTCGTAGTCGTACATCCCCGTTTCGAATGTCCCGGTGACTTCGTAGCGGCGATACTTCGGAATGAAGGCCCCGAGGCTGCGATTGAATTGCGAGCCGGCGGGGGCCACCATCGTGATCACGGTCCCGGGATATGCGGACAGCTTACTCGCGAGCCGCGTCCCGACCGCGACCCCAGCCTCCACGTTGGGCTGAGTGGTCCGGAAGGCCAGATCACCTTTGGTGAAGTACCGCGGCAAGCTGGTCACCGCGCGCGACCCCGTGTCCGCGTCGATGCCGATGACCATCACGCCCTCGGCGTAGTCGTGCCCGGCGGAAATGAGGCCCTGCGTCATGACGAAGGGCGCCGCCGCGACAACACCCGGGTTGCGCTTGACCTTCGCGAGCGCCTGCGGCCAATCGTCGACCCGGAGCCCTTCGCCGTATGTCAGGATGCGCAGATGCGGATTGACGACCAGGATTTTTTCCCGCAGGTCGTTCTGCATGCCGTTCATCACACCCAGCACGATGACCAGTGCCATGACACCGATGGTGACGCCGCCGACCGCGATGACGGTGATGAGCGAGAGCAGCCGCGAGGAGCGGCGGCTGCGGAGGTACCGCATCGCCACGCGCAGGTCGAGACGCGACGGCCAGTTGGTCACCAGCACAAACAGCGCCGCGCCCGTCGCGACGACGAGGAGAATCCTCAGCACTAGGAGGGCGAGCGACATCACTCAGGCCTGAGCATCGGGAACAGGATGACGTCGCGGATGCTCGTCTGGTCGGCCAGAATCATGGTCAGCCGGTCGACACCCATGCCTACCCCGCCCGCGGGGGGCATCCCGTACTCGAGCGCTCGCACGAAGTCTTCGTCCAGCTGCTGTGCCTCGACGTCGCCGGCGGCCCGGAACGCGGCCTGTTGCTCGAAGCGTCGCCGCTGCTCGTCGGGATCGTTGAGCTCACTGAACGCATTGGCGAGCTCCCGGTGCTGCACGAACAGCTCCCAGCGTTCGACCCGGCTGGGATCGCCGCGCTTGGGTTTCGCGAGTGGCGACAGCGCGAGCGGATAGTCCATCACGAACGTCGGCTGCACGAGCTTCGGCTCGACACTGGTCTTGAATACCTCGTCGACCAGCTTCGCGCCGTTCAGCTTTTCCATTTCGGCAGGCGGCACGTTGTGGCGTTTGAGCACGGCCCGCAGCTCGGCGTCTTTTGCGGTGGTGAGATCCACGCCGGCGTGCTCGCGCACGAGACCGTAATAGTCTTTCCGCGCGAACGGGCGCTCGAACGACAGCGTGGCGCCGTGACGCTCGAGCACAAGCGTTCCGAAGAGCTGCTGCACGATGGTCGCCAGCATCTCCTCGGTCAGCGCCGCCATGTCGTTGTAATCCGCGTATGCCTCGTACCACTCCGCCATCGTGAATTCCGGATTGTGAAATCGCGACAGCCCCTCGTTGCGGAAGTCGTGGCCGATCTCATAGACCCGCTCGAGCCCGCCGACGAGGCAGCGCTTCAGGTAGAGCTCGTCGGCGATGCGCAGATAGAACGTCGCGTCCAGTGCTTCCCAATGCGTCTTGAATGGAACCGCGGCCGCGCCACCGTAGAGGGGCTGCAGCACCGGCGTCTCCACTTCCAAATACCCCCTGGCGTCGAGGAATGCTCGGATGCCTTGCACGATCCTGGTTCGCAACCGGAACACTTCGCGCACTTCGGGATGCACGGCCAGGTCGGCGTAGCGTTGCCGGTAGCGCAGCTCCGGATCGGACAGCTCACCGTGTTTGACCCCGCTCGCGTCCTCCTTCCCGAGCGGTAGCGGGCGGAGCGCTTTGGCGAGCAGCGTGAGCCGCGCGACGCGCAGGGTGATCTCGCCGGTGCGCGTCTTCATCAACCGACCCTCGACCCCGACGTGATCACCGAGGTCGAGCAGCTCGAGCAATTGGTACGCGTCGCCGAGCTCGTCGCCCTTGAAGTAGAGCTGGATCTTGCCGCTCGCGTCCTCGAGATGCGCGAAGGTGGTCTTGCCGTGGGGACGCAGCGCGACGAGCCGCCCGGCCAGGGCATAGGACGTGGGATCATCGTCGGCCTTGTACGAGTCGAGCGCCTGTCGAGCGGTCGCGCTGCGCTGGAACCGGTACGCGAACGGCGCAACGCCGCGCTCGACCAGCTCTTTCAGCTTGTCGCGCCGCGCCGCTTCGACAAAGCTCCGCTCGGTCTCCGCCATTACGCCGCTTTGCTCCCGAACCGCTTCAGAAAGGCCTCGATGAATGGATCGAGATCGCCATCCATAACTTTGTGCACGTCGCTGACTTTCAGCTCGGTGCGATGATCGTTCACCATCGTGTACGGCTGGAACACGTACGAGCGGATCTGATTGCCCCACGCGATGTCGGTCTTCTGCTTGTCCACTTCCGCCTTCTTGGCCTCGCGCTCGGCCACGGCGCGCTCGTACAACCGCGCCTTCAGCATCTTCATCGCCGTCGCCTTGTTTTTGCCCTGGCTGCGCTCCTGCTGACACGATACGACAATCCCCGAGGGCAAGTGTGTGATCCGGACCGCAGATGACGTCTTGTTGACGTGCTGTCCACCCTTGCCCGAGGCACGGAAGACGTCGATGCGGAGGTCGTCGTCCTTGATTTCGATTTCGATCTCGTCGTCCACCTCGGGATAGACGAACACCGACGCGAACGACGTGTGCCGCCGCGACTGCGAGTCGAACGGCGAGATCCGCACCAAGCGATGCACGCCCTTCTCCGCCTTCAGGAGACCGAACGCGTACTGCCCCCGGATCTCGATCTCGGCGGATTTGATTCCCGCCTCTTCACCCGGGAGAATGTCGAGCACGTTGACCGCGAAGCCGCGCCGCTCGGCCCAGCGCGTGTACATCCGCACGAGCATCTCGGCCCAGTCCTGCGATTCCGTGCCGCCGGCTCCGGGGTGAATCGTCAGCAGCGCGTCGCGCGCGTCGTCCGGACCCTGCAACATGTTCTGCATCTCGAGCGACTCGAGGCGGCCGGCGATTTCATCCGCCTCAGTCTCGAGCTGGCGCTGCATGGCGAGATCGATGTGGGATTCGGCTTCGAGCAGCTCGTTGAGCTCGCGCCCCTCATCGACGCGCTTGCGCAGCGCGTGATAGGGCTCGAGCCAACCCTTCAGCGATTTGACTTCGGTGACGGTCTGGCGCGCGCGCTCGGAATCGGCCCAGAGCGAGCCGTCCGCCATCTTGTGCTCGAGCTCCGCGAGGCGAGCGGCCTTCCCTTCGACGTCAAAGGAAGCCCCTGAGCTCAATGAGACGACGATCGAAATCGGCAAAACGGTCGGTCAGACTCATTAGAACAGCTTCTTTCCCCCAGCGAGAATTTCGTTCAGCGCCTCGGTCCAGAACGGCGTACTCTGCGCCATGTCGGCCCCAACCTGCTCGACGTATTCCTGCCAGCTCTTCTCGATCTCGTCCTTGAAGAGCTGCGGCAGCGTGCCGTCGCGAATTCCCTGCTGCCGCTTCTCCGGATGATACACGAGCATGTCCGAGATCAAAGCCCGTGCGAGACGGCGCGCCTTCTGCTTCGGATCCTGGACCATGAACGGATTCACCGGCCGGAGCGGCCCCGTACTGCGCTTGCCTATAGGCGCCTGAGCCGCCGGAGCCGCCGGCGCGGACGCCGGAGACGGTTGGAGCGGGGGCGGAGGAGCCGAGGCGACCGGAGCCTGTACGGGCGCCGGAGCCGGACGGGCCGGCGGGGGTGGCGGGGGCGGCGGGGGCGGCGGGGGCGGCGGGGGCTGTGGTGCTGGTACTGGCGGCGTCGCGGCCGCCTTCGGACGCGGGGCCGCCGGGGCCGCCGGGGCCGTCGGCCGCGCCGGGGCTGCAGGGCGCGCGATGGAGGGGGAGGGCGGCGCGACGGGCATCGCTGGGCGCGCTGGTGGTGCGGCGGCCCTCGGTGCCGTCGTGACCGTTGGCTGCGGTGGCTGCCGCGGCTGCGCTGGCTGCGATGGCGGTGGCGGCGCGGCCGGCGCGGATGCGGAAGGCGCCCCCGCACCGTCGGGACTCACCGCGAAGACATTGTTGCAAACGCTGCACCGCGCGCGTAAGCCGCCGGCGGGGACCTTGGTCGGATCCACGCGATACACCGTTTCGCACGACGGACAAGTGACGTTCACGCCTCGATCTCTCCGCTCTCTTCTCCATGATCGCGGTCATGCCGGCGATCCACCACGAACACCGATCCCGCCTGCGTCTTGGCGTAGCTCTTCATCTCCGTCGCCAGCTCGCTCACCTGCGCTGGATGCGCGAATCGGCGGTGCTGATTCGTGACGACGCCGATCGACAGCGTCATCAGCGGGACGCGATGCAGCTGACCACGCCGGTCCTTGCCGAAGTAGTAGCCTGCGCGGCGGTCCTGCTCGTTGTACTGAAACGGAACCAGCGTATCGAACACATCGAGCACTTCGCTGCAAACCGCCGCGATGCTCTCGATCGGCAGCACGAAGATGAAGTCGTCGCCCCCGATGTGCCCGACAAATCCTTGCTTCCCGAGCATCCCCCGCACCACGTCATGCAGGATGCGGGAGAGCAAGTAGATCACGCGATCGCCGTCGTAGTAGCTGTAGCGATCGTTGTATTCCTTGAAGTGATCGAGGTCGGCGTAACACACGGCGAAAAACTCGCCCAGCTCCATGCGCCGTTTGATCTCGCGCTCGATCTCCGTCGTCCCGGGGAGCCGCGTCGAGGGATTCACCGCCACGTCGCGCTGCGCCCGGTTCACCAAGGCGTCCAGCCGCCCCGACTGCTCGCCTGGCTCGAACAACGGCGTGATCACTTCATCGGCGCCCGCCGCGAACCACTTCCGCACCGTGTCCGTCGCGTGGCGATTGGTCACCACGACGAGGGGGACGATCGCCGTATAGGCGTCGCTCTTCAGCGTGGCACAGAGCGCCATCCCTTCATCGCCCGCGCTCTCGGCGTCGATCACGACGAGCGTCGGCGGCGCACGCAGCACGCGCTCTTCCACCCCTCCGGCCTGCGGGAGCGGGATGATGGGCCATCCCTTCCCGTTGACCCAGGCGGTCACGAAGTCAGGTACGGAACGTCCAGCCGGCGAGAAGAAGAGAATGGCTTGGCGCGACCGCACCTTACTCCTCTCGTAAGGGTAGAAACCGCCTAAACTTAGGCCTCGTCGCCTCCCGTGTCAAATTAACTGCCGGGCGCCGGCACTTCGGCGGTGTACGCCTCGCGCAACTCGACCGGCCTGCTGCGCGCACGGACGCGCAGGTTGAGCATCTCCACCATCACCGAGAAGCCCATCGCGAAATAGATGTACGCTTTCCGAATGTGTTGACCGAGTCCGTCCGCGATCAACGCCACGCCGATCATCAGCAGGAAGCTCAAGGCCAACATTTTCACGGTCGGGTGACGGTGCACAAAGGTACTGATGGGCGCTGCCGCGAACATCATGACGCCGACCGCCAGCGCGACCGCGACGATCATGACCCACAGATGTTGTGCCATGCCGACCGCGGTGATCACCGAGTCGAGCGAGAACACGATATCGAGCAGCATGATCTGCCCCACGACGCTCGCGAACGACGCCCGTACCCGCGTGCCGGCGTGTCCGGCGTCGCCCTCGAGGCCCTCATGGATCTCGCGCGTGGCCTTGAACAGTAGAAACAGTCCTCCCGCAATCAGGATGAGGTCGCGTCCCGAAAACGGTCGCCCGAGCAGGTGAAACAGGGGTGCGGTAAGACCGATGAGCCAGGCCAGCACCGCCAGCAGACCGATTCGCGTGAGCATGGCGCCCGCCAGGCCGACGCGGCGCGCCCGTCCCTGCTGCTCGGCGGGCAGTTTCCCGGCGAGGATGGAGATGAAAATGATGTTGTCGATGCCGAGTACGATCTCGAGCACCGTCAGGGTGATGAGGGCGACAATGATCTCGGTCATGAGGCGAGGTCGCTGTTTTAGAGGAGCGCAGCTAGAACGTCAACGAAAACCGAATCTCCGAATACCCTGGTGTCACAGTCGTCCGCATCGAGGCACTCCGGCCCGCGGCCGCGCTCATCCGCGTCGAGATCAGCGCATCCACCGCACTGATGACGTGGTTCGCCAGCAGCAGGCCGATCGAGCTCTGCGCGCGCCGAAACGCGGTGTCGCTCCGCTTGATGTAATCGCGGTACACCTCGTGCTCGAGCGAATGATCGCGCCAGCTCCACTGGAAGTTGGGGCCGACCGCGCGGGACTGGTAGAACTGCACGGCTCGCCAATACTGCGGCGACGCGGGATCGGGAGGGACGTCGGGGTCTTCCCAGAATGTGCGGCGGGCGAGCAGCCACATCGCCCCGTTGTAAGTCTGTGGATCGAGCTCGGGAACGAACGCGCCTCCGGGATCAAGATCGTAAGCCCCGCTCTCGATGAAGCGCTCCATCTGCTCGTAGTACTCGAACACCGTGTCTTTGCGCATGGGATCGTAGGGATGCCGCGCTACATCGAATGCGAGATCTTGAAACCGCTGTGCTTCGCGCGTGGCCTCATGATCGAGCTGCAGGAAACGCGAAAGGAGATAGACCTCCGCCGCCAAATACACCGCACCGCGGTCCTGATTGGCGAGCAGCTGTCCCGTCCCGGGAACGATCAAGGAGGCGAGCGGACGCACGAACGCGCCGGGCGACGGTTGTTTTTGTTGTTGCTGCTGCCCTGCCATCACCGGCGTCAGCGCTCCCAATGCGGCCGCCGTGATCGCTACGGTACGCGTACCGGCGACCCGCGTCAGAATGTCACCCGAAACGAGAAGAATGTCGGACTCTCGACCTGCAAGTCCGATCCCGTCAGAAACGCGCGCGCCAGATCGATGCCGAGCGAGCCGCTCTCGAGGCCGAGTCCTACGCTCGGGCCGCTCAACCCGTCCTGGACAAACGCATAGCCCGCCCGGACGCGTACGAGCTTCTGGTAGCCGATGTCCACACCGAGACGCGTTTCCGATTGGCCGGTTTGTCCAAAGGGGCTGTCGACGTCGGCGGCGAGCTTTACATCAAAGGCTTGAGAGAGATCGTTCGGGGTGATAGGACGCAGTCGCAGCTCATACTGCGCGCCGACCGCGAGACGGGTGGGGAGGGGATCGGCCTGCGCGTTGTTCTGGACTTGCAGTCGGAACCCGACATTGCGGAGCGCGATGCCGACGCGCAGTGGCCCATCCGGCCCCGCGCCGACGTTGAACTGCCCGCCGAAATCGAGCGCGTGCGTCGCGCCCGTGCCGGACGGAAAGTCGCGGCAGTCGCCACTGCAGTCCACACGAAACTGTACCAGCTTGTAGCTGACGCCGAAGAAGAACGACCCCCCCAGGTTCGTGGCATAGGACGCGAGAAACTCGAGATTGCGCGGCGCGATGCGAGCAATGGTGTTGCCGTTTTGATCCGTGCGATCGAGATCGCCATAGTCGACGAGATACACCGCGCCGCCGATGACGCCAATGCCGCGCGAGGGGAAATACGCGCCCAGCACGTTGCTGCGCCCGGCGACGAGGGTCGCAGAGTGCAGCGCGAACTCATCGTCGGTCAGCGTCGCAAGACCCGCAGGGTTCCAGAACGCCGCCTCCCCCCGCCCCGCTGCCGCGGTCGCGGTTTGTCCCATCCCGACGGCGGCAGCGCCCACGGGAAAGACGAGAAACAGGGCCCCTGTGTTGAGTGGGAGTTCCTGCGCAGAAAGTTGGACGGTTGGAATGTTGGAAAAGACCAACATTCCAACCGTCCAACATTCCAACGTTCTCTCAAAAAGGCTTCGCCTCATCGATCAGCATGATCGGAATGTCGTCTTCCACGGCATACAGCAGTCGGCAGGCATGACACGCCAGCGCCTCGGGATTCGTGCGATGCTCCAGCGGACCTTTGCACTTTGGACAGACGAGGATTTCGAGGAGATCGGGGGCAAGACTCATGGCGCACCGTACCCCAGTCGCTTGAGGGAAGGCGCATCTCGGCGCCACTTCGGCAGCACTTTCACGTGCAGATCGAGAAAGACGCGGCGCCCGATCAACGCTTCGATCTTGCTGCGCGCCGCGGCGCCGAGGGCCTTGATCGTGCGGCCGCCCTCGCCGATGACGATGCCTTTCTGACTGTCCCGCTCGACGTACAACACGGCCCGAATATATACCGGCTCGGCGCTCTCTCGGAACTCGTCGATCTCGGACGCGACGCTGTAAGGCAGCTCCTCGTGCAACTGCTCGAACGCGGCCTCCCGAATAAACTCCGCGGCGAAGAACCGCATGGGCTGGGTCGCGAGTTCATCGGGATCATAATGAAAGGGACCTTCCTCGAGCTGATCGCGTAACTTGGCGAGCAACAGATCGATACCCTCGCCGGTCACCGCCGACACGAACACGGCGGACGGTTGGACGGTTGGACGGTTGGACGGTGTCACCAGATCGGACTTTGTATACACTGTGACAATCGGGACGCGCGGTGGATGAGCCAGCGCGGCGACGCGGTCGAGCCGCGGCGCGGGATATTCGTTCAGGGGATGCAGGTACGCGATGACCTCGGCGTCGTCGATGGCACGGAGCGCCGCGGCCCGCATTGTCTCGTGCAGCTTGTACTCTGGTTCCAGGAGTCCGGGCGAGTCGGTGAAGATGTATTGCGTGTCGTCTTTGGTGAGCAGGCCAACAACAGGCAAGCGAGTGGATTGTGGCTTGGGGGACACAATCGCCAAGTGCTCCCCCACCAACGCGTTCAACAAGGTCGACTTTCCGACATTCGGCCGGCCGGCGAGGACGATTGTGCCGCAACGAGTCATGGGGCGAAGTGTAGATTAGCCAAGGTCTCCCCGCGAGGTCTCAGATGAGACTGATAACCTCTCGATCGTACGTGCCGGCACTTACCGTCACTCTGGCTGCCTGCGCGCACTCAGCGCCGCCCCGGGAAATAGTCACGCCCCAATCGCGCCTCGGCCTCGGCGAAGGCTTCGGGCCCGGGATTATTTCGGCGACTGCCAAGTCCATGACACTGCAGCTCGACGCTCCCGGGCACGTGATGGTGTTACGCGTGTTGGACAATGGCGACATCGAACAAGTGCATCCCGCGGGCGACGGCGCCGATCGTGCCTTGCCGCAGGGCCGCTACTCGTTCGGCACGGCCCCTCGGCGCCCGTACGCGCCGAGTCCAGCATATGTCCCAAGCGGTCCGGTCTATGGCTCGTGCGACAGCTTCGAGAGCGACAACGACCTAAAGCCGAATCCGGACTGTTGGACCATCGATCGCGCCGTGACGGCAGGAACGACGCCCAGTGTGCCCATGCGACCGCGCGAGCGGGAGTCCGGATACTGGCTCGTAATTGTATCCGACGCAGCGACGCCGCCGAGATCGCTCAACGCCCGGCTCCAGGCCCTCGAGCTGGACGAAGGACCCTTGTCGGAAAACGTGCTCCAGATTCCGAGTGCGCTCATCGGTGGGCGTACGACGAACTGGTCGGCCTTTTCTGTGGGCTTCGCCGTCGTTCCCGCAGTCACGAGACATTGAGGAATTGAACTGAGGTCATCTTGAAAGAACTCGTGCTATTCCTGGCGATCGCAGCAGCCACTCCACTCCACGCTCAGATCGAGCAGGACGTCCGGGGGGCAGTCGATCACTTCGGCCCGGGATTCACGGCGCTGTCGGAAAGCCGAGTCGATTTCCAGTTGCTGCGGCCCGCCAGCGTGGTGCTGTTCTGGGTGACGCCAGAAGGCCGACTCGATCTGTTCTTTCCGCTGCGCAGCCGCGACAAAACGCAGAAGCGCGCGGGCAACAATACGATAAGCGTCAGCGATATCCCGTCGCCGATCGAGTCGCCCGTGATCAGTGGCGCGCCGTCGTCGGGTCGCGCGGGCCAATTCACGCCGACGGGAAGCCTCTTGACGGGCGCTTCGTCACGACCCGACAGCACACACGTCGCGGGTTACTGGGTACTGGTGGCGATCGATGGACCGATTACGGCGGTGGATATTCAGAACAGGTTGAAACCGATGTCCCGCGATGGCGGTGGGCTCGCGATCATCGACCGGCTGGGACCGGTGCTCGTGCCCCAAGGCACACTCTGGGCGCAGTATGTGGCGGCGGTGGCGTTTCGCTGAGGCTTAACGCGGCGGGTGCGGGATCGCCAGCGAGTCAGTCACGGGATCCCAGCCGCCGCCGAGCGCGCGATACAGCTGCACGACCGCGACGCGTTGCTGGCGCTGCAGACTCGACTCGCCCAGCTCGGCGTCGCCGAGCACGCGCTGCGCGTCGAGCAATGTCGTGTAGCTGTCCACCCCACCCTGGTAGCGATCGGCGGCCAGGACGACCGCGCGGCGCGCGGCGGCCACCTGGCGCACCGAGGCGCCGACCTCGATCTGCAGCTGCTGCAACGCGACCAGCCCATTCTCGACTTCACGGAACGCGTTCAGGACCACCGCGTCATAGCGCGCGACCGCAGCTTCAGTGCGCGCGCGCTCGACCTGGACCTGCTTGCCACTGCGGCCCGAGTTGATGATCGGAAGCAGCACGTTGGTCGCCAGGTGCCAGAAGCCCGTCCCCGCCTTGAACAGGTTTTCGATTTGATCGGTGCGCGTCCCACCCGCGCCCGTCAGCGAGATCGTGGGGAATCGCGCGGCGATCGCCGCGCCGATCATCGCATTGGCCGACCGCATGAGCTGTTCGGCCTCGCGAATATCGGGACGTCGCTGCAACAACCCCGACGGCAAGCCCGGCGGGATCGCCGTGCGGAAGCTCTGGTTGATCAGCGCGGCCCCGCGTGGCACCGTCCCGGGCATGCGGCCGAGCAGGACGTTGAGCTCCTGCTCTTTCTCACTCGCTTGTAGCTGAATGTTCGCGACGCGACCCTCGGCGCGCGCGAGCTCCGATTCGCCCTGCCGGACGTCCAGCTCCGATGTCAACCCACCTTCGAACCGCGAGCGCGCCAGGTCGAGCGATTGGCGGCGTTGATCGACTAGCTGTGCCGCAATGACGGCTTGCTGGTCGAGATCGCGCAGCTCGAGGTACGCGCGGGCGACGTCACCGACCACCGTCATGATGACGCCGCGGCGGCCATACTCGGTGGCGAGGAGGCTCGCTTTGGCGGACTCATTGAGGCGCCGGAGCCGGCCGAACAGATCGAGCTCCCAGCTGAGCGATGCCCCGAGCTCGAAAAAGCCGTAGGTGCCGGTGCGCAGACCCAGCAGGGTGTCGTTGACGTTTACGGCGGCGGCCGTGCCGCTGACATTGATCTGCGGCAGGAACTCGAGGCGCTGAATGCCGAGTCGCGCCCGCGCTTCATTGACGTTGGCGAGGGCGACGCGCAGATCGCGGTTCTCGCGCAGCGCGATCCGGACCAGCTGTTGCAGCGTGGTGTCGCCCAGCACCTCCCACCACGCCAGGTTGGCGTAGGACGAGTCCTGGGTCGATATCGTCGAGTCGCGCCAGCGCTCCGGCACGGTCGTGGTGATCGGCGACGGCTTGAAATTGGGCCCCGCGGCGCAAGCCGCGAGGACCAGCGCAACGAGCGAGAGCCCCAGCCGGCGATAGAAGGTGCGGAACATCAGTGCGCGCTCGTCGCCTTCTTGGCGAGCGCCGGCTCCGCCGGCGCCGGCGGCCCCGATGCCCTCTGAGCGGTCTTCTTCTTGCCGAAGCTCCACCGCTGGGTCCAGGCGAACAGTCCGGGGATGATGAACAACCCGACGACCGTTGCGATGAGCATGCCGAATACCACGGCGGTGCCCATCACGTTCTGCGATGCCGCACCTGATCCGCTCGCTCGCATCAGGGGCACGCAACCCAGAATGAACGCGAACGCCGTCATGAGGATCGGCCGGAACCGCAGCTTCGCACCTTCGAGCGCCGCCTCTTCGAGCTCCGCTCCCTCGTCGTGTTTCATCTTGGCGAACTCCACGATGAGAATCGCGTTCTTCGCGGCGAGACCGATCAGCATGATCAGACCGACCTGCACGTACACGTTGTTGTCGAAGCGGAAGATCCAGGCGCCCAAAAACGCGCCGAGCGCGACCAGCGGCGTATCGAGCAGCACGGCCCAGGGAAGCCGCCAGCTCTCATACTGTGCCGCGAGCAGCAGGAACACGAATACGATGGCGAGGATGAAGGTTGGAGCTGCCGGTGGCGCGACCTTCTCTTGATACGACATACCCGAGTAGGCAAAACCCATCTCGGACGGCAGCACGGCGTGCGCAACCGACTCGAGCGCATTCATCGCCTGCTGCGAGCTGTAGCCCGGCGCCGGGACACCGGTGATTTCGACCGAGCGGAACAGATTGAACCGGGTCGTGATCTCCGTCCCGGACGACGGCGTCACACGCAGCATCGTGGACAGCGGCGCCATTTCGTTCGTCGTTCTGCTGCGCACGTACAACTGGCCGATGTTCTCGGGCCGGGACCGAAATGCCGGCTCGGCCTGCACGTACACACGGTACAGACGTCCGAAGCGGTTGAAGTCGTTGACGTAGGCGCCACCCATGAACGCGGACAGTCCCTGGAACACGTCGTTGATCGGGATTCCCAGCTCACGCGCTTTTTCGCGATCGAGCGTGACCGAGATCTGGGGCGTCGTGGGGTTGAACGACGTGAACAGGTTCGCGAGCTCCGGCCGCTGCCGGGCTTCGGTCAGGAACGCCTGGGTCTGCCGGCCCAGGTCCTCGACGGTCATGGTGCCGCTGCGATCTTGTAGAAGGAAGTTGAACCCGCCGGCGGCGCCGAACCCCGAGATCGTCGGTGGCATGAACGGAAACGCGACCGCGCCGGGAAGCTCAGCGAGGGCCGCCCCGACCGTCTTTTGAATGCCCGCGACGTGCAGCGGCTTCCCCTTGCGTTCGTCCCACGGCTTGAGCCGGCAGAAGAACGAGCCGAACTCGGGGCTGAAGCTGTTCGTGAGCATGCCCAGCCCGCCGATCGCGTTGCACGCATCCACGCCCTCGGTCTGTGCGAGGATGCCCTCGATCTGCCGCAGCACCGCATCGGTGCGCTGCAGCGAGGAGCCGAGTGGCAGCTGGACGTTGATCATGAAGATGCCCTGATCCTCGTCCGGCACGAACCCGCCAGGCAATATTTTCGCCAACCCACCCGTGAGACCGATCGCGATGCCGATCACGCCCAACGCCAGGACCGCGCGACGCACGAAGATCCGTGAGACCGTGACATACCCGTTCGTGGCGCGCTCGAATACACGGTTGAACCAGCCGAAGAACTTCGCGAAGAACCTGGCGATCGGATTGGTCGATTCGCCCTTCCTGGCCGGCTTCAGGATCATCGCCGACAGAGCCGGTGACAGCGACAGCGCGCTGAACGCCGACAGGAGCACCGAAATGGCGATGGTGAGGGCGAACTGCTGGTACAGGCGCCCGATGAGGCCGCCGAGCAACGCCACCGGGACGAACACGGCGCACAGAATGAGCGCGATCGCCACAACCGGCCCCGAGACTTCTTTCATCGCCTGCACCGTGGCATCATGCGGCGTCTTGCCGTGCTCGATGTGGTGCATGACGGCTTCGACCACCACGATCGCGTCGTCCACCACGATGCCGATCGCCAGCACCAGGCCGAACATCGTGAGCGTGTTGAGCGAGAAGCCCAGCAGCGGGAAGAATATGAAGGTGCCGATCAGCGAGACGGGCACCGTCAACAGCGGAATGAGGGTCGCCCGGAAACTCTGCAAGAAGATGAACACGACCAGCGTGACGAGAATGAACGCCTCGACCAGCGTGTGGAGGATCCCCTCGATCGACGCCTCGACGGCGGGCGTCGTGTCGTACGTGATCTTGTAGTCCATGTCCGCCGGGAAGTACTTCTTCAGCTCATCGAGCGTGTGGTAAATGCCCTCAGCCGATTTGAGCTGGTTCGCGCCCGGCAGCAGGTACACGGCAAGCACACCCGCTGGCTTGCCGTCCAGTCTGCCGAACGAGCGGTAGTTCTCACTTCCCAGTGTGGTGCGGCCGACGTCTTTGATCCGCACGATCCCGCCGCCCGCGGTCTGGCGGATGATGATGTTGTCGAACTCTTCGGGATTCACGAGCCGCCCGGGCGCGCGCACGGTATACGTGAACTCCTGCCCCGGAGGCGCCGGCTCATCGCCGACCTTACCGGCCGGCGCCTGAAGGTTCTGCTCCTTGATCGCCGAGATCACGTCCGAAGCCGTGAGTCCGAGCGTCGCGAGCCGATCGGGCCGCAGCCAGATCCGCATGCTGTATTCCGCGCCGCCGTACAGATCGACCTGCGCCACGCCGGGCACGCGGAGAATCGCGTCGCGGACGTTGATCATCGCGTAGTTGTTCAGGAACTGCGCGTCGTAGGTCCCGTTCGGCGAGTACAGCGAGATGACGTTCAGGATACTCGGGTTGATCTTCTTCACCGTCACGCCCTGCTGCGTCACCTCCTGCGGCAGTCGCGACTGGGCCTGCGAGACCCGGTTCTGGGTCAGCACGTTCGCCATGTCGCGATTCATTTCGACTTCGAACGACACGTCGAGCAGCATGCGGCCGTCGCTGGTGTTCAGCGACTTCATGTAGATCATGTTGTCCACGCCGTTGACCTGCTGCTCGATCGGCGTCGCGACCGACTGCTCAACGACTTCGGCGGAGGCGCCGGGATAGGTCGTTTCGACGCGGATCGTTGGTGGCGCGAGACTGGGGTACTGCTCGATGGGAAGCTTCTTCAGCACGGCGAGACCCAACAGGACTGTCACGATCGCGATGACGATGGCGACCGTGGGCCGTCGAATGAAGAAATCCGCCATGGTCTAGTGCCGGGTCCCGGAGGTGTCGGAGGGGGTCTGCACGCGGGCCGTATCGGCTCCCGCCGCAGCCGGGGTCTGAGTCGCGCGCACTTTGACCCCGGGCCTCACCTTCTGCATTCCCTCGACGACGATCACCTCGCCGGCCACGAGTCCCGTGTCCACGACCCAGTCGCTCCCGACACGCGCGCCGGCTTTGACGGGGCGGATCTCCACCGTACTGTCGGGCTTGAGGACGCCCACGCTGAACGTGCCCTGCATCTCGCGGACGGCCCGTTGCGGTACGAGAATCGCGCCCGTGCGCGTCGTCACCGGCGCGCGCACGCGCCCGAACTGTCCGGGGCGGAGGAAACCTTTCGGATTGGGGAATAGCGCCTCGATGCCGAGCGTCCCGGTCGTCGGATCGATGTTGCGATCGACGGTGACCACCGTGCCCTTGTGGTCGAACACAGACCCATCGGCCAACACGAGCTCGAGCCGCCCCGGGCGACGGGCGGCCGTCGGCGCCGAGTCACCCATCGCGCGCCGCAGGATCAAATACTCCTGCTCGGAAATCCGAAACTTCACTTTGATCGTGTCGAGCTGTGAAACGGTGGTGAGCAACGTCGGGCCTGGACTGCCGACGAGCGATCCGACATCCGCCTGCGAGACGCCGGCGAGACCCGTGATCGGAGCGGTGACCTTGGTGTAGCCGAGGTTCAGTTGCGCGGTGTTCATCGCGGCGCGCGCGGCGGCGACCTCCCCTTCAGCCCCCTGCTGCGCGGCGACCGCGTGATCGAGATCCTGTTGACTGACCGCGTGACGCTCGGCCAGCGGCCGGAGCCGCGCGACATCGGCATTCGCCTTCCCGAGACTCGCCTGGGCTGAGCTCAGTGTGGCCCGCGCCTGTGCGACCGCGGTCTGATATTCCTGCGGGTCGATCTGGAACAGGAGGTCGCCGCGGTGCACGAGCGAGCCCTCTTTGTACGGCTTCTGCGTCAAGAATCCTTTGACGCGCGCACGGACTTCGACGTCGTTCGCACCGAACGTCTGCGCGGCCCACTCCTGAATGATCGGAACGTCGCGCACTTGCACCGGCGCGACCACGACGTCGACGACGCTGGGAGCGGCCTTCGCGCCATCGCCCTTGCATCCCGCGATGACGAGCAAAACTGCGGTGGCGACGACGGTGGGCCGATACATCGCGACCATGGCAGGTGCTCCCCCATTCAAGAAGAAAGGTGGATACCGAAGGGCAATGTCATTTGCAGCATAAGGAGATGGAATAGAACAAAGGTCCAATACTGACCCCTGAGGCGCCGGAGCACACTTTCGCCTGTGCCGTCCCTTCCACGCGACCGGGGAGTTTACATGCGTTTCTACAGCGTTGGCCTCATTCTCCTGGCCTTTTCGAATCAGGCGCTCGCTCAGGAAGCCCGATCGACGGGCCTGCCCAAGAAGGTGCAGTGGACGTTCAATTTCGATGCCGGACTCGGCTCGTTCGGATTTGCTCACTCACTCTACACCAACGTCAAGCCCGATCCCTCGGGCGACCTCAGCGACAACTGGATCGAGAGTTATGCGAAGCCTGCCCTCACCGCCACGTGGCGCAACGGCAAGAAAGGCGGGCAGTTCTTCGGCAAGATCAGCGCGGTCGGTGAGCGGACCTACGACGCCCCGCCGCCGATCGTCGGCTCCGAAGCGTCCTCGTTCATGATCGAAGACCTGTACATCGGCTGGCGCTCCGGTACGGCGATTGGCGCGGGAGAAGATGCGCTCACGCTCACGTTCGGCCGCGCGCAATACAAGATTGGTCACGGGCTGCTGCTGTGGGACGGCGGCGGCGAAGGCGGCACCCGCGGCGGCTTCTGGAGCAACGCCCGCAAAGCGTGGGCGCTCGCCGGCGTCGCGCGGTTCCACGCGAAGAAGAACACGCTCGAAGGCTTCTACCTGGACCGCAACGAGGTGCCGGAAGCCGA